>JADZEF010000259.1 GCA_020850695.1 Planctomycetaceae bacterium | reverse complement strand
CCAGGGTGCGCTCACTCCGTTCGCGACCCTGGGCTTTGGAGTGCAACGCCTTCGGCGTAGAGATCTTTTGGTGAACGAAACCCTCGCGCGACGTCTCGGGGCCCGCATCGGTCGGTTCTACAGAAATCTGCTCCCACGACGGTCGATGCGCCGGGCGGGCATGTCCGTGCCGGGAAGCGGGTGACGTGCTATCTTGCACCCGCACGACTTCCTTCCAGCTGCGTACGCTCCGACCTCATGGCGCGCTCTCGTTCCAATACTGCTCCTGCTCCCGAGCCCCCCTCGCCGGCGCTCGGGTTCCTCGAGGCGATCCTCGCCGCGCTGGTGATGATCCGCCTCCTCGTTCCGCCCGAAGGCTCGGTCCTCGGACGGACGCTTGGGATCACTCCCGCATGGTTCGTCGCCGCCCTGATGGCGGTGTGGCTGCGGTCGCGTGAGGGGCTCGCGCGGCGCCGGCTCGACTGGCTCGACGCCGGCGTCTTCGTGCTGACCGCGGGACACGTCTTGTCCGCGCTTCGGTTGATCGTCCAGCAGGATGGCGATCGCCGCGTCGCCCTCAACATGCTTTGGGAATGGCTGGCCCTGGCGGTTTCTTTTGTCATGCTCCGCGGCATCCTGGCCGATGCGACGCGACGTGCGGCGTGGCAGCGGATGATGGTCGCCCTGGCAATCGCGTTTGCCGGGCTGGGGGTGTGGCAACACTATGTCATGTATCGTGCCGAGGCCCGACGGTACGACGCATTGCGGTCGGAGTACGACGACCTTTCGGCCAAAGCGCCAGCGACCGCGGAAGAGTTGCGCGCCCGCTCCCGCCGTCTCAGCGAATTGCGGCAGGAATTCTCGCGGCAGCAGATTCCGATGGAAGGCCCCGCCCGCCGGCAGTTCGAGGATCGACTGCGCGGAAGCACGGAACCGATTGGACTGTTCGCCCTCGCCAACACGTTTGCGGGATGGATTGCCACGTGGGGACTGGTGGGGTGCGGGATTGTCGCATCGAATCCCACTCCCGCGAACGGCATGGGCCCGTCGCGCCGGCGACGATGGACCGTGATGGGCTGCCTGGCGCTGGTCGCCTTCTGCCTCGTGTTGACGAAGAGTCGCACCGCGTGGGTGGGAACCGTGGCGGGAGGCATTGTCTGGGGAGGGCTTGCGAGGTGGAACCGGCGAAGAATTCCTCGCGCGGACACCTCGTCAGCAGCTGATGCGGGCAATCATCCCGGTTCCGGCGACCCTTCAATTACGTCTCGCGCGAGGCGGCCGGCGACACTCCTTGCGCTGGCCGGAGGGGGCGTGCTGGCGATTGCCGGGCTGGCGCTGCTGACGGGGGGGCTCGATCGAGAGGTCATCGCCCAGGCGCCGCGCTCGTTGAAGTTTCGATTGCAGTACTGGTCCGGAGCGGCGCAGGTCGTTCGCGAGCGGTGGTTCTGGGGAACGGGACCCGGCAACTTCCGCCCACACTACTTGAAGCACAAGCTGCCCGAAGCCAGCGAAGAGATCGCCGACCCCCACAATTTCGTGCTGGACGTCTGGACGAGCGGAGGGCTTGTTGGACTGCTGGGGCTCGCCTGGTCGATTGCGGCGGCGGTTCAACGGGCCCGTGCGACGCCGGGGAACAGGTCGGCGGCAGAGGATGTGAGCCCATTGCGGGAGAGTTCAGAGAATGGTTCGACGGCGGGCCGCGGGGCGGCGGTGGCCTTCGGACTGATGATCGCCTCGATAATCCTGTTCGGCGGAGATGCGGACGAGATCATCCGCATGGTGTGCGTCGCCGCCGCATGGTCCGCGGCATGGCGCGTGTTGAACGGGCTCCCGGCTCCTGCGACAAAGGCGTGCCTCGCCGGCGCCGCGACAGTCATGGGAGTTCACCTGCTGGGGGCGGGGGGGATGGAGATGCCGGCGATCACGCAGACGCTGTTGCTGCTGGCGGTGCTTGTCACGTCATCTGACGTTCTGGGGTTGAGCCCCGCACGAGTGGCAGCGCCGACGAAGTCGGACGGGCTGCGAACGGTTGCGGAAGCGACCGGCTGCGCGGTGCTGTGCGCCGCGTGCGTGCTTTCGGCGACGCTCCCGGTGATGTCGAGCGAATCACTCGTCTCGGTGGGAGACGCGGAGATTGCGCGGGGGGACGGCGTGTCGCGGCCGGAGCTGATGTACCAGCAGGCCAGCGTCGCCGATCCGCTCAACCCCGTTCCGGTCGAACGACTGGCCGACTTCTATTTCCTGCGCTGGAAGCAGCAGCCCCCTGGGGGCCGCGAAACCGATTTCTCGAATGCGGTCGAGTTCGCCAGGTTGGTCCTTCCGCTCGATCCCCACGATGCGAGCGGATATCGGCGACTCGGCTCCATGTTCATCGCCCTGGCCGAGCGGACGCGCAATCCCGCGGAGAAGGTGACGGCGGCCAAAGAGGCGGTGGAGTGGTACACCGGGGCGGTTGCGAGAAATCCGAACTTCTCGGCGCTTCGTGCCGAGCGCGCCGAAGCGTTTGCGGTTGCCCAACAGCTGGAAGAGGCTGCGAGCGAAGCGAGGCTGGCGCTCGACCTGGACGGCATCAACCGCCGCGAGCGGCACGCGGACCGGATCTTCGATGAGGAGAGGGTGAAACGGCTCGAATCGCTGATTCCCGAAGGACGCTCGGCAGCCCCTTCTCCATAGGTCCCCATCGATCGACAGAAGCCGCGTTCGATCATGCGCGAAGCTTTCCGTTGCCGGAAGCTGACGGAACCGGAAGGGACGCCATGGCGGCTTCGAAAACTCTCGCATAACGACGTGCGGCGCGTGTGGTTGAGACGTTTCTTCGCGCGCGGAGCATTTCGACGGGTGGCTGGCAAGTTGGGCAGTTTTCTGCGACCCATCCGGTCGTAGCGGTCCTGCCGGATTTGCCGCGAATGTCGGTCGTGCTGGTCATGCCGCGGGGGGGTGTTCCGGATCGTCCGAACGGACCGGTTCCGATGACGTGGCAAAGCCTGACGGGTCGATCAATTCTGAGGGTGGAAGCGGCTGTTATGGCCGCACCACCTCGGCGAAGAGACTGGAACACGGCCTGTGCAGTCTTGGCGAACTGCATGGGTTGACCCACGGAGGGGCACGGCATGAGGCGATTAGACGTACTCTTGCGGCGGTGGATCACGGCGGCGGTTTCGGCCTGTGTGCTGGCCGGCCCGGCGGTGGCGCTTGCCGATTCCCCGGCCGACGCCGAGGGGCTGCCGAAGCTCTCCGCCCGCGAAGAGAAGTTCCGCGACGAGCGGGTGAAGGTGACGCAGAAAGGGACGTCGGCCAAAGCGTCCCGGAACGCCGCCCTGCAACAGCTGCCGCTCGAACAGCTCGCTCCGGCCCAGCGGACGAAGGCCGACGCGGTGCTCGGCTCGATCAGCCTGTTCCGCGAACTGCCGACCGTGACGTTCGAAGTGGAGCCGGAAGTCTATCGCTTCTTCCTGAATGCTCCGGAAGTGGCGGTCGGTATCTGGAAGTCGATGGGGATTTCGAAGTTCAGCATGACGCAGCGGAGCGCCACCGAGTACGACGCCGATTGCGGCGACGGGACGTCGGGGGTCATCGAGATCCTGCACCGCGGCGAAAACCGCTGCCTCATCTGGTGCGACGGAGCGTTCAAGGGCCCGCTGATGCTGCGGCCGATCCGTTCGCAGTGCCTGCTGTCGCTCGACTGGACCTTCGAGCGGACCCGCGACAACCGGCCCCTCGTGAAGCACCGGGCGCAGCTGTTTGTGACCTTCCCGTCGCAGACCGTCGAGGCGGCCGCCCGCGTCGTCGCTCCGATCAGCAGCCATGTCATCGACCACAATTTCCGCGAGATCAGCCTGTTCCTGCACATGATGTCGCAGGCCATGCAGAAGCAGCCGGGCTGGGTCGAGCGGACGGTCGCCAAGATGGACGACGTCCTCGACTCGCGGAAGCAGCAGCTCCTCAAGCTCTCGGCCCAGGTCTACGTCGCCCACCGCAAGCACGAGTTGAAGAAGCAGGGAGACGAGGACGTGACGATCGACGAGGTGCTGACGCCGACGCGGCAGGCCTCGGGACGGAGCGACATCATCCCCGCGAATGACGAATCGTTCGAACGCCCCGCCGGCACGAACCTGTTTCCCCGCGAGCCCCGCACTCGGTGACAACGACGGCCGGGGATTGGTCGAATCGCGTGGAAGCCAGCCGTAAAGATGCACGAAGGGCCGCAAGCGAATCCGCTTGCGGCCCTTCGTCGTTCTTGGATTACCATCGCTGCGAACAGCAGTCGCCACGGTCCGCAACGAACGTCGCGGCGGCGCGGGGGGCTCCCTGCGGTCGAACCCGGCCACCCGTCACGTTATTCGGTGGCGGGCGTCGCGGCGGGGGTTTTCTTGGCCCACTCGCTGTTGGGGTAATCCTTCTGCAGTTCGGCCTGGGCGTCTTCGCCGCGGCCGGTTTGTCCCAGCACCTTCCACAGCTTCGCGAGGTTGTACAGGGCCTCGGCGTGGGCCGCCGATTCCTGACGGTACAACACGTCGACGTGCAGGTACGCGAACAGGGCTTCCTTGTTCTTGTTTTTCTGCTGCAGACAGTCTCCCTGACGAAGATAGGCTTCGGCCTGAACCCGACTGTCTTCGGGCGAAACCTTCTCAATCACCTCGTCAAGCGCGGTGATCGCTTCGTCGTACTGAGCCTGCTGCTGGAGGCAGCTGGCCTTGCCGAGCAGGGCTTCGTTCTTGCGCGAGACTTCCGACGCGCTCGTCCCGGGCATGGCAATGACGGCATTGAAGGCCTCGAGCGCGGGGGCGAATTGTCCCTGACGATACAGGATGCGGGCGCTGCCGATCTTGGCCGCCATCTTGTAGTCGCTCCAGGGGGCCTGCTCGAGAGCGTCGAAGGCTTCCTTGGCGGCGGCGAAGTCCCCTTTCGCGAGGTGGACCTGGGCGAGGAAGTCGCAGGCTTCGAAGTAGCGGAAACTGTCGCCGTGGGCCTTGCGGTGGGCATCGAGCCGCTTGATGGCGTCGTCGCGCTTGGACGGATCGGCCAGGGCCTGGCGGGCGGTGGTGCGGGCGATGAGATACTCGATATCGGCCTTGAGATCCGGGGCGCTCGCCTTCGGGTCGGTCAGCATCTTGGTGTAGTTTTCCAGCGCGAGGCCGAGGTTGCCTTTCTCTTCGTGGGTGCGGGCGAGGTTGAGCAGGGCGGGCTCGTCGGTGAACTGGAGCCGATAGATTTCGTTGACGGGGACGACTTCGGCGTCCTTCGTCTTCGGTTTGATGGTGACCTCGGTGCGGGTGATCTTCTGGATGTCGCCCACGATGGGGGTCTTCTGCCCCTTCTTGGTGAGCTGTGCGGCGTCTGCAGCACGCGGCAGCATGAGTGCCGCACCCAGCAGAAGTGCGACGAGAGAAACGCGACGGGACATGGAAGACGGCTCCGGAAGGAGGTTGATTGTCAGGTTGGGAAGAGCGTCGTGCCCGCACGCTCTGGAAATGCAAGGAGAGGCGTTCGATCCGGCTCTTGATGTCAGCGTTCGATCGCTGATGGAGCGGCGAACGCAGGATTCACTTTCCAGGTTTCTGATCGCCCGGGTTGGAGCCGCCTGCCGCGGTGCCTGCGGTCGGGGGCTTGGGAGCCACCGGCTTGGGGGCTGCCGGGGCGACCGGTTTTGGTGCGGCGCCCGCCGTTCCCGCAGCAGGAGCCGGAGCAGGCTTCGGCGCCGCGGCGACCGGTTTGGGAGCTCCAGCCGCGGCCGGAGCGGCGGGTTTGGGAGCCGCTGCTGCCGCCGGCTTCGCGGCCGCAGGTGCGGCGGGACGAGGTGCCGCGGCCGGACCGTTGGGCCCGGCGGCTGTGGCCGGCTTGGGCGCGGCTGCAACCGGCTTGGGCGCGGCTGCAACCGGCTTCGGCGCGGCCGGCTTGGGTGCGGCGGCTGTGGCGGCAGCCGGTTTGGCGGCGGGTCGGGCGGGCTTCCTCGGCGCGGCCGGTGCGGGGGCTCCCGGTTCGCCGAAGGAAAACGGACTTGCTCCGGCGGAACCGGCTGCGGGGGGTGGCGCGAAGGAGAACGCCAGCCCCTCGCCGACCGGCTCCGGCACACCGGCGTCCGGCGCGGCCGAGATCGGAATCTCGGGGACCTCGCCTTCCGGCGCGCCGAATGATTCCGGCTTATCCGCCTTCTTGCGGAACATGAAATACCCGACCCCACCGCCGCCCGCGAGCAATACGACGATGACGGTGATCAGCAGCCCCGTGTTGCTCGATTCGGCCTTGGCCACTTCCGGCTTAGGGGTGGTCTCCTTCGGAGCATCCGGCTCTTCCGTCGGCATGTTCGCCACCGGTTCCGGCGCTTCGATTACCTCCGGACGGGCGAGGGCCACCGGCGTTGCGGCGGGGTTCTGTTCCTTCTGAATGTCCTTGTAGAGGGCGTCGTACTTCGTCCACCAGTCCTCGGGAACGTCGGCCGTCACGCGGACGTAAGCCTCGATCGACTTCTTGGCCATCCCGACTTCTTTCGAGCGGGCTTCCGACGAACTCTGGGCCTTTCCATAGCCGAGGTAGCAGAGGGCCTGGTTGTAGCCGGCTTCGAGGTGCTTCTTCTTCCAGTCTTCGATGCGGGCCTTCCCGTCGGGGCCGCCCGCCCCCTTTTCCAGCGTCTTCTGCAGCTGGGCCACCATCACGGCCCAGCCCCACACGGCGACCTTCCGCTCGAGCGTCTTGGTTCCCTTGATGGCGTCCATCAGCTTCTTGAAGCTGTCTCCCTGGCCGCTGAAGCCCCAGTCCTGCAGCACATAGGCCGCTTCCATCTGGGCTTCGAGCATACGCGGCTTAGCGTCGAGCACCTTGCCGATCAGGTCGAACGCTTCGTCGAACTTCTGCAGCTGACGGCGGCACATCACAATCTGGATGCGGATGAGGTCCGGCGCGCCGCTCGCCTTGTACTTGGTGTCTTCCTCGGCCGTCCCCTTCTCGGCCTTGGTCAGGATTTCGTTGTAGGCCGACTCGGCCTTGGTGAAGTAATCGGTCGACGCCGCCTTGTCCTCCTTCAAGCCATTGCCGAGGCTCTGGTAGGTCTGGCCGATCCACCGCAACCCGCCGTAGCTCATCGTGTCGCGGCGCTTGTAAAGCTCGTCGAGGAACTTGTTAAACGACGCCTGCAGTTCGGCGAGCCCCTGCCCCCCTTTGGCCTTCCGCTGAACGATTTCCTCTTCGAGGACTTCGCCCAGCTTTTCATAAATGGCGACGATGCCGCGGCTCTGGGGACCGCCGGCCACCGCCTCCAGCTTATTCATGACGGCCAGGGCCTTATCGATCTCCTGGGTGCCGACGTACGCCCGCAACAGGATCGTGTACGTGAGAATATAGAAGGGCTTCCCTTTCACCCCCTTGTCGGGACGGGCCTCGCCTTCCTTGACGTCGATCGACTTCACCACCGGGTGAGCGTCGGTCACGAGAATCTTCACCGAGTCCGCGAAGCGGCTGGTGGCGTTCATGATCTGCGACAGCGACACCTGCGCGGCCACCATGGCATCGGGCGGAACGCCGTCCATCGGGACGCCGGCTCGCAACTTGTCGATGCCGGTGCGGAGGTGCTTCTCGGCCGCGGCCGTCCAGGCGTCGAGGTCGGCCGCCGGGGGGCGCTGGTCTGCGGGGACGGTCATCGCGTTGAGCCAGGCGGTCCAGTAGGCCTGCCCGGCGTTGATCTGGGCGTCTGCGTAGTCCTTCGACGTTTCTGGGACCTGGCCGTACCACTTGGCTGCCTCCACCGGCTGGACGGCATCCTTGTAGACCTTGCCGAGGTTCATGCGGGCCTCGTTGGCGTTGTCGCCTTCAGGCCAGTTCTTCGTAATGAGGTTGCAGATGCGGATCATCTGAGCCATTTCCGCATCGCGGCTCTCGTCCTTCTTCAGGGCGTAGTAGGCCTGCTGCCAGGCCGACATGGCGATGTAGGCCATGTCCTGGGCGACCTGGGGGTCGTCCTCGGGGTAACGGCGGGCGACGAACTCGCCGAGGATCGCCGCTTCGTAATTCTGCTTCATGTAGTAGTACACGAAGGCGAGATAGTAGCGGGCGGCGTTGACCTGGCCGACTTCGGTGTTGGGCTCGGCGAGGTCGAGCGCCAGCCGCAGCATGTCGGCCGTGGCTTTCAGATGGCTGTCGAGTTCGACTTCGATCTTGGTGATCTCTTCCTTCGGCTTGCGCGTCGCGCGGGCGCCGGCCAGGCTGTCCTGGAGATCCTTGATCTGCTTGGCCATCGTCCGGCCAAGGCCGAGCGCGGTGTCGAAGTCCCGCGGCTTGGTGTCCTTTCCGACCAGGGCCTGGATCTTCTGAATCATCACGGTCGTGGCGTCCTTGTACTGGCCGCTGAACCGGTTGATTTCCTTGGCGTCCGTCAGCGCCGCCTGGAGGTACTTCTGCTGCTCCGGTTTGGGCATGTCGCGCTTCGTGCCGAGCGCTTCGTTGGCCCGTGCCCGTTCGTAGCGAATGCCGAGGGCGATGTTCGTCCGGCCCATGGCCTTGTGCTGGAGCAGCCACTCGCTCGCTTCCTGCACGACCAGCAGATAGTCCTTCCGCTTGTCGTGGTTCAGGCAGATCAGGCGGAAATGCGTCACCTGGTTCTGCAGGTTGCGCATGGCGTCCGAATCGTTCGGATGCTCGAGGAGTTCCTTGTAGATGCCCATCGCCTTCGACAGGTCTTCCTGCTCTTCGAAGCACTTGGCCTGCCACATACGGGCGTAGAGGCCGCCGACCTGCGTGCGGTACTTCTCGTGCATGACGCGGAACTCGTCGGCCGCCTTGGTGAGCGTGGCGTTGTAATCGGCCGAGCCCGGATCGTAGGTCTGCGCGAGTTCGTAGGTCGACAGCGCGAGGTCGAGCTGCGCCTTGATGTACTTGATTTCCGCCTCACGGCGCTGCTCGTAAAGCTCCTTGTCGGTCGACTGGTTGATGAAGGACGGGAACTTCTTCCAGACGGCCTCGTGCTGGTCGTGGGCGGCCTGGAAGATCGCGCGGGCTTTCCCCACCAGTTCGCGCGCCTTGGTCTGGTATTGCGCCTTCGCCCCCGCATTGGCGGGGGAGCGCGCCTGCTGCACTTCGACCCGCGCCTTGCCGAGCAGAATGTTGGCACGGTCAGTATTGGCCTGCGCCGCCTTCGGATGGTTCGGCGTCGCCTTCGTGAACTGTTCGAGGAAGGCCTCGGCCTGGTCGAGCTGCTTCGTCTGCTGCTCGAGGTTCTTGACGTACTTTGCCCCGTCCAGCAGGATCATCGCCTTTTCGTAGGGGATGACCTCCTTGACTTCGGGGGGACACTTCGGATCGGTCTCGGCCTTCTCGAGAAACTCGACCGCGACGTCATGGAGGTCGCGCTTCCGCAGGCCGTCCGCGAATTCGAGATACGGCTCCGCCGCTACGGCTGGCAGGGCGAGGCACGCGAGCAGCGCGGCCGCCACAAGGCCGTGGATTGCACACCGCATAGGACACGTTCCGTTGTCAGTGATCGGGAACCGAGTCAGAACAGTCGATCGGCGGAAAGCGGGTGAGGCCTTTCCGACGCCGGCCCTCAAAGTTGGCCGCCCTCAAACTGCGGCGGGAAGGCCGCAAATAGGAGGTTCGAGTCGCGAAAACGGGCGAAATCGCGATGCCATCCCGGCAATTTCAAGCATAGTGGGGCACTGGTAGCAACGCAACAAATCGCCGCGCGTCCACATTTCGGCCTCCCGGCCTCGAGAACCGGCCGGTCGCGTCCGACCAGAGAGCCATCGATGGCCCGTCGACTCCGCCACCCGCTGATCTATCGCCCGGCCGCACCCGGCCACGCTCCCTCAGCCTTCGCCGAATTCCTCGTCCCCGCTAGAATTGCAGTTCGGCCTGTGGAGGATCGGTTCACCCCGCCGCCGTGCCGTTTTCTTTCCTCGCTGATCCCCCGCACACGGCGGACTTTCCCATGTCTCGCGCCATCGAAACGATTCGCAACATCGGCATCATCGCCCACATCGATGCCGGCAAGACGACCACCACCGAACGCATCCTGTATTACAGCGGGGCGTCCCACAGCATGGGGGACGTCGACCACGGCAACACGACGACCGACTTCGACCCCGAAGAATCGGCCCGCGGCATCACGATCTATTCGGCCGCCGTCACCTGCAAATGGAAAGACACGACGATCAACATCATCGACACGCCGGGCCACGTCGACTTCACCGCCGAAGTCGAACGCAGCCTCCGCGTGCTCGACGGCGGCGTGGTCATCTTCAGCGCCGTCGAAGGGGTCGAAGCCCAGAGCGAAACCGTCTGGCGGCAGGCCGACAAATACAAAGTCCCCCGCATCTGCTTCATCAACAAGATGGACCGCATCGGGGCCGAGTTCGACCGCACCCTCAACGAAATCAAGAACCGCCTGCACGCCAACCCGGTGCCGGTCGTCATCCCCATCGGCTCCGGCACGCCCCCCAAGGCCGATCCGCTGACGGGCGTCATCGACCTCATCGCGATGAAGGCCCTCTACTTCGACTTCGATCAGAAGGGGAAGGTCTTCCGCGAAGAGGAAATCCCCGCGGCGATGAAAGACGACGCCGAACTCTGGCGCGGCAACCTCATCGATGCGGTGACGATGATCGACGACGCCCTGATGGAAAAGTACCTCGAGACCAGCGAGCTGACCGCGGACGAGATCCGTGCGGCGCTGCGGACGGCCACCATTGCGGGGAAGATCCAGCCGACGCTCACCGGCACGTCGAAAAACTACATGGGCGTACAGCCGCTGCTCGATGCGGTCACGTACTATCTGCCGAGCCCGCTCGACCGTCCGCCTCTCGTCGGCCCCCACCCCAACGCCAACAAAGGCGAACACACCCGCCCGCCGACCGTCGAGGACCCGTTCGCCGCACTCGTCTTCAAGATCGTCGCCGACCAGCACGCCGACCTCTGCTTCCTTCGGATCTATTCGGGGAAGCTCAACAGCGGGGTGCGGATGCTCAATCCGCGGACGGGGAAGAAGGAACTCGTCGGCCAGCTTTGGCACATCCAGGCCGACTCGCGCGAGAAGATCGAAGGGGACGCCGCCCAGAAGATCGAGGCCGACACCGTCGAGGCGGGCGATATCGTCGGGGTGGTCGGCCTGAAAGAAGTGGTCACCGGCGACACGCTGTGCGACCCCAACCAGCCGATCCTCCTCGAAAGCATCACATTCCCCGAGCCGGTCATCTCGATGTCGGTCGAGCCGGAATCGAGCGCCGAGCGGAAGAAGCTCGTTGATGTCATGCAGCGGTTGCAGAAGCAGGACCCGACCTTCTCGGCGAAGATCAACGAAGAGACCGGGCAGACGATCATCAGCGGGATGGGGGAGCTGCACCTCGAAATCATCTGCAAGCGGATGCAGCGCGACTTCGGCGTGAAGGTCCGCGTCCACAAGCCGCGCGTCAGCTACCGCGAGACCATTCGCGATGCGGTGAAGGTGACGGGCGAGTTCGACCGGCAGCTGGCGGGCGTCAACCAGTTCGCCCGCGTGATGCTGACCGTCGAGCCGTACGAGGGGACCGAGCCGCTCGTGGTCGAGAACAAGATGCAGCAGGGGAAGCTGCCGCGCGAGTTGACCGCGGCGCTCGAGCAATCGGTGATGGACGAGGCGAAGGGGGGCGGCATCGTCGGCTACCCGCTGATGAAGATGCGGTTCCGTATCACGGACGTCGAGACGCGGCAGGGGGAGACGACCGAAGTGGCAATCCGTGCGGCGGCGGCCGACGCGGTGCGCCAGTCGCTGCAGCGCGGCGGCATCGTGCTGCTCGAGCCGGTGATGAAGCTCGAAGTCGTCACGCCGGACGAGTATCTGGGAAGCATCCAGTCCGACCTCAACGCCCGCCGCGCGATGATCGTCAACACCGAGCGCCGCGGCCCGGTGATGGCCCTGGAAGCCCACGCCCCGCTGTCGCAGATGTTCGGCTACTCGAACCAGGTGCGAAGCCTGTCGCAGGGCCGCGCGGCCTACTCGATGGAACCGCTGCAATACGCCCCGGCGCCGCCGGACGTGCTTGAGGCGATGATGGGGTGAACCTAGTCCTGAATCTCGGTGTCGAATCGCGTCAAGAGAATCCGATGTCGCCAGCGAGTTGAGGTATCCGTGGAGCCCACTGACGCAACACCTTGGAAATACGAGCCCGTTCCACCCAGTGCCATCCGCCTCTTCCGTATGGCTTGGATCTTGGAGTCGTGGCTGCGCCTCATCGTTTATGTCGAACTTCGGGCTGCCAATTTGTCATGGGATGAGCCAATAAAGCGGCATGGCGGCGGGCAAGCATGGCCTCCGAAATCCCAAACTCGCGACAAGAGCCTTACTCACATGGTGACTTCACATGAAAATGTGCTGTCCTATGTAACTTTCGGCGAACTCATCAACGTCATATTCGACAAGTCGGAGTGGCATCTCTTTGAGGCTTACTTTCCTCCTCAGCACATCATGCAGGCAAAAATCGAGGAAATAAAAGCCATCCGAAATCGCATCGCTCATTTTCGCGAGCCGCATGCGAAAGACGAAGCCCGCTTTCGCTTACTCTTCGACGATGTTGCGCCCGGATTGCACAAGTTCTGTGCGCGCTACCGGCGGGCAGTTGTTTCGCCCAAGGATCCCGTGGCCGCTCGGATCGTCGATCTCTGGGCGCAGGTCGGCTATGGCTATGAAATGCTCTGCCCGGGAAATGACTGGATCTACGCCTCAGGTGTGCACCGGATGAATCCGCTAATGCACGCTACGTTGAATGTGTCCATTCCACGGCGGCAAACTGCCACCTCGGATGACGGTCTGATCTATAGACTGAGCGTGAGCCCGGCGAGAGATGGAAAGTTTAATATTTCGAATTTCCTGGAAGCCACGGCGGAATTACATAATGAGCTGATTCACTTCATCATTGAATCAGAACGCGAGGTGTCGGTTACGATTCCCGGCATACATGGACCTGACAAGGTTGCAGAACTCGTTGGGATTTTCTTGAGAGCAGGGATCGACTCGGCGAGAACGTACCGGTCCTCATCGCTTGATGAGATTCGGGTCGACTGGCCCGAAACTGTACT
>JADZEF010000258.1 GCA_020850695.1 Planctomycetaceae bacterium | reverse complement strand
GTCGCGGGTTCGAAGCGGATGTGCTGGTAAGGAGTAAAGAAGAGCAGGGCAGGGGAGTTGAACGGATGCCGAGCGGCATCGGTCCAGACGTCGCCGCGGCCGGACTTCAGGAAGACGACTGTGAAGCAGTTGGTGCGGGGGGGCTCGAAGGGTTCGCGTCGATTGGGGAGATCCCGCAACGCGACGGCTTCGCCGCCGGCCTCGGGGTCGTAGAGAGCCCGGGCGCCGCGTGGCGAAGCGGGTGTCTTTTCGAGGAGCGAGGCCATCTTGGAATCGGGCCAAAGAGAGTAGCCCTCTTGTTCCGCCTGAGGGCTACGTTAGAGCGTGGCGTCACGATCCGTGACTCTACTCGATGACGAACGGCACGCTCTTGTCGAAGGCGGCCCGTTCCTCGACCGGCAGCGTGTCGCGCAGCACCCGCAGCGTCTCGCCCCCCACCAGCTTCCGTCCATCGATGAACATCCAGTCGCTGATCTCGTCCGGAGCGATGGTCACCGCCTGACCGTTCTTGACGTTCGTCACGATCTGGGGATCGTTGTTGATCTTTCCCTTGAAATTCGCTCCGTCGAAAATCACCGGCGAGACCCACATGTGCTCGCCCTTGTCGCCGTCCTTGAACCCCTTCTTGATCGCAAATCCCGTCTGGCCCGCTTTTGGGGCTTTGAGGGCCGTGATGAAAGTCTGGACGGTCGATCGCGCCTTCTCCATCGCGGCATTCATCTTCGGATCGTCATCTTTGACGTAAGTGACCCGGTCGACCGGACCCGCGTTCCCGCAGCCGGAGAACATCGCCGCCAGCAATGCCGCGCTCACGATCAGACGCATATCGATTTTCCTTTTCTCGTGGCAACACTCGTGGTCATTCCGGACCGACGACGCGATGGGGGATCATCGCGTGAAGAGAAGTCTACCGACGCAGGCGTCCTCCCGCAGCGCGGCCTCAGGCGTCAATGCCCAGCGCCCGCCGCTTTTCGCGGATGAACGCGAGGTGGTGCGCGAGATGGTCGACCGCCTTCTGCAGCAGTTGCTCGAGTGTCCGTTCCCCTTCGCGACTGTGAATGCCCACCCGCCGCCACGCCTCGGCCGGTTGAGCCTTGAGAATCCGCGCCATTTGTCGCCGCACCGCTTCCATAACGGCCAGTTCCTCTTCGGCATTCCGCGCGTCGCAGGCGAGGGACTTCATGTGGAGCGCAGGATCGGCGAAGGGCAGAGGGGGTCGATGCTCAGCGAGCACGCGCTTCATCCGTTCGGCGAACAGCATCTCGGAGTCTGCAAGGTGGCAGAGGACCTGCAACGTGCTCCAGGCGCCCGGGACTGGCGTCGCGCGGAGCTGTACGTCGTCGAGTCCGTGGACTGACTCGCGTAGTTTTTGAGTTCCCGCGCGGTAAAGGTCAATCAGTTCGGAACCAGCCGGGGTCGTCACGGTTGTCATGCAGAACTCATCCATTAAAAGCGCAACACCCTCGGTTCGCATGACAGCGAACCGAGGGTGTTGCGTTGAAAGTGGAGCGCTCTGCACTCCGCTCGAACCACCTCCCGCCTCCGGGTCATCCTCCGTTGATGATAACCCAAAGCATGTTTCGCTCAATTTCATTTCGCGGTTATGTGGCTATGGACAGTTCCTCGTCACCGATCCCATCAAAAGACAACAGGGCAATCCAACGTCTTCATGGCTCACGACAACGTAAAGGATTTTCCAGCCGACATACCAGTACGCGAAGTAGCAAACCCCATTTATTGGAAGCTTCTTGTGTTCAACCGTCCCGGTTTCGTGCGGTGCATCCAGAATGCCGGATAACTCATTCTGTATTGCCATCGCGTTGTCGACAAACTGCTGTTGAATCTGCTGGGTCCGACGTCGATCATGAGCATCGGCGTCATCGAATTCGTGGATTTGCAGTTCCAGCATCTGGTCTCGCTTTGTTCGCAGCAGTGCGGCCGCAATTTCAAAGGCATTGACAGAAGCCTTCGCTGCCAAGTTGGCAGTCTTCTTAACTGACGAAACTCTCTTTTTCAGTTCCTTCGCCTTTCGCTCAGCAAAGATCGCCAATCGCTTCTTGGTATTTGATCCCCGTGCTTCCACAAGGGATAAGTATGCCTTACGGAGCTTCTCGCTGCGTCGTTTGAGTTCCTCGCCAGCTTCGACGATCAGATCGACAAGTTGTGTAGTGAGCCCTTTTACATCAGAGTCTTCCGTACACACATACTCCTTTTTTGCGGCCTTATTCAGCAATCGCATCTCGACAGACCCGTGTGTCCGTGGCATCCCGATCCAGAGCCGCTCTCGTTCCAGATTCGTGAATTCGATTCCCATGACGACTGAAAGGGTAAATCCACCGTTCCCATTGCCGCTGGTCTTGGTCAGGATGCCGATTCGCTCCACCCAATCACGACACTTGCGGGTAAAGAGCTTGAAGCCTGATTCATCCGATTCGCGTTTGAATCGATGTCGCTTCAGTAATATTGCGAGTTGACTGAACAGTACTTCAACAGGCTTGGAGGCTGGCATGCTATTGAGCCTGGGACTGCGTAAGACGCCATCACAACATGCGTCCGATTTTTGACCTTCGCTATCCTATCCGAATGGCTCTGAGATTCGTAAGCGTAGGCACAACATCCTGTTGCAGGCATCATCCCGCCCCACTCCGACCGATTTGCAGGCAGTCAGGCCTGTTCTCTGCAAAAGCTCTTGATGACTTCGAGCTTCGACGAATGGCGTGACGACCTCGGGTTGCAGTCGAACTGAAAATCGACATCTTTCGCAGATCAGTGCAACGAAAACCCCCGGCGTCGCGATTTCGCGACCCGGGGGTTATGTGAGAATGGCGGGGGCCGGATTTGAACCGACGACCTCGAGGTTATGAGCCTCGCGAGCTACCGGGCTGCTCCACCCCGCGTTATGTGCCGACAACGTCAGAGATTCCGTCCGACGCGTCAGGTGTGAAAAGTATATCGGCCGGCCCCCGCCCCGGAAAGGCCCCCGGCGGAGTTTCTTCAAAAGATTGTCCCAAAACGCGGTCGCGGGAAGGAGTTCGGAAGACTCTCGGGGATCCGTGGGTTGGAGCGGCGTTCATTTTTTCGGCGGAGCCTTGACCACCACCGTCAGCGGTCGGCTCGGAAGCGAGACCAGCGTGTTGGGCTTGCTGGCATCCTTCGGATCCTTGTTGAAGGGAACCTGCCCCTGTCCCTGGACGGCGATGGTGTATTCGCCGGGCGCCATTCCCGCTTGCGCCGACAGAGTGAGCTTTCCCTCGGACTGGCCGGCAGGGACTTCGCCGTTGGGAAGGTTGAATCCACCCGGAAGCGCCAGAGCCTGGACCAGCAGTTTCTCCTTGAACTCGGGCCAGAGCCGCTTGAGTTGAAGGGTCAGCTCGATCTTCTGACCGCTTTCGACCTCGACCCGTTCCGTGGCGAACGCCGTCGAGAAGGGAGCCGTCTCGCGGATGGCGACCGGCAGCGCGCGGAGCGGGCGGCTCGAGTTGTAGCCGGGGTCGCTCGTGACGCGGGCATGCGCCCGGACCTCGCGCCGCAACTCGGTCTCGCCCCGCTTGCCGGTCGCGACCAGCTTGATGAAGGCCGTCGTCGGCTCGGCGTTCTCGTCGGCCCAGACGACGAAATTCCCCCGCGTGTTGTTGGCGACCACCGTCGGCGCCGCATGCAGCCCGGCCGGCAGACCCTCGGCCGTGATCATGATCGGGCCGTTGAATCCATGCTTCTGATGGATGACCACGTCGAGGATCGCCGCCCCGCCGCGGAACACGTTCAGCCCTCCCGGCCCGGGATTCTGGCCGTGGATGACCGCCGGAAAGAAATCGGGCTCGGGGCGGCCGATGATCAGGACGTACTGGAATCGCGGCCCGCCCCGCTGATAACGGTCCTGGACGAGCAACCGGTACTTCTTCTTCTCCTGCAGGTTGACCGAGCCCGAGGGATCCCGCAGGTGGCCGTCAAAGGCGTTCATGCGATGGCCGAAGTCATCGAGGTCGGCGACGCGGTTTCCTTTTTCATCGAGAACAGTGACGTAGGGGTCGGCCTGTCCGGCGATCCGCTCGGAGTAGACGTCGATGAAGTGCGGGCCGTTTTCCGTCGTTTCGAACTCGAACCAGTCGGCGTCGCGCGGGGCATCAAATCGCCCGCTGACGACCGCCGGCAGCGTCATCTTCTGCGGGGCGTCGCTGGTGTCGTTCGGCTCGGTCTCCACGGATGTCGGCTTGTTGGTGACGACGACCGGGACGGGGTTGAGAGCGTCGGGAAGTCCTTCCGGACGCACCTGCCAGCCGAGGAGGGTGCAGGTGGCGGCGGTCGGAAGCACGGTGTGGTCGGTCGGGTGATCGGTGAAGCGAAAACTGCCCGAGGTAAGGATGTCCTGCGGTGCGGAGAGGGTCGATTTCAGTTCGTCGAGCGGAAGATCCAAAAGCTTGAGAGGGGAGGGACGGGCGGCCGGTCCGAGATTGCGGCCGAAGAAGGTGAGTTCGAGCGGTTTGCCCGCCTGCATGGCTCGTGGCCAGACGTTTTCCAGTTGCGGGCGATCGGTGACGATCAGCCGGTAGGGGAATCCGCCTCGGAACGAGAGGTCCGATACGCTGACGACGTAATCCCCGTCGGCCGGGGCGACGAAGTCGAGGAACGGGTCGCTCCCAAACCAGTCGCTCGACGATGCGAGGGGACCGCCGGTGGCCGTCATCAGGGTGAGCGTCGCATCCATCGGCGAGTCGAGGCGCTGCGCCTGGACATGCAGCGTGATTCGCTGGCCTTTGCGGGCGGGAAAACGAAAGTCGTCTTCGCCGTTTCCATCGGATGACGCATTAATGACCGAGTTGACTTCGACCGGCTGCGCCTGGGTGGTGTCGTTGTTCGGCTCCTTCTCGGCGACTTCGGTCAGGCCGCGCGAGACGGCGAACAGCCGCGGATTGCTGACGCCGAACCGGCCGACAAGGAAGACGTCGTAACTGCCTGCGGGAACGTCGGCCGCCACCGTCACCTTGAACTTGCGGTCCTTGATCAGTTCGGCCCGGATTCCGGGATGATCGAACAGGAGCCCCTTCAGTTCGTCGATCTCGGCCCCGAGCACTTCGACTTCGACGGAACCGCCCGCCGCCGTCCCCAGCGGCGTCATGCGGTCGAACCGGATGGAAGGGAGATCGGCGTGAGCGAAACCGCCCGGCATCAGGACCACAAGAAGGGCCGTCGAGAGAAGTGCCGTGGACCAGCGGACGTTCAGATGCGTTGCAGACATGTCGCTCTGTTCCAGGGAGAATCTGCTCGAGTTGCGTTGCAGTCGCCACGTCGGAAGCGGTCATTCTAACGTCTCTGCACTCCGCTGAGACAGTGCCGTCGCGGCGGCGTTGCACCAAAAAGGGGCCAGGATTAGCCGTCTTGCGAGGGTTTCCCTGCCAGCGTATGGTCTATCCAGCAAATCCGATGTGTCTGGCTGCTGTGTATCAATCCAACCGACAGATCCACGAGGGTGCATATGCCGAAACATCAGGCGGGGACGGCTGTTCCGAGATGTCAGCGTTCGTCACATCGGGCATTCACTCTGATCGAACTTCTGGTGGTCATCGCGATTATTGCGATCCTGATTGCGCTGCTGCTTCCGGCGGTCCAGCAGGCCCGCGAAGCGGCGCGTCGGACTCAGTGCCGCAACGGTTTGAAGCAAGTCGGCCTCGCGATGCACAATTACCACGACGCCTTTTCGACGTTTCCACCCGGCGGGATTGGATTCAATCTCTGGTCGGCCGACCCGAGCGTGGGACATCCCGCGAACCGCATCTGTTGGATGCAGATGCTCCTGCCGTACCTCGACCAGGGGCCACTCTACAATACGATCGCTCCGTACATGGATGGCAAGAACGGGACGCCGCAGGCCTCCTGGTACTGGCCCGGAATCAAGACCGTCATCCCCACGTTGATGTGCCCCTCGGATCCTGCCGGACCCAAGCTCAACACTTATTCGACCCCGTTGGGGTTCCAGGGGAATTATCTGGCGGTGGCTGCGACGACCCACTTCCAGGTGGGCAACGGGATGAACCTCGATGGAATGTTCTTTCAGCAGTCCCGCATCCGCACGCGCGACCTCATTGACGGCTCGACGAATACTCTCATGCTGGGAGAGATCGTCCTGCAGCCCGATCTGAGCACGTCGGCGCTTGGCCTGAACGGCAACGACTGGCGCGGGCTCTATTGGGACAACTATGGCGGCACGGTCTACATCAGCACCCAGTTTCCTCCGAACACCGACCAGCCTGACGCCCTGATCTCGTGTGTCAGCAAGACCATTTCTCCCTGCATCGCGGTCGCGAATGGCTCGGGAAACAGCATTCTCTATGCACGCAGCTATCACACCGGCGGAGCCCACGGAACACTTGCCGACGGCAGCGTCCGATTCATTTCTTCGAATGTCAGCCAGTTGACTTTCCAGCGGTTGGGATCCCGCGCGGACGGCAACCCGATCGGCGAGTTCTGAGATCCTGAGAATCCTGGTTTCAACGATTGGCCCTCTCCCCCCCTTCTGCCGCGTGGGACCGATGAACTCGTGGATGATTCGGCTTTCAGCCGTGACGATGCTGGCTGGCACGACTTTTTTCACCTCGGGCTGCGGGGAACCAAAGCCGGTCGGTCCGCAGAAGGCGTCTGTTTCGGGCACGGTCACGATGGACGGCAAGCCCCTTCCGGACGGCCAGATCGTGTTTGTGGACGAGTCGGGGACTCCCCCTCGCCAATACGGAGGGGCGATCAAGGAAGGAGCCTACGCAGTCGAAGTCACCCCCGGAAAAAAACTCGTTCAAATCACCGCGATGACCGCGCTGGGAGTCGGATCGAACGACCCCGGGGCCAATCTCAAGCAGATCATTCCTGCCCGGTACAACGACAAAACCACCCTCATGACCGAGATTCCCGCGGAAGGCCAGAAGGATCTCCCCTTCGCGCTCACGTCTGGCGAGGAAAAGGCAGCCAGATAGAGGTTGCGAATCTCACAAATCGGCCGCTCGAAGGCTCCGGTCGAGTGGTTCGGGCGCGAACGTAAGTTGCCAATATAATACCACTTGAGCCGACCTGGCGGCCCGCGGGCCGATTCGCCAGGTTTTTTCCGTCTCTTCCGCATAACCGGTAAAGTTCGCCCAGATTGCCTGTCGATAACAAAGGTGGGACGCGAAGGATTCCCCGTCCGACGCGTCGCGAACCCCTCTCTCGACAGGAACCTGGTGATGAAACGGATTTCTCTGCTGGGCGCCGTCCTGGTGCTCGCCACGACAATGACGGGATGCGTCATCCATCCGACGCACATCGATCCCCTGACGGGTTGTCGGCAGGGGTGCAGCATCGAAGCCATTCCCGATGGGCCGCTCGACTGCTGCTTCTATGTGAAGATTCTGAAGTGCCCCCTGTTCCCGTGGAATTGGGGTCAGTGGCTCTGCTGCGGTGATGGGATCTGTGATGTTCCGCCGTGCGGTCCGGGATTCGGTTGCGGCCCGGCCTATCCGCCGCTGCTGACCGGCGACCCCTGTTGCGGAGATGCCGGCGGCTGCTGCTCGATCGACAATTACGCTCCGATGGGCGGATGCTGCTCGGCCGGTGGATATGGCATGCCCTACGGCGGCATGGAATACCCGGTGGCTCCCATGACAGGCCTGGGCGGCGGCAGCTGCTGCAGTGCCCCGGTGGGGATGCCCCCCGCGATGCCGATGCAGATGCCGATGCCGACTCCGACGTTCAGCGATCCGGTCGTTCCACCGATGGCCCCCGGAGCCGAGCCTCCGATGCCGATGCCGGGCGCTCTCGATCCGATGCCCAACCCGCAGACCTACCTGCCGCCGGCCTCGCTGATGCCGCCGACGTCGATGGCCTCGCCGATTCCGTACGTCGAGCCGATGTCGTACGTCTCGCCGACCGGCTACGCCCATCCGTCCATGCCGCGGACCGCTTCTCCTTACGTCTCGGCCCCACGGATGCTGCCCGCGATGCAGGCCCGTCCGATCCAGGGCGCGATGCCGATGACTGGAGCAATGCCCGTGCAGGGACAGTTGCCGGTGACTGTCGCCCACTGACGGGCTGATTTCGGAACAGAATTGTCGAAGACACTGCGGATTGCAGGTGGAGAGCGATGGGGAGGGGTTCCCAAGAGCCGGGGCCGGGTCGACTACGACCCGACCCCGGCTGCTCTTTTTAAGAGTGGCACGAGACTCCGTCTCGTGAAGCGGTGCGGTGAGCCGAGAAACCTTGCCAGGCCCGACGACGACGTTCAATCCAGTTCATGGTTGTCGAGCGGCTTGGCGAAGTTCTCGAACCGCGCCGCGCGAATTCACGACAGGGAATGTCGTGGCATGCTGTCATCCAGCAGCAACCGCAGCGGCACTTCGAGTCCGTGCTGCTTCAACAGCCACTCATCGCGAAGCACCTGCGCCGGCGGCCCGTCCGCGAACACTTTTCCGTGATCGAGCACGACGACACGGTGGCAATGCTCCACCACCAGGTCGAGATCGTGCGTCGCGATGATCTGGCACCCGCTGAAGCGGTTGAGGATCTGCAGCAGGTTGCGGCGGGCCCGCGGGTCGAGGTTGGCCGACGGTTCGTCGAGAGCCAGGACGCTGGGCCGGCAGGCGAAGACCCCCGCCAGGCAGACGCGTTTCCGCTCGCCGACGCTCAGTTGCAAGGTGCTCCGCTCCGCGTATTCCGCGCCGAGCCCCACGAGTTCGAGGCTCGACGTCACCAGTCCCCGCACCTCGGCGGCCGGCAGTCCGAGGTTCAGAGGACCAAACGCCACGTCCTCCCGGACGGTCGGACAAAAGAGCTGATCGTCGGGATCCTGGAACAGGAACCCCACTCGCCGCCGGACATCCGCCGCGGTCTCGGGGGCGACGGCCACTCCTTCGATGAAGACGGTTGACTGCGGCACGGCCGGGAGTCGCTCGGGGAGCAGCCCGTTGAGATGCATCAGCAGCGTCGACTTCCCGGCCCCGCTGGGACCGACGATCGCGACGCGCTCCCCCGCCCTGGCGGTGAAGCTGACGTCATCGAGAGCCGCCTGGCCGCTGGGAAAGCGGAACCGGACGCCGCGCACTTCGACGGCTGCGATTTCCGGCGCGGCCTCGGCTGACGCGGGAGCCTCAGCGGTCAGGGCGGACTCGGGACCGGGTGGGGAAGTCACGCCTTGTCCTCCAGCACCCGCACATCGCCCGTCCATCCGCGGGCCAGCATGGCGCCGTGCACGCGCTCGGCCCGCCGCATCGAGCGGATCAGCAGCATGCCGATGACCTGCGCTCCCACCTTCCAGCGAAACCAGAAACCCGTTCGCCCAAAGCTGCGGGCCCGGCGTGCGGCCGTCATCCGCTCGACTTCGTGGAACAACAGAAAGCTGAAGCGATACATGAAGGCCATCATCGCGAGCAGCACCGACGGGCAATGGTAGCGCCGCAGCGTCGCAAGGAGTTGCGGGAAGGGCAGAACGTGGATCAGCCAGAGCATGCTGAGAAACGCGAGCGATCCTCGCAACGCGATGGCGGTCCCCAACTCCCACCCGCGGTCGCCCCCCTGGCTGAGGGGAAGCGACAAGGCGAACGTCAGAAGCAGCGGCAGGAACAGTGCCAGTCTCCGCAGCAGATACCGTAGCGGAATCCCGGCGAAGGTGTGCCCGGCGAAAACCAAAGCCGCAAGCATCCCATGCGCGGGCCAGTTCTCTGCGGGGATCGCCAGGCCGGCCGCAATCACCAGGGCGACCAGCAGCAACTTCAAACCGGCCGGCAGGCGGTGGCACACGGTCGGTCCCGACTCAACCGTCATCAATCGGCTTTCGAGGGAAGAGTGTCGTCTTTTCGCTCACGCGGAAGAACGCGAACGAGGCAAGGGCTACGAACGATTCAATTCGGATTGTTCGTCCCATTGTCCGTATTTCCCGTCGATTGGACAGCGTCGGACGATGCACGACGCGCCGTCGTGTGCGTCTTCGAGATCGGTGGGATATCGAGCGAGAAAATCAGGGGGTGGCTGGGGTCGACCGTAGGGAGCCCCCAGCAATCACCGCACACACCGCACACACCGCGCTATCGCTCGCTCTGTCGCGCTCGCATCGTTTCGCGGAGCGAGAGATAACCATCATCCGAACAGCGGCAGCGGCTCGCCGTCTTCGAGGAGCTGGTGCGGGCGGCTGGTGCGGTCGACGAACGTCAGGCGGTCTTCGAGCCCCATGGCGTGATAGACCGTCGCGGCGAGGTCGTTTGGACTGACAGGACAGGTCTCGGGGTAGGCCGCGATCTTGTCGGACGAACCATAGATCTGCCCGCCGCGGATGCCGCCGCCCGCGAACAGTGCGGGAAAGACGTGAATCCAGTGGTCACGGCCCGGGGGGATCGTTCCCGCGTTTCTCGGATCGCCCACCTTCGGCGTGCGTCCCATCTCGCCCACGACAAGGATCATCGTTTCTTCGAGCATGCCGCGTTGTTCGAGGTCTTCGAGCAGTGCCGAGAAGCAGGTGTCGAACGCCGGCAGAAGCACGTTTTTCAACTGTCCGAAGTTGTCGGTGTGCGTGTCCCAGCTCAACCCGGCCCCGACCCGCTTGCCGATCCAGTGAACGCAGACCGACGGCACGCCCGCCTCCAGCAGCCGCCGCGCCAGCAGCACGCTCTGCCCGTTGATGTCTTCGCCATACCGCACCCGGTCGGCTTCGGGTTCGAGCGAGACGTCGAACGCCCGCTTCGCCCGCGGCGAGGTGAGCAGCTCGAACGCTTTTCGCTGGTGGGTGAGCCACGTCGACTCGGCCACGCCCGCCGCGCTCGCGGGCTGCGGCAGAACGGTCTGTTCCAGTCGGCGCTGCCAGAGGTCGAGGCGGGCCAGCAGGTCGCGCCGCTGGTCGAGCCGCGGCGCGGCGATCTCGGCCGGCAATTGGAATGCGGGCACGCTCAGCTCGCGAGGTTTTTCGAGGACGCCGCGAACCATCACGGCTTCGTAGGAAGGGCCGAGCCGCCCGCTGAACTGTCCGGGGTTGATGTAGTTCGTGACTTCCCCGGAGCGGGCGGGGAGTTGGACGACCGCGGGGAGGTCGTGCGGGTGTCCGGTGGCGAAGGCGACGGTCGACGCGATCGACGGCCAGTCGTCTTCGTGCGGCTTGCGGTTGATTCCTTCGGTGAAAAAAGAACGATCGGGGCGATGGCCGGTCAGGACATAGTAGGTATCGGCATGATGGTCGCCGATCGCTCGCTCGGTCATGCTGACCGACTTCACCACGGCGACATGATGGGCCAGCCAGGCGGTTTTCGGCAGGTGCTCGCACCATTCGACGCCGGGGGCGGACGTGGCAATAGGATGGAACTCGCCCCGATACTCGACCGCCGCGTCGGGCTTCATGTCCCAGGTGTCGGTCTGGGCGGGGCCGCCGAAAAGGAAGATCATCAGGCACCGCTTCGCCTTCCCGCCGGTGAACGACCCCGCGGGAAGGCTCACGCCTGGAGCCGCTGACGCCTGGCGAGCGAGAAGCTCCGGAAGGCCGAGTGACGGCAGGCCGAACCCGAGACCGCGCACGAACTGCCGCCGTGTCCAATCGGGAAACGCGTGCATCAGCGTACCTCGCCGCCAGACGAGTGACAGGAACCGATCGCGGCCGAGATTGTATACTGTGGTCGGCCCCCGGTCACCGATATTCCAGGCACCCAGGGTGCAGCTCTGGGCGCTCTGGGCGTCGCAGCAGACGAAATCCGATGCGAGCGCCAAGTGTCTCGCTTGTGAGTCGTTTGCTCCGGCGCCCCGGCAACTCCAAGCCGCAGCCGGGGTGCGACGCATCCACGTCAGAAACCAACGTCGCCGCTGAAACAGGGCGATCCCGCAAGGCAACCGTTCATGCTCGTCGACCGCAATCGACTTTACCACCACGTGCAGCGACTGACGGTCGTCCCTCGTCCGGCCGAGACGCCGGCGCTCGAAGAGACGCGGCAATACGTCACCGCCGAGCTTGAGGCCGCCGGGTGGGACGTCCATCGCCACGAGTTCAACGCCCGCAACGAGAACGGCCGGGCCCTGAAGGGAATCAACCTCGTCTGCACGCACGAAGGTCAGGAACCCCGGTCGGATGTCCGCTTCTGCGTCGGCGCGCATCTCGATTCGCGCGAGGAGACTCCCGGCGCGGATGACAACGCGAGTGCGGTCGCGGCCCTCCTGGAGATCGCCCGGCTGCTGCCGCAGCAATGGCCGGCCAACGCCGCTTATGAACTCGAACTCGTCGTGTTTGATCTCGAAGAGCATGGCATGCTGGGTGGGGCCGAGCATGCCCGCCTCTCCAAGCTTCGCCCGTTCGACCTGGCCGCGATGGTGTCGCTCGAGATGCTGGGGTACTGCGACCATCGCCGCAACTCGCAGCAACTGCCGAAGCCGCTCAAGGGGCTCTATCCCGACACCGGCAACTTCATTGCGGTCATCGGCAACCAGAATTCGAGAGCCTTGATTGATGCCTTCGTCGGCGGATTGCGGCGCGTGCCCGAGTTGCCGGTCGAACATCTCCAGGTTCCGATGAACGGCGAGCTGCTCCAGGCGACGCGGCTCAGCGACCACAGCCCTTTCTGGGACGCCGGCTACCCGGCGCTGATGATCACCGACACGAGCTTCCTGCGGAACCCGCACTACCACCTCGCCACCGATACCATCGACACGCTCGATTTCGAATACCTGCACCAAGTGGCCGAAGGCTCGCTCCTCGCGACTCGCGACATCATCGAGCGGGGGTTGAGATAGACCGGCGATCCCGCTGCCACGGTCCAATTGCACATGGCCTCGAATTGCCCGTCGTCCGGCCTTCAAAGCCGGACGAGATCATCCGCCCGGGCTTGGAAGGCGGGGCGACAGGTGGGAACAGCCGTCGGGCCATCGGTAAAGCGCCTTAATTCAATAGACTCCCTCGGCTCCTGCCGACATAATAAAAGGCGGTTGATTCGATGTCCGAGGCAGGATCGCCGATTCCGCCAGCACGATCCAACCGGCTTGCACCGCCCGCCCCGTGATCCACTCGTCTGACTCCCTCCCGGATCACTCTCGCTCCGCCCGTCGTCGTCTTCGAGGATTCGCCATGACGCTTCGTCACCCGCGTCGTTCGTTTGCCCGCGCAACGGCTTGCGCTCTCGCGTCATTGACTCTGGCGGCATTGGGAATCTGTTGCAGCCCGGTCCTTGCGGCCGATACGGCAGTGCGCGTCGTCCCGGCGGAGGTGACGTTGCAGGGAAATTTCGCCCGGGCGCAGCTTCAGGTGGTGCGGCCCACGGGCGGCCCCGCAGGACAGATCGATGATCGTTCGGAAGACCTGACTCGGGTGGCGAAGTTCGAAAGCACGAACCCCGCCGTCGTCACGATCGATCCCACCGGTCGACTCCTGGCGGTCGCGAACGGCGCTGCGGAGATCAAAGTCCTCGCAGAAGGCGCGACCGTCCATGTGCCGGTGAAGGTCGACGGCATCCTTCCCGAGGCTCAGGTCGGTTTCGCCGAGCATGTCTCGCCCCTTCTCAGCAAGCTGGGCTGCAACCTCGGTGCCTGTCACGCCAGTCAGTACGGCAAGGGGGGCTTCGTTCTTTCGGTCTTCGGCTTCGAGCCCGAGAAAGACCGTGAGGCGATCGCCCGCGATCGGCAGCAGCGCCGCATGAATCTTCTGAAGCCGGAAGAGAGCCTCTTCCTGCTCAAGCCGACGATGCAGGTGGCTCACGGCGGCGGCAGGCGGCTCGAAAAGGATTCGGTCGACTTCCAGATACTGACCGCGTGGGTGAAGTCGGGCGCTCCCAAGCCGCTCCCCACCGCTCCAAAGGTCACGAAGCTGACCGTCTCTCCGAAGCAGCGGGTGGGGACGGTCGGCATGACGCAGCAGCTTCGCGTTGAGGCGACCTACAGCGACGGGCAGGTCCGCGACGTCACCCACTGGGCCCGCTATGACTCGATGGACGAAGCCCTCCTCAGCGTCTCGCCCAGCGGCTTTGTCACCACCACCGGCAAGGGGCAGTCTTCGGTCATGGTCCGCTTCGAAGGACAGGCCGACATCTCCATGTACATCGCCCCGTACGCAGAATCGGTACAGCTGGCCGGTTGGACGAACCACAATTTCGTCGATGAGCTCGCCGTGAAGAAGTTCCGCGAGCTGGGGATCGAGCCGTCGCCGGTCTGCGACGATGGAACCTTCCTGCGGCGGGCCTATCTCGATGCGACCGGCACGCTGCCGAGCGTCGAAGAAACGGTCGCGTTCCTTGGTTCGGCCGATCCGGAAAAGCGGACGAAGCTGGTCGACCGGCTGCTGGGACTCACCGGTGATCCGAATCTCGACGTCCACAACGACGCGTATGCGGCGTGGTGGGCGCTGAAGTGGTCCGACCTCATCCGCAACGACAGCGGGACAGTGGGCGAGCAGGGGATGTGGGCCCTGCACAACTGGCTTCGCGAGGCGTTCCGCGTCAACAAGACGTTCGACAAGGTCGTGACCGAACTGGTGACGGCGAAGGGTTCGATCTTCTCGAACGGCCCCGCCAACTACTTCCGCATCAACGGCAGCGCTCCCGACCTCGCCGAGAACACCGCCCAGCTGTTCCTTGGGGTGCGGTTGCAGTGTGCCAAGTGCCACCATCATCCCTTCGAGAAGTACAGCCAGGAAGACTACTACAGCTTTGCGGCGTTCTTCGCCCGCGTCGGCAACAAGCCGAGCCAGGAGTTCGGGCTGTTCGGTGGCGAGTCGGTCGTCGTGGTGCGGGCGGGGGGCGAGGTGTCGCACCCGAAGACGGGGAAGATCCTCAAGCCGACGCCGCTCGAGGCCGAGCCGGTCGAGAACCCGCTCGATCGCCGCATCGGTCTCGCCCAGTGGCTGACGAACCCGGCGAACGAAGCCTTCTCGAAGTCGATCGCCAACCGCTACGTCGGTTACCTGCTCGGCCGCGGACTGATCGAGCCGGTCGACGACATGCGGGCGACCAACCCGGCGTCCAATCCTGAGCTTCTCGCTGCTTTGGCGAAGGAGTTCTCAGGGAGCGGGTTCAACCTCAAGAAGCTGATGCGGGCGATCATGGTGTCGCGGCTCTATCAGCTCGACTCGACGCCGACGCGGGCGAATGCCGGGGATTTCAAGTTCTACAGTCACTTCAAGGTGAAGCGGCTGGGAGCCGAGGCTTTGCTCGATGCCATCGACCGCACCGCCGGCACGCAGACGAAGTACAAGAGCCTGCCGCTAGGAACGCGAGCCATCGAGCTCCCGGACGCCGAGTATCCCGACTACTTCCTGAAGGTCTTTGCCAAGCCGAAGCGGGCGAGCGTCTGCGAGTGCGAGCGGTCGCCGGACGAAAACCTCGCCCAGGCACTTCACACGCTCAACGGCGACCTGCTGGCGGCGAAAATCGCCGACGGCAAGGGCCGTATCGCGACGGCTATCGCCGCAAAGAAGCCGCACGAAGAGATCGTCCGCGACATCTACCTCGCCGCTCTCTCGCGCCAGCCGAGCGAACTGGAAATGGCCGCCAGCCGCGACTTCCTCTCGCAGTCGCCGACGCCGAAGGAAGCCTACGAAGACCTGATGTGGGCGATCATCAATTCGAAGCAGTTCCTCTACGTGCATTGAATTCTGCAGGGTGGGCACTGCCCACCGAATCGGCTCTGTGCACTGAAACGGGAGTCGAAGTATGGCGACCGTGACGCATACGGCCCAATTCGTCGAAAGGACGCCGCACGCGGGCGCATCCGAGCGACAGGTCCTGCGCCTCTCGGACGTCGATTGGGACGGCTACCTGACGGTGCAGAAGGTGTTCGACCGCCAGCGCGGTTTTCGGTTGGCGTACGACCGGGGAGAGCTCGAGATCATGTCTCCGACGCTCGCCCACGACGATGACAGCCGGTTTCTGGGAGACCTGGTCCGCGTCGGGGCTCGGGCAGCGCGGTTGCCGAGTCGCCGCGGCGGCTCGGTCACGATGCGAACGGAGTTGCTCCAGAAGGGGATTGAGCCCGACGACTGCTTCTGGATCCAGAACGCTGAAAAGGTGGCCGGCGCCCGCGAACTGGATCTCGACGTTCTGCCGCCCCCCGATCTGGGAATCGAAGTCGACGTCAGCCGCAGTTCATTGAATCGCTTCTCGATTTATGCGGCACTGCGGATCGCCGAGATCTGGCGGCTCGAAGGGGACGCGCTGACCTTTTTCCTCCTGACGGATCGCGGCGAGTACACGCCCGCGCTGGCGAGTCGGGCGCTGCCCCATCTTCGCCCGGACGACGTGATGCGGTTTGTCCACGAAGGGCGAGTCGCCGTGGATCAGGGCGAAGTGCTCGATCAATTCCGGGAGTGGTACGGCAAGTTTCTGGCCGGAATCGAGTCTGGGGAATGATGATTCCCAGGAATCTCGCCTTGGCGGCAATGGGCAAATCGCGATTGATCCATCCAGTTTTGGTCGTCCGGTAGGCCGGGCATCGCCCTCGCTACTTCTTCGTCAGTTCGCGGACGTGCAGGAACTTGAACTCGAGCGGCGAGCCGTCGGCCCGCAGACCGATCTTTCCCTTTGGTCGATTGATTGAGGCCTCGCTCCAGGCGCACTCCTGGTTGCACCACAGGCCAATCCGCTCGCCCACCGCGACGATCCGCCACACGTTCCACTCGCCCGCCGGCTTCTGCAGCGCGGGGGCCGCCTTCGAGCCCGATGTCCCCACCCCGCACAGCTTCCCCGCATCCTTCGCCCCCAGCGAGATGAAGCAACGCGTCCCGCTCGGGGCCGAGTCGCTCCGCACCAGAATGCCTCCCTGCCAGTCCGGCTTGAGGGCTCGCCAGCCGACGAATAGTTCAAAGTCGACGAACTCGGGGATGCTCAACAGGTGAGGGCGGCGGGCTGTGCCGTCGAACTTGATGAGGCCCCCCTCGACTTTCCAGCAGTCGGCCCGCCCGCTCGTCCAGTCCTCGATGGGAAAGAACTCCCACCCGCTGAAGTTGCGGCCATTGAACATCGGCTTGAAGCCCGGCGGAAGGTTGGGCGAATGCGCTTCGTTGAGTGCCTGCGACTCCTTCTTCCCCTTTCCTGCGGGGGGTGGGGGAACCTCCGGAAGCTTGCCGGCCGGCGGATTCGGACGGGCGCCGGGTTTGGAAGTGCCCGCGGTCGATGCGGGCGGCTTATGGCCCGTTGCCGGGGCAGTCGTTCCTTTCATTGATCGCGCCGCTGCCGCGGGGGCCTTCGGAGACGTCGGTTTCGTTGCGGCCGGCTTCGGATCGTCCGACAGGAACTCCATGACGTCGAGTTCGTCATCCGCTTCCATCAGCGGCGGCGGGGCCTTCCCCGGTCCCCCCTTGATGGAGGGAGGCAGCGGCATGGGACGCAGTGAAGGCTTCCCCGGAACGGAAGGCGCTCCGGACTTCGCTGTCGAGCCGGCGGCGGGAGACGGCTTCGCTCCCGCGGCGGCGGCTTTTCCGGGAGGAGACTTCGCGGCTCCGGCCGCCGGCGGTCTCGCCGTCGGCCAGGACGCTTCCTTCTCGTCGTCCGCCAGATCGAGATCGATGATGTCCGCATCGTCATCGTCCGCTTCGAGCAGGTCGATGATGTCGTCGTCGTCCAGCGTGTCCTTCGACCGGGACGGCGGCGCGGCCTTCGGCGCGGGACGTCCCGCTGCGGGGTTTGATGCCGCGGCTGTCTTTCCCCTTGCAGTGCCGCTGGCGTCGAACTCGATCGCGAACTCACCGGCGAACAGCGACTCGACGTCGGCCGACGTGACCGACGACGCGTCCGGCTCGGAATGACCGCCGACATAGGTCTCGAAGCTCACCCACGGCCCGCCGTCCGAGACCAGGTCGGTCTCGGCGACCTTCCCCTCGGCCATCAGGTTGGCCACCTCGACAATCGACATCGGCCCGAGGACCTTGCCCCCGTGCTTGACTTTCAGCCGCGGTTCGTCGGACATGGTTGGGAAGGGGGCCGAGGGGCAAAGGGGTCGAGGGACAGAGGGAGAAAACGGATTGAGGGACAGAGGGATGGAGAGATTGAGGGCTAGAGCGACAGTGCGACAGAGCGATGGAGTGACAGAGCGATGGAGTGACAGAGCGATGGAGTGATGGAGTGATGGAGTGATGGAGTGATGGAGTGATGGAGTGATGGAGTGATGGAGTGATGGAGTGATGGAGTGATGGAGTGATGGAGTGATGGAGTGATGGAGTGATGCGCGTCGACGGACGGAATTGGAGAACCGTTAAGTTCAGTCTCAGTTTCCCTCAATCACTCCATCCCTCTGTCCCTCTGTCGCTCTGTCCCTCAATCCCTCTTTCTCTCTATCCCTCAATCCTCCGCACTACTCCAGCATGCGGCGCGATTCATGCGCCACGTACTCGGACCAGACTCCAAAGTCGTCCTCCTTGAGCGAATTCTCCCGCTCGAACGTGATGCGAAAGACGCCGTTGTGATCCCGCAACTTGGCCGCGACGTGCAGGCGGCCGTTTGGCTCGTATTCGTAGGTGATGTCGATGGATGTGCCGAGCGGCAGGTTTTCCGGAAGGTCGCTGACGATCGCCGTCCCTACCGCCGTGCAGCTTTTCGGCTGGCGGCTCTCCCCTTCGAGCACTTCGATCCGCACGCCCTTCTGCCCCGCCTTCGCCAGCTTGAAGCCTTGCGTGACGCGGTGCGGGAGATGAGTGTTCTTGGGGATGAGGACGTGGTTGATCTTCTGCATCGTGCTCGGCTCGATGCCGACGATCCCCAGGCTGTGCGAATTGACGTCGATCAGCTTGAACTTCGACGAGCCGGCCTTCTTCCGCTTGAGGATGACATCGGCGTAGATCGCCGCCCCGTGCGCCACCGCGAGGTCGGGGGAAAGCGAACGATCCACCTGGGAGCCGGGCGACAGCTCTTCCAGCATGGCCGCCACCTGGGGCATGCGAGTCGATCCCCCCACCAGCACGATGCGATCGATGTTCGACCACTGCAGGTTCGACGCCCGCAACACCTCCTTGCAGGTGTGCCGCGTCCGCAGCAGCAGGGCCGCCGTGGCATCCTCGAAGTCCTGGCGGGTGACGTCGATCTTCGACCGCTTCCCCGCGTGCGTGACGATCATCGTCGTCCGCGTCCGCTCGGTCAGCGCCCGCTTCGCCTGCTCGGCCGCGGCAAACAGGTCCTGAAGGCTGGTCGGCGTCTTCCGGGGATCCTCGCCATGCTCTGCCTGAAACTTCTCGGCCGCGAAGTCGACGAGCTGTTGATCCCAGTCCTTTCCGCCGAGAGTCACGTCTCCGTCCGTGGCGACGACCGTGAAGTTCTGTCCTTCGATCGAAAGGATCGTCACGTCGAACGTGCCGCCCCCGAGATCGTACACGAGGACCTTCATCGGCTTGTCGACCGCGCCGGTTTCGCGATGGAAGAATCCCTTCTGATAACCATAGCTGATCGCCGCCGCCGTCGGCTCGTTGATGATGTCGAGGACGTCGAGTCCCGCCAGCTTCCCCGCATTGATGGTCGCCTGGCGGCGCGGCTCGTCGAAGTAGGCGGGACCAGTGATGACCGCCTGCGTGACGGGCCCCAGCCGCCGCTCGGCGTCGGCCTTGAGGCTGCGGAGGATGATCGACGAGATGACTTCGGGCGGAACCATCTCGCCATTCAGCGGCTTGCGGTAGTGCTTCTTCCCCATGTCGCGCTTGGCGCACTCGGCGACCCGGTCGGGCTCGACGAGGGCCACGCGGGCCGCTTCCTTCCCGACGATCGTTCCCTCGTCCTCGAAATAGACGACGCTTGGCGTGATCAGGTCGCCGGTCGAATTTTCAAAGGCGACCGGACGCCCGTCCGCGTCAATCCAGGCCACCGCGGAAAACGTCGTCCCAAGATCGATTCCGATGGCGACGTCCGGGTTGCCGGCCGGCTTCGCCGAGCTCCCGGGACCGGCCGATTTCCCCGCAGATGTCTTACCCGCAGCCGCTTTCAGACCCGCAGCGGATCCCGAACCGGCGACGATGCTCGACGCCGGCGCGGCCACGTTGAGCCGGGCCGCCACTTCCAGCACCGTCGCACGAAACGCCTCGGTCACACGCGCCGCCGCGTCGGCCCGCATCTTGATCGTCGGTCCGGAGCCGTCGTACACAGCGACACGAATCTGGTCGAACAGCAGATCCCACCCGAGACGCTTGCGGCCCAAAAGCCGGCAGGGGAGCGGCAGTTCGGCCCAGACGGGAGACACCAGCAGGTCGTCAAACCGCTTGCGATCAGAAAGAATCGCGGACGGCTGGCCCACCAGTTTTGGCAAAGCCTTGGCCAGGATGGCCTTTCCCGCATCGCGATAAAGCTCTGGAATCCGGCTGGACATATCGGTTTTCGGTGGAAAGCGTACGGAACAAGACGAACCTCTATCTTAGAGGATCGCCGGGGGGGAATGGTAAGGGAGTCTGCAATTGGTAGTGGGTCAGTTTGAACGAATACTCATTTTCGATCGAGAAGACCCACGATTTCTTCGACGGACCAAAGGTGGTTCGCGACTCCAGCCTTCATCGCGGGAGTCGAGCGGAGCGTCTGGTGAATGCGAGCGAAATTGTAGTACATGAAGTGCAGGGAGATCGCTGCGGCGTGGTTCTCGACTTTCTTCGAGAAGGCGTTCGTCAGTCGCGTGAACCGCCGCATCGACATTCTCATCGTCAAGTTCGCACGCTCCGCGTATGACGTCGAGATGTGTTCTGGGTCTGGATAGCCGGTGATCTTCTCTTGCTTGCATCCGGTGCAGACGTTCGGCGAATACTTCGCTTCGGTCGTCGTGGCCTCGGACGAGCCGTAGTGCTTGATGAGCATGGCATAGTCGACGTCCATGCCGAACGCATCCTCGACGGCTTCGAGATACGGCTTGTGGCCGTCCGTTGTGAGTTGCACGCGACTCCGCAGGCGGCGGGAGAGATCGCTCACGAAGATTCGAGCGGCATCACCATCGCGGCCCGCGACGAGCCAGCAGGGGACGAGTTTCGTGTCGGCACAGATCGCTGTCCACGTCCACACGTCGCCCACTCCGAAATCTCCCTTCCGTTCTTCCGGGACGTTCTTCGCCTTGGAATAAACGAAGGACCAGATTTCATCGAGTTGCAGGCGACGGCAGGGAAGTTCCCGCAACGTCTCGTCCTGGAACTTCGAGCAAGCCGCACCGATCTCGACGAGCAATTTCGTAATCGTGTTCTTCGACGCTCCCGTCATCCGGACAGTTGAGCGGATCGAGCAGCCCTCGACGAGGCAGCGGACGATTGCGGCACGGCGTTCGGTGTTGAGTTGGTTCATACGGACCATTATGCTTGAGCGGTCAGGCACTCGTCAACAGAAAATGAAAGCACATGCTTGCATTTTCGATGAATAACCCGACAATGCAAGCATGCGGACGGACTCTTTGCATCGGAGATTTCACATGTCTGACGAAGTTGTGGCGACGGAAAGTCCTGTCGAAGAGGTGGTTGGAAAGGCGAAGGGTGGAGCGGCGAGGGCGGCGAAGCTCACCGCAAAGGTCCGACGCGAGATCGCGTCCAAGGCGGCGAAGGCGCGATGGGGAGATGATGATGCTCCCGTCGCCGTATGCGGGTCACCGGATAAGCCACTGGTCATCGGCGAGGTGGAATTGCCGTGCTACGTCTTGGAAGACGGGCGGCGTGTGCTGCACCAGCGCGGCATGGTTGACGCCATTGGAATGTCGCGCGGAAGTAGCGGCGGAACGGGTGGTGACCGACTGGCCAAATTCGTCGCCGGTGACCGACTCAAAGAGTTTGTTCCAGACACGTTACGGTCGGTGACCGAGAACCCGATTCGGTTCCGAACTCCTGCGGGAGCGTTGGCATACGGATATGAAGCCACCGTTCTCGCGGATATCTGCGAAGCGGTACTGTCAGCCCGCCAGTCCGGGTTGCTTCAGAAGCAGCAGGAGCACATCGCAAAGCAATGCGAGATCCTGATGCGTGGATTCGCCCGCGTGGGCATCATCGCACTGGTTGATGAGGCAACTGGATACCAAGAGTTTCGCGAGCGTGACGCCCTCTCCCGCATCCTGGAGGCGTTCGTGGCGAAAGAGATCCAACCCTACATCCAGACCTTCGATCCGCTGTTCTACCGGGAGTTGTTCCGGCTTCGGGGGCTTGAGTTTCCCCGCGACTCGGTTCGTCGTCCGCAGTATTTCGGCGTCCTCACGAACGACATCGTCTACAAGCGGCTTGCACCCGGCGTGCTGGACGAACTGAGGAAGATCACCCCTCGGAACGAGTCTGGACGCCGGAAGCATAAATACTTCCAGAGGCTGACGACGAACCTGGGTTATCCGAAGCTGAAAGAGCACCTCGGGGCCGTCGTGGCAATCATGCAGTTGTCCCAGACGTGGGACGACTTCATGCACAATCTTGATCGCCTGCGTCCGCGATACGACAAGCCGTTGATGCTGCCATTTCCGGAATATGATCAAGAGAGCGACGATGGCAAAGGGATCTAGTCGGTCGCCTTGCTCCACCGGGCCGCTGCCGCTTTCTTTGCGATGGCAGAACGCTTCTTCGCGCTGAGCTTTTCAGCACGGGCCTTGCCGCCCTTGAGACCCCCGAGCCGTCCCAAGGCGACGGCTGCGGGGTTCTTCTCTTCTGTGGGTGCAGGAGTCTCGTCGACCTGGGCAGGGGCTTCCTGCGTCGCTTGATCGACGATTGACTTCGCGAGCTGGTTGGCGTCGCGGGGGCGTTTCGGCTTGCTTGAGCGGTTTGGCATGCTTACAAGGATCGCAGAATACTTTTTTCTGGTCAATCCTCTAGCAGGCAAAGCTGTAAATGTGGTGTTTCTTCGATGAGTCGTATCCAGCGGAGGGTGGCGTTACCGCCATTTCCGCATGCCTCATGAGTGAGGCGACTGTTCGGCGGCTTGATCTGGTGATGTATCGGGCGCGGCGTCGCTTCTATAGCACAGAGCACGCGAAAGACATGACAAAGGAATTGAAGGGGCAGGAGCTTCTCTCAAACAATGCGTTCAAAATGGAAGAAAAGGGCGACTTTCGGAGGCTCGGAGTTGCGAGGCAGGTGTTTGAAAGATGTTGCGTGGATAGGGGTCGGCATCCGATCCATCTTTTTGGTACAGCGATTTATGGCGCACACGATGTACTAAAGGAAATTGACCACAAGAAGCTTGCGTTTCCGGTGAGAGACATCCTTGACAAGGTGTCATGCGCCGCCCAGAAAATGAAACCCAATGGGCGGGTGAACTTGGTATTTGACGAGCAACTCGGGCATCGCGACATGGCAATCGCCATTCGACGGTTTGTTGCTGGTGTCAAACTCAAGAACGTGTCGGACTACCCCCTAACAGGCGTCTCACATGTGACACCGGGGATTCAACTCGCAGATATGACCGCGTACGTTCTGGCGCGTTACGCTGTCGGCGATCCGCGGTTCCTCGAATGGATGAATCGCTTGCGAGTGCTGGAATGGAGCGGCCAGGTCAACGGCTACGATCGTCGCGGGTTCCAGACGTGGGAAAAGAACGGCGACGGAAAACTCGTTGTGAGGTATCGCTGGAGCGATTAGTCGGCGCGTAAAAAAAGAGCTGGGAAGCACTCGAAGAGTGCCGCGTTGAGGCTCAAAAGCCCCACTCCAGCTCCAGTTGAATACTATCGATCTCAGATCTGAGAAAGTCAACCCTCTACTTTGGCCGCACGCTTTGTTCTCATGGATTTGCGTCGGCTGGCGATTCCACCGGTTTTTTTGGAACCTTTTGCAGCAAAGAATTTACGCTGTTTGCATGCAAGATCTGCAAAATTCCCGCACCCCCCCCCGTCCGAAACTACGGGGGGGTTCATGCGCTGTGACTGGCTGTCAATCGCCAGCTCGATTCCGGATTTCAGAGTCCGATTTCAAACTGACCCACTACCCTGCAATTTCGCGTGCCGGACATCCATGACTTTGCCGTCGACCGCAGGCATAATCGGAAGCCGATGAGTCATGATCCGGACGGGGCCTTCGTCGCATGACGTTTCTTTTGTCCTTCCTCGACGTTTTCCTTGGCTGGCTGCTCGCCCTGCCGCGTGATCTGGCCATCGTGCTGCTGGCCCTGGGAACGTCGTTCGGCATGACTCTGGTTCGTCGGTGGGTGACCGACCAGGACCTGCTGCATCGGGCCGCGGCCGACCTGAGGCGGCTGAAAGAACGGATTCGTGCGGCGAAGCGGGAAGGTGATCGGGATGCCGTGCGGCGGATGCAGAGCACGATGGCGTCCGTCCGGCTGTTGCGGTTGCCGGCCGAGGGGCAAGTGCTGCTGGTCGCGTTTCTCCCGCTGGCTCTCGTGGGCTGGTGGGGACTCGAACGGCTCGAGTATTACGGAGTCGCTCCCGGCGAAAGCTTCCACCTGACGGCGAACTATCGCGTGTCGGCCTCCGGGAAGCTGACGCATCTCGTCCCACCCGAAGGTCCGTTAGCGCTTGAATCGGCGGCGATCCAGATCGTCCCGGAATCGGAGGCCGACGCTTTGACCTGGACGCTGAAGGCCAACGCTCCCTTTGAAGGAGACTTGATTGTGCGGTGCGCCGGTCGCAGCGTGACACACCGGGTGCGAGTGGGAACACGCACGACACTGGCCGCCGAACAGAGTTATGAAAGCGGACCAATCGCGCGGACGATGGTCTCCTACGCGGCCTACCGCTCGCCCCTGTCACGGTTGTTGCCGGCGGGATGGCTGCCGGCTCCCGAGTGGGTGTGGTGGTATCTACTGCTCACTCTGCTGCTCGTTCCCATCAGCCGGCGTATTCTCGGCGCGGCGTGATCGCGAATCCGCGGCGCAGAGGCGACATGGTGGCTTCCGAAGAGATGGGTCGTTGGATCCACGGTTCAAGACGTCAAACACCAAGTTCGTTACGCCAACATCCATTGCCTTGGACGACGTCGCTTCGCTGGCTCTTGCGACCGCGCTCCATCCACATGATTCAACCGCTCGGAACCCCCGCCATCCGCAACGCCGCGGCATAAAGCTCGGGGGTGTTCGCGTTCCGGAGCGAATCGAGATGCGGGTCGATCTGCCGCAGCTCTTCGGCTCCGATTTCCACCGCCTTCGATTCGCGGATGAGGTCCAGCGGCCTCAATCGCCCGTCGGCAATCATCGCGCGGGCTTTCGATTCGAGTTCCGTTCGATACACGGCCGCGAGCGGCTGAAGGAACTCTCCGTCCCGCACGACGGCGAGGTCAGCGTCGCCTAATCGCGCGATGATCGCCGCAACGAATGCGGGGCGGAGCAGGGGGGTGTCGCACGCGGTGATGTATGCGGCGTCGACCAGATCACGAATCGCGCCCAGGCCGGCTGCAACACCGGCGAGGGGACCGAGATTGTCGTATTCGTCACGCACGACGCGAACCGCGGATGGAAGCGCAGGAACCTCCTGTCCGACAGCGGCTACCACAACGACAGGCGAGACGGCCGCTTCCACAATCCGCACGACGCGTTCCAGCATCGTTTCCGCGCCGAAGGGGAGCGCCAGCTTCGGCCGCCCCATCCGCGTGCTGCGTCCCCCGCACAGGACAATTCCGCCGATTCGCGGCACGCTGCTCACGGGATGACTTCTCCTCGCCTGCGTCCGTTGCCGACATCGATTCTCACTCGCTGCAGCGTAGCTGACCGCACTTCGCTTCGCGAGAATGTCAGAGTTCGAGGCCTCACGGCCCGGCGACCTGGCCGTGTCACTCTTCTGCACCGAAAGTGCTCCTCTGCGTATGTTGACCCCCGCCCGATTGGACGAGTTGCTGTCGCGGTTCCGCTCGCGGCGGATCGCTGTCGTCGGAGATTTCTTTCTCGATAAGTATCTCGACGTCGATCCGGCCCTGGCCGAAACGAGCGTCGAGACGGGCAAAGTCGCGCACCAGGTCGTGGCCGTCCGCTGCAGCCCCGGTGCGGCGGGGACCGTCGTCAACAACCTTGTCTCGCTCGAAGCGGGCGCTGTGCATTGCTTCGGCGCGATGGGCGACGACGGCGAAGGATACTCATTGCGTCAGGAACTGACGCGACGCGGGTGCGGCATCTCGGGACTCGTCGTTTCGGACCAGCTGATGACGCCGACCTACCTTAAGCCGCGCGACGCGACCACGGCTGACTTGTCGGGCGAGCACTCGCGGTACGACACCAAGAATCGCCGCCCCACTCCTGATGCGATCGTCGCGTCGGTCGCCGGAATGCTCGAGAAGATTCTTCCCGACGTCGATGCGGTCATCGCCCTGGACCAGGTCGAAGAGGCCGACCATGGCGTCATCACCAGGAGTTTGCGGGACCGGCTGGCCGAGATCGCGATCGCCCATCCGAAGGTGATCTTCTGGGCCGACAGCCGCCGCCGCATCCGCGACTTCCGCCACATGATCATCAAGCCGAACCAGTTCGAAACCGTCGGCCGCGACCACCCGCAACCCGGCGAAGAGGTCGCGCACGACGATTTGTTACGAGCCTTGGCGGATCTCCGTCGGACGACCGGAGCGCCCGTCATGGTCACCCGCGGCCCACTCGGCGCGCTCGTCTCGGACCCCGAGGTGACGCCGATACCGGGAGTGCGGCTGGAAGGACCGCTCGACACGACCGGCGCCGGGGACAGCGTCACGGCGGGCACGGTCCTGTCGCTCGCCTCGGGGGCATCGTTTCCCGAAGCGGCCCTTGTCGGCATGCTGGTGGCATCCATCACGTCGCAGCAACTGGCGACGACGGGAGTCGCCCGGCCGGACGAAGTCCGGGCCCGCCTCAGGATGTGGCAGTCCCAACAGGAAGCCGCTTCAACAAAGTAGCCGACGGCAACCTGGCCCTCAAACCCGCTCAGTCGTCATCATCACGCGGGTTGTCCACGCCTCGGATCTTCTCGATCGTCACGCGGTTGCCTGTCTCGTTGAAATCGATGCGGTTCATGAACGACCGCATCAGCATCAGACCGCGACCACACGGCTTTTCGAGATTCTCGAAGTCGGTCGGATCGGGGACCTCGGAGGGGACGAAACCTTCGCCCTGATCCTCGATCTCAATGGTCACACGTTCGCTGGAGATGCTGCATTCGATTCGCACGTTTTTTTCCGGGTCCATCCCGTTGCCGTGCTTGATCGCGTTGACGATCGCCTCTTCCAGGGCGAGCCGCACGCCGAAGACGTCGCGCGGCGGATAATCCAGCGTCTCCAGCATGCGGACGATCCGCTCCTGGACCGCCTGCCCCTGCACCGTGTCACTGGGGATCGTCACTTCGAAATGTTCGAAATGGGCGTTGGATTCCATAGCCCGAGCAGAAAACATGGGGAGACCCCAACGGCCTGGCGACACAATCCACCGAGGGGGGACGCCGCCATCCGGCCGGCGCCGTCGCAAGGTTGTGAATCTCGGAAGGGAAGAGGCCCGCGAAAGCAGACCTCGGACGAAATGCCGGAGAACCCGGTTGCCTGCCGTCCGATTCCCCGCAGGCCCGCGGTGATCGAGTGTCGCACGGCCAGACTGTCAACGCAGACAGCGAATCATCAGAAGACGGATCACTCAACCATCCCGCATTCCACACCCGACGTGCGGCGGACGGGACACTTCGATCAGAGTCCCTGGAGCGCCTGCTCCTGAGTGTCGAAGATCTGGAACAACTTGACAAGCTTCGTGATTTTGAAGACTTCGTAAATATCGGCCTTGATGCAGCACAGCCGGAGCTTGCCCTTCGCGCTTTTCACCTTCTTGTCGAGGGTGATCAGCTTGCCGAGCGCCGCGCTGGAAAGATACTCGACGTTGGAAAAATCGAGCACGATCTTCTGGCGGTGGTCTTCATCGACCAGACCGAACAGTTGATTGCCGATGATCTGGATGTTCGACTCGTCGAGGATTTTCTTGTCGGTGAACTTCGCGACCGTCACGTCGCCGATTTCCTCGATGTCCAGTCGTCGTGTCCCGGTTGCCATCGTGTTGTGCCTGCTGTGTAGGCAGCGTCGAGCGACTCCCGCTCAGCTGACCTGGCCCGATCGCGAATCCTGCCCCCAATAAGAAGTCGCGGAACTCCGCCGCGAACCTGATCATCCGCCTGCGACAACACGGTGTCAAGCATCTTGTTGCGGGGACGGTGGGTAGAATCGGGGGCGGATTTTTCGTGTCCGTGCACACTGAGGCCACTCCGATGCGGCATTACTTAGACGGCCTTGAAGAGTGGAGCATCGAAATTCCAGATGGCATGGCTGCCCACTGGACTTGGAACGCATTCCATGTCTTCGAGCGTCCTGGTTTCAAAATCTTCTCGGCCGTCTACGTAGACCCCAATGCGGATCCCGCTCGTGCAATTCGAGAGTACTTTGACTCTGACGCCGAGAAGGCAATGCCGTTCGAGACGGATTCACCCGATATCATCGGATTCGCGATTCGACACGAGCCGCAGTATTTGGAGGCGCTTCTCGCGGGTAACGGGTGCTTGATCAGGCTGACCTTTCATGGCGAGGACGAGCGCGACTTCGACATGGCGACCGCCATCTTGAAATCGGTGAAGCCTGTCAGCCAGGAATCCGACGGCTGATTCTCACCCTTCGTACCTTCTATGCCGTTCGCTTCGGGCCGGGTTTTCAAAAGGCATCACTACCGGCGGTCGTCCAGCAGGAACGTTCCATCGCACGGCGACGGCTTACCGCGGCCGATGCACGACGAAGCCGGGGATCGCCACCCTCACCGTGAACAGCGTCTTGCCGGCCGTGATGTAGAGCGTCCGCAGGTCGTCTCCGCCGAACGTGACGTTCGTCAGGACGTCTTCAGGAATCGGGATTCGCCCTTGCAGGTTGCCATCGGGGGCGAGGATGTAGATCCCCGGCGGAACGTCGGCTGTCTCGTGCGGGCCGCGCGGGCGGGCGATGCCGGCCGCGATGTAGAGGTTCCCTTCGCGATCGACGGCCATCCCATCGCCGCCCCGACCCGGCGCGAAGTCGTGCAGAACGCGCGGCCGCGTCGCCTCGCCCGCTTCGGACAGATCGAACGCCCAGATCTTCCGGTTGCCGCCGACGACGGGGCACGAATCGACCACGTAAAGGGTCCGCTCATCCGGGCTCAGCGCGATGCCGTTCGGCCGCTGGATCTGCGGCTGCGTGAGAATCCGCGTGACCGTTCCGTTGACGTCGATGCGGTAGACCGACTCGTGCGAGAGCTGCATCGACTCGCGAAAACTGTAGCAGGGGTCGGTGAAAAACAGCTGACCGTTGCTGCGAGCGGCGATGTCGTTGGGGGCGTTGTACCGGCACCCCTCGAAGCGATCGGTCAGCACTTCAATGCGTCCGGTCGCCATATCGGTCCGTGTGACCCGCCGTCCGCCGTCGGCGTTTTCCCACTCGTTCCCCTCGCAGGCGAGCAATCTCCCCAGGGCATCGAACAGCAGCCCGTTCGCCCGGTGGCTGGGGCACCGGAACGTCGTCTGTTTCCGCGTCCGCGGGTCGAGCCGCACGATGCGGTTATTCGCAATGTCCGTGAAGTAGACCGTCCCATCCGCTGCACACGCGGGCCCTTCGAGGAAGGCAGTCGAAGTGGCCGGAGTGACGGTCGCCCCTGACTCAAGGAACGACTCTGGAAGACCGAGCGCGTGGTGGGACATGGCGGCGGCGATCAATTCAGGGGCCACGGAAGCGACGGAGAAGACGGAATCTTACGGACGGACGCCCGCTTTCGGGAGCGTCCGACGTCCGTGCTCTCCGTCCATTCCGTCGTTTCCGTGGCCTTGCTGCGGATCGTTTAACCACCGGCACTTTCCGCGCACGCCTCTCAGAAGAACTCGTCTTCGTCCACGAGGTCGCGCTCGGTGATGACGCGGTGCCCCTTGTCGTGGAGGGCCTTGAGCCCCTGGTCGATGTCGTCGACGTACAGGGCGATGGCGTGGCACTTACCGCGGCCAAGCATCAGCGGATAGCTGTAATGGATGTTGACCTCGGCCTGCAGCATCGCGTTGCAGAGGCGATAGAACGGCTGCGGGTCGTCCGGAAGCTCCACGCCGATGATGTCGCATTCGAAGAACGTGAAGCCGGCGAGCTTCAGCAGTTCGACCGCCCGCTCGTAGTGGCTCATGATGATCCGCACGATCACGCAGTCGATCGTGTCGGAGATGCTCAGGGCACAAACCCGGAGGTCATCCCGTTCGAGATGCTTGAGAAGATCGTGCAACTGTCCGACGCGGTTCTCGAGAAACACGCCGAACTGCCGCAGGCAGGGCCAGTCGCGCCCGTGCAACGTCTGCTGTTCGACCGCCGCATCATCCCCGTCACTAAAGCCCATCGACATTGCGCGTTCCTTGCTCGAAGCCCCACCGGTCGCCCGTACTGTATGCGACGCCGCGGGGAATCGTCAAATTGCGTTTGCTGCAAACGCGTGAAGACTTTGACGCAAAGGCGCGAAGTCCGCAAAGATTTCGCAAAGAAAGACCAAAGGTGCGTGAACGGAGTCGACAATGGCGGACGCAGAGCAGCGACCGATTGATCATTGGTCGTTGGCCATTGGTCAATGGCTATTGGAGATCCTGGTGGTCTTTCAATGACCCCTGACCAACGATCAATGACCAACGACAAATCTCGTCCTTGACTCCGCTTCGGAATGTCTCATCCGAGAGCCTGCAAGGCGATGCTTGAGGGTTTCCCTGGCGATCTCTGCGAATTGCGTCAAAGGGCCTCACTTCGGCGGCGTCAGTGTCACGAGGACGCGCGATTCGGAGATGACGGGCAGCTTGCCGTGTTGCAGCAGCGTCGCCCGGATCATCACCTCGAACTCGCCCGAAGTCGGGGCCGTCGGCTTGATCTGGATCGGGAAGGTCGACATCGGCTTGTCGGCCGTCATCGTCACCTTTTCCGCAGTGAAGTGCGGGGCGGTGTCGTCATCGAGAATGAGTTCGAGCGTCGCCGTCTCCGTCAGATCGTTGTTGCGGCTGATCGTCACCGGGATGTCGAGCTTGTCCCCCGGGCGGGCGGTGGTCTCGGTGACGCCGGCGGCCAGCTTCATCATGGCGCCGCCGGGAAGGAATCCGATGCGGGTCTTCAGCTTCTGCAGCGAGTAGCGGATGTTCCCCTTGGGATCGGGAATCTTGGCGACGCCGTTGACCACCATGCGGGACGTGCGGGTCGTCTCGAGCCATTCGGGGAGATAGATCGGGTAAAGAATCCGCTTCACATCGCCGGGCACCGGAAGCTCAGGCCCCCAGATTCCCTGGATGACGCGTCCCTGGCGGGAATGCATCTCCAGCATGATCTCGCCGGTAAAGCCCGGATTGCGCTCGATGAGGACCGGACCGGGGAACGTCGAGCCCCGCGGCCACTTGGAGACGTCGTCAAGACCTTCGGCGTCGAGGCTGAACGGAGCCTTGAGCGTGAGCGCCACGACCATGGGTCCGGCCGACTGCTTCACGAGCTTGTCGCCGACCATCGACTCGCCCGAGACCGTCACCGCGGACGCCGCGGCGGCGGCATCGGCGGCGGCCGTGATTTCGATGTTCAGCGCGGCCTGGCCTTCGGGAACGACGAGCTTGTCGGGGACTGTGCTTCCCGCGGGGAGGCCGGCGACCGTGATGTTGATCGGGGCTTTGAAGCCGCCGGTGCGGACCACCTTCAGTGCAAGGGCCCCTTTGCCACCGAGCGGAACGGGAAGCAAATCCGGCAATGCGAGGGTGTAGCCCGCGGCGGGCGGAGCGACTTCGAGACGATAAGTCCCCGCACGCGTCCCGCTCCGTCCCGAGACGTCCGCAACAACGATCTGGTATTCGGCATCGGCCGGCACGGCGAAGAGCAATTCGGCGTCGGTCGTTCCCGGAACATCATCGCTGCGAACGAGTTCCTTCCCTTCCGCATCGAGGATCGCCAGCGTCACGTCGAGAGGCGAGCCGATGCGGGCCGCATCGAGTGTAATCTGCCACTGGTCCCCCTTTTTCCCGGCCACGCGATAACGGTCTTCGCCGTAGACCTCTTCGACGGTTCCCGTGACGGCCGCGGGCACCGTCAGGAGTCGACCCGCCGGATTCGGTTCGGCGGGTTCGACCGTCTCGTTGACATCGCTCAGGCCGAGCACGACGGGGGGCGTGTTGCCGTGCGGCGTTTCGAGCGTGTAGCGGAACGTCTTCGACTG
>JADZEF010000257.1 GCA_020850695.1 Planctomycetaceae bacterium | reverse complement strand
CCAGATCGTTTTGCTCGTCGCCGCCGGTGCGGCCGTTGTCGCCGCGCTGCTCCTCATCGCCATCAGGAACGAAGCCGCCGTCGATCAGGCCGGCGCTCCCCTCTGGAGGTCGCCGGGCGAGGCGTACCGCGTCTGCTCCTTGTGCGGTCAGAGGCACGCGGACCTGGAGACGCCGCGGTGCATGCGATGCAAGACGCCGTTCTTCGTGGAGCAGCCGGCCGACGAGTCGCTCGTCGTCGAGACGCGTCAGGTTGAGAAGAAGTAGAACGGTTCATCCCCTGCGCGGTCTGCATGATCGCGACCGGGATCAGTTCGTCGACCGGGGGGACCGCAGGATCAAATTGCAGTGCAGACTGCTTCGAATCTTCGCGCACTGAATGAGAATCTCCCGGCACCGTTCGAGGATTCGGCGACCGGCTTTGCGGGCCGCGCGGTGCTCTTCTCTGGCGGCCCGTCTGGCAAGTCTCGCCGCCGCGAGTTTCCCGATAAGTTCTTCCATCGTTTGTGCCTCCCCGCCCGCATACGTCAATTCTGGCGAGACCACTCACCCCGGAAAAGGGGCAGAAAGGCGAAAGCCGCATCCGCCCCTCTGGAAAGGACGAAGCGGCTCTTCCCACCCGACGGTCAGATCCGCACAGAGGCAGGCGAGCCGGCCGATCTCGCGGGCCGTCGGAGCATGGCCGAAAAAGGCGATCCACACGGCGAGTACGATCTCGGTCGGATGTATCTCGAAGGACAATCGGTGCTTCAGGACGTGGACCGTGGCATCGAGCTGATTCGCCGCGCCGCGGGCAAGGGGTTCAAGCACGCTGTCGGCTTCCTGGCGCCCCGGAGCTCTTAATGTGCGACGACATGCCCATTCGCCGCGAACGGGTATCCCCCACTCTGACGAATCGATCGACTGGCTCAGTAATCGAATGCCACAACGGCCACCGGGCCGCGCATCTGGACGTCGAAGGAGAAGCGGTTTGGCCCGCCGCGCTGGTAGTCGACGTCCAGAACGCGATAGCCGGCGGCAAGCGTCGAGTGGCTCGCCCAGCGCTTTTCGAGCATCGCTTCGACGTTCCACGTCTGCTCCGACGCGCTCCACCAGCCGAAGCCGCCGACGTCGCCGCGAACGCGCACGCGAAGGTCGGGACGGACCGCCCACGTCAGCCGTCCGCCGAAGACCGGATCGACCCAGTCGACGTCGTTGCCGCGCGTGGCCGTGTTGCCGAGCGGTCCCGTGGCCGTGACGGCTCCTCCCAGCAGCCAGTACCGCGTCCCCGCGAGCAGCTCGATCTCCGAGCCTTGCGGCAGCCCGAGCCCCTCGGCCAGGCCGGCGATCTCGTAGCCGAGAGCGGCGTCGACGATCGCCAGCGACCCGTTGCCCGAGAAGCTCAGGCGGCCGACATCGCGTCCGAACCCCGCATAGATGTAGAGGCCGCTCGAACTCACCGACCAGCGCCCGCGCTCCAGCTCCATCTGCCCTGCAAACACGAAGTGCGCGTTGTGCTCGATCAGGTTGAGCATGTCGCGCGTCGACACGCCGATGTTCGACGTGACGTTGCGGATGCCCACCTGCCCGTAGGTTTCCGGCATCCAGCCATACGGACCAAACGAAACCCGGCACAACGGCAGCGGGCCGAACGGCTTGTCGGGATCGTCGCGAAACGCGGCCTCGGGGGCCTGCGGTACGGCCAGCGGCGGAGGGGCTTCGGCGGTCGATCCTTCCGGCGAGATCTCCGCGACGCGGGGTGACTCATCCGGGACGGGCTGGCTCACCAATCGGTCGGGCGGCCACTGGCTGGCCTCCGCTCCGGCGGCCAGAAAAGTCAGCGCGCTGACAGTCATAACCATGCAGATAATGACGAGTCGTCCCACTCCCCACCTCCCTGGTTGAGACTCTCTGATCAATATCGACTCGCGGGAAGAATCAGCACTGCCGGAATACGCGGTATAACGCACGCCGACAGAGACGCCCCGGCAGGCCTTGGCTAATCGAAAAGGTCGCACGAAGGTGCGGAGAGTCATCAGGGCTTTGTGTTACTCACCTTCAAAACCTTCGCGCCACCCAAAGACTCACGGCGTGCGAGACACCACGGATGCAAACCGGGAAGAGGGATGAATGAGGAATCCAGGAAGGCAGGAAAAGGACAGGGAAGAAAGCGAAACCTCGTAAAGTCCCTGTGCAAGCTTCCCACTTTCTTCGACGTTCCTGCGTTTTTTCCTGGCTTCCTGGGTTCCTCATTCAATCCATCCGACGAACCGCATTTGAGGAAAACCTCCGGCAACCTCAGCGGTCATTCGCGCTCATCCACTGGGTTGCGGGTCTCCCGCGCTGGGTTATCTCGCGTATCCGCTTGAACCTCTTGAAGTTGGCGCGGATTCCGGGTGACATGACGCTCCCTGGCGAACACCGCTCCCTTGTGCGTGCCGTTGATTCTCGGCGTCAGAACGTGGGACGCGGGCGGAGGCCGGGGACCAAAGCAGGCGGTTGGCCTGCGAACTCACGGTGGGAGTAATTTATGAGTCGGTTGCGGGACTGGGTTGTGACGGCGGTTGTTGTCGGATGCCTCGCCAACGGAACGGCCCGGGCGGAGCTGACGGAGGACGAGGCGCGGGAGATCGCCGTCGAGGCGTACGTCTACGGCTATCCGCTGGTCACGATGGAGTACACCCGCCGGGTGATGACCAACGTGGCGAAGCCGGACGGCAAGTATGCGCCGGTCGGTTCGTTCGCCCATCTGCGGCAGTATCCGACGCCGGCCGACAAGGAAGTCACGGCGCCGAATGCCGACACGCTCTATTCGCTGGCGTGGCTCGACCTCTCGAAGGAGCCGATGGTCTTCTCCATTCCCGATGCGGACGATCGCTACTTCCTGATGCCGATGCTCGACGGCTGGACCGACGTGTTCCAGGTTCCCGGAAAACGGACGACGGGGGTCAAAGCGCAGAAGTATCTCATCACCGGGCCCACCTTCCACGGGAACGTTCCGGAGGGAATGAAAGAGTACAAGTCGCCGACCAGCATGGTCTGGATTCTCGGCCGCACCTACTGCACGGGGACGCCCGAAGACTACAAGAAGGTCCACGCGTTTCAGGATCAACTGAAACTCGTCCCCCTCAGCGCCTACGGCAAGCCCTACACGCCGCCGGAAGGGAAGGTCGACCCGAAGGTGGATGCGAAAACCGCCATTCGCGAGCAGGTCAACGCCCTCCCCGCGGCCGAGTACTTCTCGATCCTCGCGACGCTGATGAAGGACAACCCGCCGAGCAAGGAGGACGCTCCTCTTGTGGCGAGGATGGCGAAGATCGGCCTCGTCGCGGGGCAGCCGTTCCAGGCGGAGAAGGGAGTCGCGGCGGTTCTGCCAGGGGTTCCGAAAGCGGCGTTCGGGAAGATCATGGCCCACTTCAAAGAGGCGGGCGTGCTGGTCAACGGCTGGACGCTGTCGACGAAGACGGGCCTCTACGGGACCGACTACCTTCAGCGGGCCTTCATCACGGCCATCGGGCTCGGGGCCAACCGGCCGCAGGACGCGGTCTACCCGACTTCGGAAGTCGACGCGGACGGAAAGCCTTACAGCGGCGAGAACAAATACGTGATGCACTTCCCCAAGGGACAGACGCCGCCGGTGAACGCGTTCTGGTCGATCACCATGTACGACGCGGACTATTTCTTCGTCAAGAATCCCCTCAACCGTTACACCCTCAGCCCCCGCAACGCGCTGAAGTACAACGCCGACGGCTCGCTGGATCTCATCATCCAGGCGGAATCTCCCGGAAAGGACAAGGAGGACAACTGGCTCCCCGCACCCAAAGGGAAGTTCATCCTGATGATGCGGAACTACTGGCCGAAGGAGACCGACCCGACGATCCTCAACGGCTCGTGGAAGCCACCGGCGGTGAAAGCCGTACGGTAGGACGCTGACATGACACGATGACAGGGGCACTGGCGGCGTTGGGCCGCCAGTGCGGCTCACGCCCTATTTCGCTTGAGGAACCTCCGTCGACTTCGCCATAGCCCCTGGGTCGACGACGTCGAGGACATACACGGACTCAACGCCAGCACCCTTGGGGATCATCTTCTGTCCGGTGACAAACAAATGCTTCCCTTCCAGAACCTTGGTTTTCTTGTGGGGGCGAAGCTTTTCGTCGTTCAGGCCCCGGACGAGCACCCGCAGCGTGCCTTCCGCTTTCCCTCCGGTCCGCAACGTTCCGTCGATGAGCTCCGCGCCTTTCGGAATCGAGTAGTCGCGTTCGAAGGTGAAAAGGCCGTTCTCGGACTTCACGAAAGTCATCTCGCCGCCGCTGTAGATGTCGCCGGCTTGAAACCCCTGATCCGACGGCGGCACCGGCCGGAACCATTTCTTCTGTCGGGCCAGTTCGCGGTGCTCTTTCGCTTCCTTGATCTTCCCCTTCAGGAACTTCGCTTGCACGGCTTTTGGAATCGCCTTTCCGGCGATCTCGATTTTCACTTTCCCCTGTTCGATCTCTGCCAGCGCTCTTTCGGCCGTCTGGATCAGTTGATCGAGACGCTCCACGTTCCGCGCTGAAGTCGTTTCGACGGCTTCCGCGACCTGCTTGCTGGTGGGGGGATCGGGCAGCGCGCAAAGTGCGGCGGCGAGGAGGACGCTCAGCATGACGGAATCCGATGGCGTGGTTCGGACCTCTGATCCGACAGACAGTCTCAATGCAGAGACTATATCAGCCGCTCAAGGACATGAAGACGCCCGTCGCTCAATGGTGCGGCGGCACTTCCCCCAGCACGTCGCGGACTTCGGCCGGCTGCTGCAGGGCCTCGACGCCGCGCTCCAGCCGGCGAATGGTTGCCCGCAACTCGCGGATCTCCTTCTGCTGGGCCACCGCCGTCGCGCTGATCTGTTCGACATCGTGCTGCAGATGCATCACCAGCATTTCGAGCTGCGTGATCCGCTCGTCGGCATTGTCAGGCATCACAGAATCTCGCGAATCGGATCGCCGCCGTGGGCGACGGACATCGGCCGGCCGGTGCGATCGGGAAGCATGAGGTGCGGGTCGATGCCAAGCTGGTTGTAGAGCGTGGCCACAATGTCGGCCGGCGACACCGGGAACGACTTCGGCCACTGGGCCTGGGCGTCGCTCTCGCCGTGCACCACGCCCTGGCGGATGCCTCCTCCCGCCATCAGGCTGAACCCGCACTGCGGCCAGTGGTCGCGGCCGGCGGTGCCGTTGACGCGGGCGCTGCGTCCCATTTCTCCCATCACCACGACGAGCGTGCTGTCGAGCAGCCCGCGAGAGTCGAGGTCTTCGAGAAGCGCCGGCACCGACTGGTCGAGCATCGGCAGGTTCGAGTCCTTCAGCATCCCGAAGTTGTTCGAGTGCGTGTCGTACGAGTGGCCGTACTTGCCGAAGATCTCCGCATGGACGCTGATGAAGGGGACGCCCCCTTCGACCAGCCGCCGCGCGACGAGCATGCTCGAGCCGGTGAGGTGCCGGCCGTACTTGTCGCGGAGTGCGTCGGGTTCTTTGGAGAGATCGAACGCGTCGCGGGTCTTCTGCGAGGTGAGGATGTCGAAGGCCCGCTGCTGGAAATAGCTCATGCTGTCGAGCGGCTTCGACGAGCGGGCGGCGGCGAATGCCGTATCCAGCTGGTCGAGGACCGAGCGGCGGCGGTCCAGCCGCACCGTCGTGACGTCGGGCGTGCCGTCGAGCGAAGGCAGCTTCGGCTCTCCCATCGGAGTGACGGGATCGTAGAAGTTGACCTTCGGCTCGCGTTCGAACTTCGGATCGCACACGGCGAACAGCGGATCGTACTGGCTGCCGAGCCAACCCCCATAGGGACCGGGACGACGAAGCCCTGCGTACATGTTGCTTTCGCCCCAGCCCGGGTAGCAGGGCATGCACACCGCGCCCGGCAGCTCCTTCGTTCCCAGCCCGAGGTACTGGCAGACTGCTCCGATGTCGGGGGGATCGGTCGGTTCGGCCCGCAACTGGGCAAAGTTGCCTCCCGAGAAACCCGTCATGATGTTGAGCGGGTTGTGGGCGTTGTAGCCGTGCGTGACGGTGCGGATGAGGCTCGTCCGGTGCATCCAGCGGGCGACGTTCGGCATGTGCTCGCTGATGAAGCAGCCGGGGAGCGACGTCTCGATCGGCCGGAACTCGCCCCGCACCTCGGCCGGCGCATCCGGCTTCATGTCGAACATGTCGAGCTGGCTGGGGCCGCCAAGCAGATTGAACAGGATGACCGACTTCGCCCGACCCTCCCGCACTCCGCCTTTGCCGCCCGCAGCGTTCGCCGCACGGGCCGTCAACAGGCTCGGCAGCGTCGCGCCGAACAGGGACAGGCCTCCCACCTGCATCAGTTCGCGACGCGACAATCCGTCGCACAGTGTCGTTGCCCGCTTGCTGCTTGTCACGCTGAGCATGAGCCATCCCCTCGTCGCGGGGTAAACCGAGCCGGTTTCGACCCCCCTGGGCCAGTCAACGAGTATATCAATACGGTTCGATCCGACCAGACCCATCAATGATGTGTCTCGCCGCAGCGGCGTCGAACCGGATTTCTGCATTGCCGGTTGTGGTGGACTGGAGAGACGCGGCGAGCTTCACTACGCCGAAGGCGTTCGATCAGATAGCCCAGCGTCGCGAGGCCCGGCGAGCGCACGCTGGGTGGGCATCGATCTCATCAGGTACCCCAACGGGGTTCCATAACGAGCATCTGGCACGTTCTGATGGAACCCCGTTATGGCAGCCCTTCCGACATGTTCATACGATGCCGTTAGCTAGCGCTACAACAGCTTGCGACGCCCGAATCGACCTACTTCCGAGTAAGGCAGTCGGTCAGGCATTGCTCGAGATCGGACGCGCCGGTTCGGATCTGCGTCTCGATGCGGACGGCGTAGAGAGGGCGTCCGGCGAGGTCGGAGGGCGGGATTTTCACGAGATCCTTTTCGGTGGCGACGGCGGCCGCGGCACCCGTCTGGCGGAGCGACTCGCGGATCACGTCGAGGTCTGCGGGACCGAAGTGGTGATGATCAGGGAATGCGTGAAAGCGGGCGATCTGCATCCCGGCGGACTCGAGCACGAGACGAAAGGCTCCCGGGTTTCCGATGCCGCAGAACGCCACGACCGGTTGGCCACACAAGTCCTGCAACGGTCGAGGGGCGCCCTGGTTGGAGACGAGTTGAGTGGCGGGAAAGGCCGTCTCGACGATTGGCGCCACGCACCCGACCGAGCGCACGCGGGTCGCGATTTCACGGAGCGTCTCGGGAGTGGCCTGGTCGGATCGCGTGATCACAACCAGCCCGGCGCGGCGCAAACCCGCGATGGGTTCGCGTAACAATCCGCGCGGCAGCAGGTGTCCAAAGCCCCACGGATTGAGAGCGTCGACCAGCACGATGTCGAGGTCGCGCGCGATGCGGCGATGCTGAAAGGCATCGTCGAGCACGAGGCTGTCGGCGGCATGCTGCTCGATGGCAGTTCGCGCTCCGGCGACGCGATCGCGATTCTGGATGTGGGGGACGCCGGGGCAGAGGCGGTCCAGCACCAGTTTTTCATCGTTCGCCTGTCCGTCGAGAGCGCGATACCCGCGGCTGAGGATCGCCGGCCGCCGGCCGTGCTGCACGAGCCAGTTGACGACGTAGGCGACGAACGGGGTCTTGCCGGTCCCCCCCGTCGTCACATTGCCGATGCTGATGACCGGCACGCTCGCGGAGTGCGACCGCTTCCAGCCGCGGTCGAACGCCGCATTGCGCAGTCCCATCCCCAGTCGGTAGGGAAGGGAAGCCGCGGCCAGCAGGGAACGAAGAAGCGACGCGGGGAGCCCGCGTCGCTTTCCGGAGACGATCGCTTTGAACGAGGCTTCGTCCATGGGAAAGCCCCGCTACGCCGCAAGCGGCGACATCCGTCACTCGACCCTAGACCCTGGACCCTCAACCATTCTTCCCCATCTTGGCGATGATCGCGTCGGCCATCTGGCTGGTGCCGACGGCGGTCGGGTCGTTGCGGTCGGCCTTCATGTCGTAGGTGACGTCCTTGCCTTCTTCGATGACGGCGGCGACGGCCCGCTCAAGCTTCTCGGCCGCGGCCTTCTCGCCGAGGTGTTCGAGCATGAGCTTGGCCGAGAGGATCACGGCGGTCGGGTTGACCTTGTTCTGGTTCTTGTACTTGGGGGCGCTGCCGTGAGTGGCTTCGAAGATCGCGCCGTCGGGTCCGATGTTGGCGCCCGGGGCGACGCCCAGGCCGCCGACGAGCCCGGCGCACAGGTCGCTGAGGATGTCGCCGTAGAGGTTCGGCAGCAGGATCACATCGTAGAGCTCGGGCTTCTGCACGAGCTGCATGCACATGTTGTCGATGAGCCGCTCGTTGTATTCGAGCTTGCCCTTCGTGTCGGGGACGTTGCCGGCGAGCTTCGCGTCGGGCTTCACACCCTTGGCGAGGTCGCTCCACTCGAACTTCGCCCCGTAGGCGAGAGCCACGGCCCGCGTCTCGTCGTACCAGAGGCCGTCCGTGTACTTCATGATGTTCGCCTTGCACACCGAGGTGACAGCCTTGCGGCCGGCCTTCACGGCGTAGTCGAAGGCGAAGTTGGCGATGTTCCGCGTCCCTTCATACGAAATCGGCTTGATGCTGACGCCGGTCGTGTCGAGGCCGGTGGTGATCTTCTTGCCGGTCGCCAGCTCGTTGATCTTCTTGATCAGGTCGGCTGTGCCAGGCTTGCCCGCTTCGAATTCAACGCCCGCGTAGAGGTCTTCAGTGTTCTCGCGGACGACCACGAGGTCGACGTTCGAATCGCTGAAGTAGGTGCGGACCCCCTTGTAGGTCTTGCAGGGGCGAAGGCAGGCGTAAAGACCCAACTCCTGCCGCAGGAAGACGTTGACGCTGCGGAATCCCTTGCCGATGGGCGTGGTGATGGGGCCCTTGAGGGCGACCTTGTTCTTGCGGATCGACTCGAGGACCGACGGCGGAACCTTGCCTTCGCGCTCGATGACTTCGATCCCGCACTCCTGGACGTCCCACTTGATCTTCACGCCGGTGGCTTCGACGCAGCGGCGCGTCGCCTCGACGATTTCGGGACCGGTACCATCTCCAGGCAGCAGCGTGACGTTGTACATTCGGACCTCAGCGGGGGCGAAAGCTCAAGGGCCGGCCTGCCATGAGAGCAGGGCGCGGAACCTTTACTTAAAGGAGTTCGCCGCACGCTAACAAATGCGATGGGGCGATTCAAGGAGCGCGGTCGAACGCACGGGTAGACCTTCACGCTTCCCTGGGGCAGCCGTCCATATTCGATCGTCGTCAGTTCATGGGAACGCGGCAGCAGCCCGGTCCGCACGGACCGTGCGACGGAGGCGGACAGGCCGAAGTCACGGGAAGGCTGCCGGTCGAACCGACATGAGCGGCGGCCATGCTCAGCAGCTTTTCGACCTGCTTCGACCCGCAGTCGGGACATTCGGCCGTTTCATTGGTGCGGACCAGGGCTTCGAACTCGCGGGTGCATGCGGGGCAGCGGTATTCGAACAACGGCATGGCGGCTTCCAGGCAGCGACGAAGGGATGCGTAAGAGTCATTCAGTCTAACCGATTCGACGGGAGGAAGGGACTCGTCTCGCAGGTCGAATCGGCCCTGCGCGTCCAGCCGGACGTTCGGGCTTTCCGGATTGCGTTGGACGGGCGCAGGGTGGACGGTCAGAATCTGATGTGGCGACATCAGCGAAGTCCTCATGACGGATGATGCAGGAACACCATGGAACCCGGGACGCCGAAATCGAGTGAGACGCGATCGCGGTTCCCCGTTTTTGGTGCGATCTGCGCGGTCGTCGGGATCGCGATGGTGGTCGGTTTCCGGTCCATGCGCGATCTGTTGGGCGAGCTTTGGAGCGACGCCTGGACGGTCGCGTGGCTGGTGCTGGCGGCCCTTGCGATCCTGTGGGGATTTAACACCCTGTTCGAACGCTGGTGGCGGTTTTCGAGGAACGCGGCCGGTCCGCGCCGATTTCGCGTCCATCTTCCGCGGCCTGGCGTGGTGTATCTCGTGATGATGGGGGCCATGTTGACCGGCTCGCTGCTGGGCCGTTCGAACATGCTGATGCTCATGTTCGCCCTGATGGCGGGTCCGTTCGTGATCAACGGCTGGATTACGGTCGCCATGCTGCGGCGTGTCCGCGTGACGCGGACGGTGCCGAAGTCGGTGATGGCGGGCGAACCGGCGTCGGTGGAAATCTGCCTCGAGAATCGAAAGATCCTGCTTCCCTGCTGGGTAGTGACGGTTCGCGACCAGGTGGCGAACCGCCAGGAATCGATGACGCCGGAAGTGCTGCTGATCCACGTTCCGCGGCGAAGCCAGCGCAGCGCGGCGTACCAGGTGCGGTTGCAGCAACGCGGCCGCTATGTGCTGGGGCCGCTGCACGTCGCGACGCGGTTTCCGATGGGTCTGGTCGAACGCGGGTTGTTCATCGCGGCGCAGGACGAGATCATCGTATTCCCGCGGTTGGGGCGTCTGTCGTCGCGGTGGAAGCGCGAGAATCTGCTGGCGTCCGAACTGGTCGACCAGCAGCAGTTGCGCAAGGGGGTCTTCGACGACGAGTTCCACGCGATCCGCGAGTATCGCAGCGGGGACAACCCGAAGGCCATCCACTGGCGGACCTCGGCGCGGCAGACGCAGTTGATGGTCCGCGAGTTTCACCAGAGCCGGGAAATCAACGTCCTGGTGCTGTTGGACCTCTGGGTGCCGCCGGCGGCGAGTGACGAGGATCGACTGCGGGTCGAACTGGCGATCAGCTTCGCGGCGACGCTGTGCGTCGAGCAGATGCGTCACAGCCGCGATGCTCATCTGCAACTGGGGTTGGCGGGGCAGGAAGTCGGGCGGTGGGAGGGGAGGTCGGGGCCGGCTTCGGTGGAAGCGTTGCTGGAGATGCTGGCCCTCGCGCAGGCAGGTTCGCAGCCGGACTGGAAGGAGTTGCGACGGATCGCGGCTGAGCATACCTCGTCGCTGACGCGTGCCCTTCTGGTGACGACGCGCCGCGTCGACCAGACGGACGCGGGGTTTCGCGAGGCGTGGCGCGCGAGTTCTTCCGAGGGCGATCGGATGCCGCACGACGTGCAGGTGATCGAGGCGTCGCCTGAAAGCATGCGGCCGATCTTCAGCCTGGACGTCGAAAGCTGACGTCAAAGAACAAACCCGCCCGGTCCGAGGAAACCTCGAGCCGGGCGGGCCGTGGCTGGTCAAGCTCGCGAGTGCGAACCATCGCCCATCGTCAGAGACGATTAGGCAAGGGCGTCGCGGACTTCTTCGAACTTGGCATTGGCGTTCGTACCGACCGCCTGAATGGCCGTGAGACAGACGATGACGATCAGGGCGAGCATGACGGCATACTCGACCGCGGTGGGACCGTCTTCCGACTTCAAGAACTTCTTCAGGCTCGTCGCGAATTTCTTCATGGGTGCCTCTCTCGGGATGCATTGCTCTCCGACCAACCCGCCAGTCGACCGGAGAATCGCCAACCTGGGACAACAGCCGCGAACGACACCCAAGCGTGAATCGTCGTCCGAAACCAGTCCCTAACCGAAACCTCACAACGAGGTTCGACACGGAGTGAGATGCCGCCGGCGAACAGAGGCCGGCAGCCGCAGCGACGCTTCGCATGCGAAGCATTCGAATGTCGCCACGTCCGAGGCGTCCTGCGAGTGCCGGTTCGCCGCTCGGCGTCGGTCATTCGCGGGGTTGTCTCGACACCGCAAACCTAGGTCACGTCCCGAGGCAGTCAAGCTGGCAACTTGAAGAAAATACCTAGGATTTTCGTGTGGTTTTTTGGAAACATGGGATGTTGGCGGGATGCGACGCTCCAAGGCGGGCTGGCGCCGGCGGACGATCGGTATTTCTCTATCCGCAAGCCGATTGGAATCGAGGCGGTCCTGGCGGTGTGCTCTACAACCCCTTCTTCTGCAGCTGTCGCTGCAGTACGGCGGATGCCTCTTCGAAGTTTCCCGACATGTCAATCCGCGTCTGGAGATTCAGGAGAATCGGCATCGGTCGGGTCAACGCGGCCGCCTGCACGACGAAGATCGGCTTGCGCGACTCTTTCGCGTAGATGTACTCGGCCGCAATCCAGTCGCTCTTTCTCCAGGAGTCGGTGACGATCGAGATAAACGCCTTGGCCTGATCGATTCGCTCCTCGAGTTCGCGGTACAAGGCTCCCTGATAGTCTCGTTCGGCGTCGAGATAGTCCCAATAGGCATAGCCCCGCTTCTGTAGAACGGTTCGCAGCCGCAGGACGAAGTCTCCGTCGGACCGGACGTAGCTCAAGAACACGTAGCCTCGTGCGGGAACTTCCGACGGAGCGGCCGCAGGCGCCGAAGAGGGTTCGGCCGGCGGACTCGGCGGTGTTTCGGCGGGCGGTCCGGATGCCGATTCGGAACCGTCCGTCAACGGGGGCGACGGTTCAGGATCGGACGGAAGGTAGTGGCGAAGGACATCTTTCAGCAGGCCTCGCACCGTCGCGCTCAAGTCTGCGATGGCATCGATGGTCTGCACGCCTGCAAGGAAGTACTGCATCGGACGCGACAACTCGGCGCCGTCCAATCGGACGGGGACGAGCGCGATCTGATGGCGCATCGCGACATCAATCTCTCGCGCCACCTGCTCCGATTCGGTGGACGCTCTGGAGATTAGCACGACTACGGCACTGCTGGACCGGATCGCCTTGACAATCGCCTCCCCCCAGGCGACGCCCGCGGTGATGTCTCGCGTGGCCATCCAGCAGCGAATGCCGGACTGCTCCAGTTCCGCCGTGATTTGCCGGGCGGCCGGTTCGTCCCTGGACGAGTAACTCAGAAAAATGTGATGCGACATTTCGGGAACGGGGCCGGGTTGTCAGGAATTCTCACGGATGTCCAACTGACCCCACGGAATCGGCATGGTGCGCGATCGCTGCTCGGCGTGGCGGACGTCGCAGGGGCGATGCTGGAAGTAGTCGACGAAGCGGCAGAGCTGCTTGACCGCTTCGTTGTAGGCCCGCTCTCCCTTCTCCTTCGTCGCCAGCTCGGGCTCTCCCAGCACGCCGGTCGGCGAGTAGCTGCTGGTCCACGAGATGACCGTCGCGGGGCCCGCCCCGAACAGGTCGACCCAGTTGAACGGGCTGTTGTCCTCGTTGAACGAGATCACGCCGTTCTTGATCTTGTCCTTCCGGACGTTCTCTTCGTCGAGATACATGTAGAGTGAGGTCTCCAGCTCGCAGGCGTGCGCGCAGCCGCCGGGGAACTTGCTTTCGCGCCAGCTCGGCAGGAAGGTCTTGTCGACCGTCAGCAGATTCCACCAGGCGCAGCAGACGCACTCGGCGTCGGTTTCGAGGTTGGTGCGGCGGGCGGCAAGGTCGAGGTTGGGCATGTTCGAGCCATGCCCGTTGAGCAGGATGATTTTCTTGAATCCGTGGTACGCGAGGGACTTGGTGACGTCGAGCACCTGCTTGATGAAGGTCTCGTAGTGCGTGTTGATGGTGCCGGGGAAGTCCATCACATGCCCGGTGTAGCCGTAGGCGATATGAGGAAGGACGAGCACCTTCCCCGGCATTGCCATGCCCGTCCCTTTGGCAATGCCGCCCGGGCAGACAAGGTCGACGTCGAGGGGGAGGTGCGGGCCGTGCTGCTCAACCGCCCCGCACGGGATGATGCAGACCTTCTTCAGGTCGACCGCCTCGTTGATCTCGGGCCAGGTCAGCTTCTCGTAGCGGTATTCGGTGGCGGCGCGGGACGTCATGAGGGCTCCTGAAATGCGGGTCCGGGTATTGAAGGGGCCGTGGCGGGTGTCGAAGTGGCTTGGGAAGACGTTGCGGTCGACGCGGGATGTGCAGCGTATTCCATCCAGGAGGTGATGTCACGGACGAGGTCGATGGACCGACGCTGGATTCCAGGATCCGTAATGGAACTGCACGCGATTGTTGCGGTAGTGTGATTTCGTCAGCGGCGTGCTTCTCGACCACGAACAGCATTCTCGGTCTCGTGGTCTGTTGGACGGACGCGCCGGGATGGAAATCATCTTCAGGTCTGTGCGGGATTCGGCGATGTCTGCTTTTTCTTTCCAGAGGACGTGTGCCGGATCAGTCCGCGAACGTTCCCTCGGTCCGCGCGCGGGCTGCAGGCCGTCGATCGCCTTTGCCGCGACGATGTGCTATGCGGCGACGTTGCTGTCGAACTCGTGCGGGGCCGAACCGGACCATTCTGGCATTCGGTTTCTCGGGTCGGTCTCTTGCGCGGCAACGGCGTGTCACGGGGGCTCGGGGGAAGAACGCCGCACCGGCGGCGAATACGGGATCTGGCTGCAGCGCGATCCTCACGCCCGCGCCCAATCGATTCTGTTGGACCGGCGATCGCAACAGATGGGGAAACAGCTTGGAATCGCGGCCGTCCAGAACTCGGAACGTTGCACCGAATGCCACGCGACCGACGGGCCCACCGTGCCGGAGATCGATCGTTCGACGCTGCTGAGTTTCGGCGTCGGATGCGAGTCGTGTCATGGACCGGCCGAACGCTGGATCGAACCGCACAAGCGGCTGGAGTGGAACAACCCCGCCGTGTGGAGTGACGAGCAGAAGGCGGCGCTCGGTTATCGGCTGACGAAGGACCCGCTGGTGCGGGCGGAAACCTGCGCGGGGTGCCATATCGGCGGTCCCGGGCGCGACATGAATCACGACCTGATTGCAGCGGGACATCCCCGGCTGTCGTTCGAGTTTTCGTCGTACCATGCCCGGCTGCCGAAGCACTGGGGGCGCTCGGAGGATCTGCGGCGGAATTCGCCCGTGCTGGAGGCGCGGCTGTGGCTGGTCGGCCAGGCAGCCTCGCTCGACACGTCTCTGGCGCTCCTCGAGGAACGGGCGCGGAATCCTGCGAATCCCTGGCCCGAGTTCTCGGAGTACGCATGCGCGAAATGCCACCATCAGCTGGCGGCAAGCCCGAAGCGGGCACGTGATGCAACGATCTCGTCTGCCTACACCTGGAACAGCTGGCATCAGGCACTGGCCCCGTTTTTGTCCGAGTCGTTGGAGCTTTTGGAACCGGGGCATTCGGAACAGCTGCGCTCTTCGCTCGCAGCGTTGCGAAACGAGATGGAGCTGCTCGAACCCTCTCGCACTGTGGTGCAGGAACGGATCGCCGTGGTTCGGACTACTCTCCGCACCCTGACCCGCGAAGGACGGGACTATCCGTACGACGTGCCTCAGGTGCGTCAACTCTCACTGCGGCTCGCCCGAGAAGGAAAGTCGTTGATCGCGCGCGACTGGGACTCTTCCGCACAACTCTTCCTGGGACTCTCGGCGATGCACTACGCCGAGGCCGAGGCGACGGGACAGTATGGTGCGTTGAAGTCGCCGTATCGAGCTGAGATGACAACGGCATTGAAGACCATGCAGCGTCAACTGGGAACCCGCGACGGGATTGCCGCGCGACAGTTGGGAACGGAAGGGTTCAAAGATCGGGTCTTCAAGGACTTGAGCCGATCGTTGAGCGATGTGGAGATCCTGCTGTCGCAGCCGGACCGAAAGTAGCCCTCATGCTCCGCATGAAGGCTACTCTTGAGCGGCCTTTGCCGAACCACCGGCGCGACCGATTAAGTCGCGATCGGCGGCTCGAAATGCCGATGAGAGATGTGAGGCGTCCTCTTCCGATTTTGACGCCTCGGGCGCTCGCCCACCTCAAAATTCCCCGTCGTCAGCGGTTACGTGCGGTCAAAGGTTGTGGCATCGGCGTTCTCCTCATGAGAGAGCAGCCATCGCGTCCGGAGTTCGGGCTTTCGACACGAGATCGGAATCGCGGGAAATCCTCTCCCGGTGCCCAGTTCGACCGCTTCTCGACGTGCCCGAAAACAGACCTCTCCCCGAACGGCCCTTCGGACGTAGAATGGAAAGGACCGTGAACCTCAACCAGTCCCCATTCGTTGGACATTGATGGGAACAATGGGATTCTGACCGCGCCGGGACGTGCGACGGATCCTTCTACTGACAGCCAGAGACACCGAACCGGTGCCGCCCGGGAGAACCATATGCGACGCGACTCCGACCGCCTTCCCGTCAACGGCTCGCTCGCCGTGCAGACCGGAGACGAATCGCTCGCCGCGGAGCGGTGTGTCGAGATCTACCGGCTCATGGTCCGTGCGCGCGTCCTTGAAGAGCGCATGATCAAGATGAGCAAGTCGGGCGAGGCCTACTTCTGGGTGGGAGGCCCCGGCGAGGAAGCGTTCAACGTCTGCCTCGGCCTGCAGGTCAAGAAGGGGCAGGGACCGCAGTACGACTACATGCACTTCCATTACCGGTCGAGCGCGGTGATGCTGGCCCTCGGCATGCCGATGCTCGATGCGGTGCGGCAGATGGCGATGACGGCGACCGACCCGCACTCGATGGGCCGCAACTTCGTCGGCCACTTCGCGGTGAAGGAATGGAACGTCGTCCCGGTGTCGTCGGTCATCGAAGTCCAGTACACGATGGCCCCCGGGACGGCCCTCATGCAGAAGCGGTGCGAGGGGAACGGCCTGACGATCGTCACCGGAGGCGACGCGGGGACGGCCGAGGGAGACTTCACGTCCTGCATGATCTGGAGCGCCCGGCCGGGGAATGAAGTCCCCGTGCTGATGGTGGTGACCAACAACCAGTGGGGCATCTCGACTCCGCTCGCCTCGCAGCACGCCGAGCATCACGTCGTCGCGCGGGCCGAGTCGTTCGGCATCAAGGCCGAGACGGTCGACGGAAACGATCCGGTCGCCAGCTGGCACGCCATTGAGCGCGCTATGAAGCACTGCCGCACCCGCCGCCACCCGTTCCTTTTGGAAGCGATGGTGTCGCGGCTGTACGGGCACTCGTCGTCGAGCGGGGCGGTGCGGGCAAAGGACGAGGTCGACTGCATCGCGGCCTTCGAGAAGCGGCTGCTTTCGAAGGGGATTCTCGACCGCCCGGCGACCGAGTCGATTGTCGATGCGGCCCGCGAAGAGGCCGAGGCAGCCGTCGCCCAGGCGATGAAGGAGCCGCGTCCGACGGTCGACGACGTGCTCAAGCACACCTACGCGCCGAGCGAGGTCGATGCGGTGTACCCGGTGGATTACACGGGGCTGCCGAAGTAGGGTGGGCACTGCCCACCGCGGTGGGGAATTGACGTTTAATCGCGGTGGACCGTGTCACTCTGGGGACGGAGGCTGCGATGTCGGTCGGCCAGACATTTCTCTCAGATTTCGCCGATGACATCCTGGTCCGCTGCCCGGATTGCTCCGGCTGCGCGCGATTGCTCGGCTTGGCGAACCCGGATCGTCCGTCGATTCGTGAGGGTTCCCGGTTCGTATGTCTGGGTTGCGCTTCCTTTCGCGATTGGAGCCTCCGTCGCAGCCGCAGTATTCCCGGCCCCGGCGCCGGCCCGACATTGCATGGGTTTGAACTGTCACTGTGGTTGCCGCGGCCATGCTGCGGAGAGGTTCTGTGGGCATACAACGCTCGCCATCTGACTTTTCTGCAAAATTATGTCGCCGCACCATTGCGGAACCGACGACCGCTCAAGCAGGTGCCGCTGAGTAACAAGTCTTTGGAGAGTCGTCTGCCGCGCTGGATGCTGTCGGCCAAGAATCGCCGCACTGTGCTGCACGGGCTGAAGACATTGCGCGATCACCTTGTCGCCGATCATTGATAACGCGCATCATGCGACCGTGGTTGGCAGTGCCCACCCGATGCGCTGCGGATCAATGGCATCACCGGCAGCATCAGTTTGCTACAAAGGCTTCAGCAAACGGCAAAGGACCAGAAATGCCGCCGACCACACAAAGCCTCGGAATAGACCAGCTATCCCGCGACCAGCGAATCGAACTCGTCCAGGAGATCTGGGATTCGATTGCCCTCGAGACTCCGCCAACGTTGTTGACCGAATCGCAACGACAGGAGCTTCGTCGCCGGGTCGCTGAAGATGACGCTGATCCGAACGCCGTGGTGCCTTGGGAGCAGGTTCGGGCGGAAACCCTCGATCGGCTTCGGCGCAACCCATGACCGATCATCGTGGGCAGTGCTACCCTACGAGCCAATCCCCTCCAGCGACGCCCCAACGCTCGCGGCCAACTCGCGGATCTGACGCCACGTTTCATCGGGGATTGGCACGCCGTCCCGCTCGCGCTGGGCCTGTCGCCGCAACTCAATCTCGCCCGGCATCAGGATCTCGTCGCAGCCCGATTGCCGCCGCGAGCTCTTGATGTAAGCGACGTACTTGTCGATCAGCGCGTCGTATTCTGACCTCGGCAGGAACTGCTCGACGTCGACGAAATACATCCAAACGCCGTTGGCTCCGCGCGGCAGGTCGGTCCGGCAGATGCCGCTTCCCGACAAGATTCCGCCGAAGACGTCGATCATCGCCGAGAGTCCGAACCCCTTGAACCCCAGCGCCCCGCCGAGCGGCAGCAGCGCTCCGCCCGGGTTGGCGTAGAATGTCGCCGGGTCGGTCGTCGCGTTACCGTCGCAATCGATGATCAGCCCCGGCGGGACCTGCTCACCCTTCTGAAAGGCGACCCGCAACTTCCCCTCAGCCGTCGCGCTGCTGGTCATATCGAGCACCAGCGGTTGCGTGCCGCGCGGGGCCGACATCGAGATGGGATTCGTCCCCAGCCGCCGGTCGATGCCGCCATACGGGGCGACGCCGCCGGGGCCGGGAGCATTCACGCACATCATCGAGGCGAAGCCGCGCTCGGCCGCCCGCTGTGAGTAGGCCCCGAGACGCCCCACGTGGTTGCAGTTGCGGGCCATGACGGTCGCCGTCCCGCACGCCTTCGCCTTCTCCAGCCCCATCTGAAGCGCCCGCGCGGCCGTCACCTGGCCGAACTGGAATTTCCCGTCAATCACGGCGAACGCCGGCTTGTCGATGACCACCTCGGCCTGGGCGTGCGGCTTGACGAAACCCTGCCGCATGCTGTCGACGTACTGCATCAGCCGCATCACGCCGTGACTGTCGTGGCCGACGAGGTTCGCGTCCCGCAGTTCAGCGGCGACGACACCTGCGTCGGCTTCAGAAACTCCGGCGGCGACAAGAATCCGCTGGCCCATCGCCAGCAGTTGCGGTGCGGTGAAGGTCGGCATCGAATCGCTTTCGCAGGGACCTGATGAAGAGGAGAGCGAGAGAAAGAGATGGCAAGCGATCAGAAGGAAAGCAGATGGAGAATAAGGAACCCAGGAAGGCAGGAAAAAGGCAGTGAAACAAAGCCAGAGCGTGACGAGCCACCGCCAAGGATCGATCCTTCTTCTCCCTGTCTTTTTCCTGCCTTCCTGGGTTCCTTATAGCAATCCTGCCTGCTTCACGATTACACCGAGGTCGTTTCGGTGTCGCTCTGGTCGGAACCGTTCCAGATCTCTAAGGAGGATCGAGGTTGTACCAGGGATCGACGGACCACGACTCGGCATCCTGGTACGGCGTGACCGGCTCGGGCCGGAAGCCCCGGACATTCTTGCGGAAGACGAGGTAATCGTCGACCTCCCAGAGGGGGATGAGCTCGGTCTCGGCGAGAAGCCGCTCGTGCAGCGTGCGGAGGAGGGAGGTCGCCGTCTGCCAGTCGCTGGTTTCGTCGATGGCGATGAGGTCGCGGGCGAGCCATTGCGGGAGGAAGTGGAGCGAGGCGACGCGGGCCTGCGGTTCGAGCGTCAGCAGCGGCCATAGTTCGACCGCCGGCTCGGACATGCGGAGAGTGCGGTAGCAGAGGTCCCACTTGATGGGTGAGCCATCCGCTTCGGGCTGCGTCACGAGCGTGACGGGAATGCCGCGGGCCTTCCATTGGGCGGCGATCTGGGCGGCCGCCGCTTCGTCGATCGGATCGGGTGGGCAGACCATTTTCAATTCGGGAAGTTTTCCGCCGAGAACCTTTTTCGCCGCGAGGGCCAGGGCCGTCGCCACCGCGGGATCATGGCCGATCTGGGCGACGCCGCGATCGTAGGCGCGGCTTCGCATGGGCCAGGGGGCCGTGACGAGACGGCCGCGCTCAGCCGGCGCGCCGCGGAGGATGACATTGCGGAGCAGCGTCTCACGGTCGATGGCATAGGCGAGGGCCCGCCGCAGTTCCCGCGTCCGCAGCGCCTTCGTCTGCGGATGGAACTGGATGATGTGCGTCTTGGGGAGCGCCTGCTTGATGACGAAGAACCGCGCATCTTCACGCAAGCGGTCGACATCCCAAGGCCGGAGGTCGGGGAGCATCGAGACGTCGCCGCGAAGCAATGCCTGCACCGCCTTGTCGCGCGACGGATACCTCCGCTCGACGATCTCGGCGAGGTGGAAACGCGGCAGGGTGTCGGCCTCGGGCTGGACGCGGCGATAGGCGACCTGCTCCGGCGTCCGCGAGGCGACGAGAAACCGCGGGGCCAACGCGTCGGGCGAGATGAGCTGCGATGCCGGCATGGACGGGCGGGCCGCGGGCTCGGCGCCGGCCTCGGCACTGGCGGGGCCCGATTCCTTCTCGACGGGGCTGGCGTGACCGACCGCGAGATTCTGCGGAGGCGTCACATCGCCGACGCGATTCGTCCGGCGGAGCGGCGTCTGGAGCAGTGCCTCGAGCTGCATCGGCGCGCGGGCGAACGAGATTTCCAGCTCGAAGGGAGTGCGCCCCAACATCGAGCGGACGGCCGCCGCCAGCCGTTCGTCGTACTCGGGATGGCGCGCGTCGAGCCGCGGAGCAAGCGCCCCCATCAGGCCCGCCGAGGTGAGGACCGGAGTCGATTCCCAGGTTGTCCGCGTCGGCCGCAGCGAGAAGACCGCTCTTCGCCCGAGGTCGACCGGCTCCCATCCGTCGAGGAACGGGGAACGGTACCGCGCGTTCTCGTCAAATCCATCCCACTCGAAGAGAGCCGCTTCTGCCAACCGTTGCAGCCGCCACTCAGCATCGGCTTCGAACGGATAGGCGGTCGGCTCGCCGGCCCAGTGAATGACGCCGACGTGGAGCGACTGGAACCGTCCCGCATGTTGCCGCACTGCCTCGGCCATGCCGGGAGTGGCGGGCCAGGTGCGGGCCGCCTTGTGCGCCAGGAGCGCGGCTTCGTCGAACCGCTTTGCGCTGGATGCGTCGCGGGCGAGGGCGAGCGTCGCCTGCGATCGCCGCAGCAGTTCGTCGCGACCGCGAGCGAAGGCCTCGTGCTGAGGATCACGCTTCCGCAGCCGTTCGAGAAAGTGCCGCGCCCGCAGAAAATCCTCGGTCTCGAGCGACTCGGCGACGAGCTTGTCGACGACCGTTCCGAACGCCGCCTTCAGCCCGTCGAACTTCGGATCGCGGGTGTGGAGATCTTCGAGGTAGGCCATACCCGCTTCGGCCCGCCCCTCCTTCACAGCGGCGAGCCCTTCCAGCAACAGCAGGCGGTGCCGGCGCTCGACCGTTCCGGGCCAACCCGGAGCATTCCTTTCGAGGACGAAGAGGAGTTCGTACGCGTCGCGGAACTTGCCTTCGTTCAACAGCAGGTCGATCCGTCTGAGCATCAGGTCTTCGTGGTGAATGACCTGAGTGACGATGCGGATGCTGATCTGCCATTCGGGCTCTTCGCTTTCGCCGGGGAGCGCGACCTGAAGGTAAACGAGGGAATCGCGCTTCCGGAGGAACGCCGGCATCTCTTCGGGTTTGGCGGGCCGCGGCCATTTGCGGGCCTCTTCAATCTTCGCCTGCATCTTGGCGAGCGTGTCGGGCCGCGGGTTGACGGGCTCGACGACGAGGACGCTTTCATTGCGGATCACGAGCCAGTCGACGGGCCGCCCCGTCAGCAGTTCCTCGGCCGACGGCACGGCCATGTCCTTGAGCTTCGGCAGCTTCGGATCGGGTTCGGGTTCCGGCTCGGCGGGCGGCGTTTCCTGCGCGAGCGCGACAACACTCGATAGGAGCAACGCGAGAAAGCTGGCGAGCGCTGTTCGAAGGACGCGACCAAACTCTTTTCGAATCCCTCTCGCGGGCGTCCCGGTGGTCCGGTGACTGTCAGAGACGTCGCTTCCGTCGGTGCGGTGATCCGAACAGGATTTTTCACCACGGAGACACGGAGACACGGAGAAAGGCCAGGGCAGCGAAAGCATGGCCCGCGAATGGCGCGAATAAAGGCACGAATCGGAGAAGGCAGAAATCATCGGGAAGGTCGACGTATTCATTCGCGGAGCTGCTTGAGAATCTCCTGCTCCTTTGCCTTTCTCCGTGTCTCCGTGTCTCCGTGGTGAGATTCCGATTTCCTTCCAGCGCTTCCTATCGGGAGTCGTGGCGTTCGCTCGGCAACGAAAGCCCGCTCGATGCCTTCGGATCGTCTCGATCATCCGCAGTTCGATGGAGCAGTGCCTCATGGCTTCAGCGCTCCTTCCAGGCGGAAGAGGCTTCCGTCGATGGTCGGGACCACGATCAGGTCGCCGATGGCGACCGCGGGTCCGGCGGCGGGCTGACCCAGGAGGACCGTCGATTCGACGACCCCCGTGTCAGACCTCACGATTGAGACAGTTCCCGAGTAATCAACAAGCACGTGCCGGCTTCCAACGACCAGCGGCGGGCCGGCGAGGGCGGCGGTCAGGTTGACCGTCCACGCTTCGCGGAGCGGCGCGTCGGCGGCGAACGCGGCGACTCGTGTTTCATTCGTCGCCACAAACAGCCGCCCGCTCACGACGTGCAGCGCCGTCGGCGTCCCTTCGAGTTCTACCTTGCCCCGAGGCTCGAATGTCGCCGCGTCCAGAACCTGGAGCGTCTTTCCCGAGTCGGCCACATACAGCCGCCCTTCCGACAGGACGGCCGGGACGTCGACCGGGTGGTTCAGTTCCATGTCGGCGACCTCGGCGAGGTGCGGGACCGGCGTGGTGCGGTGCTGGATTCGTGACAGTCGCCCTTTCGCGTCGAGGGCGAGGAGCGTGGTCGCGTCCAGTTCGACGAGCTGCTTCCATGCGGGGATCGGCTCGTCGCCGGCGGGAAGCTGGTAGTCGTCGACCTTGGTCGTCCCCGATAGCGGGACGAGTTTCAATCGGCCTGGATAGGGGAGCACAAGGCCACCCGCCAGCAAGGCCGGGTTGGCCTGGAGAGGAGCGTCGAGTTTCAACTCGCGTTCGACCTGCCCCGCACGGCTGAGCATCCAGAGGGCGGGTTCTTTTCCCGCGGCGACGACCGCCAGCCGTTCGCCCGAGAGCGGGCTGACTCGCAAAGGTTCCGTCAGCCGCTCGGGGAGCTTGAGGCTGGCCTGGGCTTCGAGGCGGAATCCGCCGGCCGATAGCTCGCGCGTTCCCAGGCGGAAGATGTCTCCCTGCTCGCTCAGGCACATTGCGCCATCGCCGCTGTAAAGGAGGGCGAGCGGGGCGGCCCCGAGGACGGTGCGCCATGGACTCACCATCTGGTCGCGGTCGGCCTGCGTGAAGAGGACCGCCTCGCTGAAGGGCTGCTTTCGTCCGACGAAAAGAGTCTTGCCGACCGACTGCATCGGCTGCGTGAGGATTCCTTCGGCGAGGACGGGGCCGTCGATCTTGGCGGCGCCTCCCTTCAGGCTGAGCCGTCGCAACCCACTGCTCGCCATCCAGAGCTGGCCGTCCGGTCCGACCGTCAGCGAGATCGGCGTCGGCTGCGCTCGCGGGACCTGGAACGACGCCACGGGAGCCAGCGCCGGCTGGTCCTTCTTGTCCGAGACGACGAAGGCGCTGACCCGCTCGTGACGCGACGGAACGAACAGTTCTTTCCCCCGCAACGCCGGGCGGTCGCGGACCGATCCGTCGATCCGATGTGAAGCCCTCTCGTCCAACCACGTCCCTTCGCCCGAGGCGTCGAGCACGCGCAGCCGGGCCGAACGCTGGCGGTCGTTCTCGATCGCCAGGAGCAGCATGCCCAGCGGCATCATCGGGGCTTCCATTGTTCCCGCCCGATGCCCGAAGAAGGTGACGCGCTCACACTCGAGGGGGCGGAGCGAGAGGGTGTAAAGCATCTCGGCGTCACCGGCGACGACCAGTTTCGTTTCCCCCGCGACGAGGGCCGGCGGAGCCATCAGCCGCTGTGAAAAACGCAGTCGCGTCGTTGCCTTTCCGCTTTCGAGGTCGATCTGGTACAGGCCGTCGGTCGCGGGGAGGTAGGCCTGTCCCTCGTGCAGCAGCGGCGGGCCGTGAACGGCCGAGCCGATTTCCTGCCGCCACGCGAGTTTCCCGGTGCGGCGATCGACGAGGAGCAATTCGTGAAACCGCGTGTCGACCATCAGCCAGCCTTCCACGCTGGTGCTGACTGCGATGGGGAAGAAGGGGATGTCGAGGCCGACGACTCGCCGCCAGAGTGGGTCGCCCGTCACGGCGTCGATGCCGAAGACGCAATCCTTCGCCAGGCCGACGACCGTCCGTCCGTCGGAGACATCGTCGGTGCGGGACCGAGGATGCGGGGCGAGCGTGAGGGGAGGCGGCAGCGTGAACGGTCGCTCGTCGCGCGACGCCGCCCGGTCGAGGGCCTCGCGGACCACGAGATCCTTTTCGAGCGTGAGGGCTTTCTCGACGAGCCCTTTGAGCCGTGCGTTGTCAGCGAACGTCGCGTACTTCTCGACGAGGGACCGCCTCGCTTCCATCAGCAGCAACGGCTGCTTCGCATCGAGGGCGGCGTCCATCGCCTTCAGCGCGACATCGAACGTGTCCTGCCGCGCGATGGACGTCTGGGCCGCGGCGACCGCTTCGGTAATCCGCTGCTGACGGGTTTCGCTGTCGCGATCGGTCCCGAAGCGTGCGAGCAGGTTGGAAGCCGCTTTCGACGTTTCGAGCAGGTCCTTCTTGCGGGCCGCCTCGGCGCTCTTTGCCGCACCCAGCGCGATTTTTTCGGCGCTGAGGGCGATGTCTCCCTGGAGGTCGCCAAAGTCCTTCGCCCCCCGGTTCTGCTCGACGAATTCTTCCAGCGCGGCAAGGCCCCGCGGCCACGACGGAGTGGCTCCGCCGATCGCGCGTTCAATGAGTGAGCGGCCGAGGCCGCGCTTGGCAGGAACCGCGTACTCGTGCCGCGGGTGATGTTCGAGGAACCGTTCGAAGAGTTCGGCCGCCTGTGAGTACCGCTGCTGCTTGAACTCGTCGAGGGCCGCGTCGTACTCCTTCCGGGTGGCGTTGCGGCTGATGAGGAACCAGATGACGAGGGCCGATACGGCCATCAGGACCGACCCGCCCGCCAGGCCTAGGACGAGCGGCGAGCGAAGCGGGTCGCGCTCGCCGGGACGCCGCGGGCGCTTCAGCTCCTGCCACGCGGCCGGGGCGGGGGGTGGAGTCGGCGGCTTCTGAGGCTCCGGAGGACGGCGGGGGATTGCGATCTCATCGGAATGGACGACCTCGGCGATCGGGATGTCGTCCTCCTCGTCCGCGGGTTCTTCGAGCGGTGGGGGTGGAGGAGGAGCGGAACGTGGGGGAGCCGGACGCGGCGGAGGCTCGGGCTTCGCAGCGTAGGCGTGCGGAATGCTCGGATGCCGCACCGCATCCTTCTCCGTCGCGAGACGTTCGGACAGCGTGCGCTTGATCTCGATTTCTTCTTCGGAGACCGGGGAGAGGCCGATCTCCGAACTGGAGGGGCGATCGAATTCCTGCGGGACGAGTTCTTCGACCGGCTTGCGGCGCGCGGCCTTGCGCGAACCGCTCTCGCGCGGTGCGTCGAGCCGCATGACGAGATCGACGCTTCCGATTCGCAGCACGTCGCCGTCGCGCAGCAACTGGTGCCGCACCAGCGCCCCGTTGAGGTCGACCCCGGCCGCGTTGGCCGACGTCACCTCGTAGCCCGACCCGTTCCAGGCAATCCGGCAGTGGAGGACCGCCACGTCGTCTTCATCGATGCGGACGTCGCAGGTGACGTGCCGTCCGATCGAGACGGTCTGCGTCTTCGACAGCGCGATCGCGTCGGTCTCGCCGTCGGGTTGCAGGATCTCGATGGAGGGCATGGGGAGGGTTGAGGGTGCTGGGTTGAAGGTTGAAGGTCAGCAGGCGGCGGCAACGGGTGTCTGGTCGCGGTGACAACAGACGCTTGCGGGTTTCGCATTGCCTTCGTCGAGCGTCCCTTGATTCGGCACCCCGGCTGCTCAGAGCCGCAGCCGGGGTGCGGCGTTTAATCGGGGGCGGCGGATTTTCCTCCCAGGCGGATTTTCTGGAAACCGGCTTCGTTGCAGGCGTCGACCACTTTGACGACGGTTTCGTGCAGCGCTCGTGGGTCGGATGTGATCGCCGCTTCGGACTTCAACTCGGTCCGCATCCGCTCGCGGAGCTTGGTTGCCAGGTCGAGGATGTTGACCTTTTCGTCTTCGATCGTGACGACGTTGCGGGCGTCGACCCCGATGCGGATCGAGCTGACCTCGATGTTTTCCACCCGCTCGACCGATTGCGTGGTCCCCTTCTTATCGGAGGACGGGGGCGGGAAGAGCAGCACCTTCTGGCGACCGAACGTGGCGGTGACCATGAAGAAGATGAGGAGCAGGAACGTGACGTCGACGAGCGGCGTCATGTCGAGTTCTTCATCGGCCCGCTTTCGCTTGACGAACCGCACCGGCGGCTCATCCTCGTCATCGAGCATCAATTCGCCGTCGGGAACCCGCAGCTCGACTCCCTCGCTGTCGTTCGCCGGCGCGAGATTGTGAACGATGCCGTCGGCGCGGGGGTGCTCGCCCGTGTGCTGGATCGAAGGTTCGCGGGGGGCGTCGCTTGAACCGGCCCGTGCGGTCGAAGAGCCTTCGGATGCATCCGCGTCGTCGACCGGTGTGCCTGGAACGCGAAGCGTCGCCCCGCACGTGGCGCAGGGAACCTCGCGCCCTGCCATGCGCGTGGCGATGCTCATGAGTTGCAGGCAACCGCCGCATCGGAAGCGAATGGGCATGGACGGGTGAGGGTGGGACGGGAACCAGGAAATGAAAGGCATCGCGAACCCGCAAGCGGCGATCGATGCCTGTATTGCACGCACGACAACCGAATCAGAAGCCGCTGCCGACCATGGGCTACTCCTTTTGATCCTGGACGGCGATCGAGAACGTCGCCCCTTCGACCGAGGAAATCACTCGCGTCACATCCTGGATGAACCCGAAGGGGACGTCGCGGTCGGCCCGCACGATGACGTGCTTCATCCCCTGACGGAGCCGGTCCTCGACATATTTCTTGACTCCCGTGTCGCCGTCGCCCAGGTCGCCGGGGCGGGCGGTGCCTCCCCCCAGATAGACGGCCGGCAGACGATCGGGCGCGGGATCCGAACGGACGGTGACGGTGGTTGAGGTCTCTGTCGAGGCGGCGGCCCCATGCTTTGCGGACGGAACGTCGACGTTGTTCGATTCATCCAGGTTCGTCGTCACCATGAAGTAGCCAAGCAGCAGCACCACGCAGTCGATCATCGGCGTGAAATCGATGTGCAGATCGTCCCCCTTCTCTCGCTTCCGTGAGAGAACGCCGGCATCGGCTTCATCATCATCGAACAGCGCCCGCCTCATGCTGCTTGACCTTTCGAGATCCGGCTGTGCTTCGTCATTCAGAATCTGCCCGCGAATGACGCGAATGTCCGCGAATCAGAACCAAGACGTATTTCACCACGGAGACACGGAGACACGGAGAAAGGCAAGAGAATTGTCAGGATGGACTGAGGCGAAACACGCCGCTCGATGTGATGGCTTTTGCTTTGTCTTATTCGTGCCTTGATTCGCGTCATCCGCGGGCCACTCTTTCTGCGTCTTTGCCTTTCTCCGTGACTCCGTGTCTCCGTGGTGAGAAATGGCTTCCTCTTCCATTCACGAAGAACGATCTCATGCCGACCTTCGCGAAGTTGCGCTCGCGACCGCCGGTTCGAAGTCTTCGAAGTAGACGTTGAGGTCGCGCTGGACCGAGTCCTGCAGCTTGTTGATACGGATCTGGAGGTAGTTGGCCGCCATGATGCAGGGGATGGCGATCAGCAGTCCGAAGCAGGTGGCGGCGAGGGCGAAGCTGATGTCTTCGGCCAGCTTGGCGGGGTCGGTGCCGGCGGCCTGGCTGCTGTCGCCGATCTTGGCGAAGGCATTGATCATGCAGAGCGTCGTTCCGAGCAGTCCCAGCATCGGGGCGGCCTTGGCGACCGTTCCCAGCCAAGACAGACAGTTTTCGAGGTCGGCGACGACGTCGAGCTCGAACCGCTCGGCGAGGATCCGCTTCAGCTTTCCGAGCTTCTGCATCCGCTGCTCGATCGAGACGAGGATCAGTTGCGGGACCGCCTTGCTCCAGTAGCGGGGCGAATCGCAGAGTTTGGCGACGCCATCGAAGTTCTTCGTCTTCAGCTCCTCACCGACGGCGGTGAGGAAGAGGTCGGACTCGGCCCGGTTCTTGAACCGCTTCTGCCGGGTGCGGACGAGGACGAGCAGAAAGAACCAGACTCCGGCAATGGCGATGCCGATCTGCATCACGAAGACGGACTTATGGGCGAGGTCGAGGAGGAATTCCATGGGAGGGTCGAGGGACTAAGTTGTTGAGCAGAAAGACATCACGAACACTTCCGCGGAGAGCGATACGAGGTGATTTACAGTGTGCCTCCGCAGTGCAGCAGGTAATTGACGGTTGCGACCATGTAGAAGACAAAACCGAAGAGCAGATGTCCCACGACAATCACGACTTGCCACGCCGTGGATCGAACTCCTGTCGTGGCCTTCCACAGGAGGCCGGTGGAAACAAGGCCGAGAATCGCTGGGACGCCGAACCAGACTTCATCCGAGAGACCAGAACCACCGAGCTTGTTGCCGCGTGGATCGACAGAATGACTCACTTCGAAAAGCACAAGCAACCCGATGACGAACTGCATCCACGCCAGCATCTCCCAGAAAATCCGGGATCGAGACAGGCGTCGAAGCAGTGGGCTTCGATCCATGACTTTCACGACTGTGACAACTACTTGAGATACGTCTGCCGCGTCACTTCGAACTCGTAGCCCCCGTCCTTCTCCTTGCGCTTCACGATGAAGAAGGTGCGGCGGATTTCGTCGGCCTTGCGTTGGGCATAATCCCGTTCGAGATGGGCCAGGGCATTCTCGATGTCCGGGGGGTAGAAGTGGAGGATCAGGGCGTTCTGGGCGTCGATTCCGGCGTTCTGGAAGAGCTCGATGTCGGCCAGCCGCCGCGTTCCGCCTTGCCAGTTCATGTAGAGCCGCTTTTCGTCTTTGCCTGAGGTGGCGGTGCGGGTCCTGGGCTGCGTGCTCATGTTCGAGAGATAGACGATCTTGTCGGGGAGGACGGCTCCCAGCTCGATGCGGAAGAAGTCGAGTTGCTTGGCATACTCGGAGACGGGGAGGCGGTCGCTGAAGCTGATGAACCACCGCTGGTCGCGCGGGAAGCCCTTCTTGCCGGGCCCCATGCCGAGCCCGCGGCGGCCGGTTCCCGTGGCGCTGCCGCGGCGGCCTGAGCTTTGCGCGTCGAACAGAAACTGTTGCGGCATGGGGGCGGCGACGGCGACCGCGCCGGCCGCCTGGTCGCTGACGTTGTCGCTGAAGTCCATCGCGTCGCCGGCCGCGGCTTCGATCTGGCTCAGTTCGTCGGTCGGGTTGTCGACCAGCGAAGCATCGTTGCGTTCTTCGTACGGGGAATCGACTTTGAGGGTCTCGTCCGGGGAACCATCGGGTGATCCGCCGGGATCTTCTTCGAGGATTTCGAGCGGGGCGACATTGACCACGACGGGGCGCGGGCGCGTGGCGATGTACTGCACGGTGAGGCCCAGCATCGCGAACCCCAGACCGACCGCCAGCACAATAAGGAGCGTCGAGACTTGCTCGTACCGCGTCATCGCGAGGACGGGTTTCTGAGCGGGGCCGGGGGGGCGCTCGCGGCGGACCTCTTCCAGAAGTGCCTGCACGCTGTTGTCCGGCCCCCGTTCGACGGGCGCGGCTTCGCCCGGGGTTGACGCCTTGGGTGCGGCGGCGGGGCGAGCGGCGGCCATGTTAAGGAAACCCGCGAGAGACCTGACGGGGCGCAGCGGGAGAAGAGAGTGTCCGGACCGATCACCAGAGTCGCAATTGGCCAGGACGAGATTTCATCGTAAGAAGCGGTTGTCGTGGTTGTCAAATTGCCTGCGGTCGAGTCCGTGTGGCCCTTGTGGCTTTGCGTTCATCCTTGAATGAGATGGGCCATGAGAGCGATTTACCAATGGCGATTCGGCCCTGTGGCCGGCCTTCCCAGGTCGGGTGCAAGATCTCGTCCGGCCTTGGAAGGCCGGACCACGAAAACTCGACGGTGATGCGCCCCAGGCGCTCCGTCCACTCCGCGGAACGGAGCGAGAGGACCATTGGACGGGACTGCTTCTGGCGAAGACCGTCTCACCGCGGCGCGTCATGCAGCGCTGCGGCGGCGATCCATGGAACGAAGACCGCGGCGAGCGTTCCCGCAAAAAGTCCTTTGAACCAGACGAAGGTCGTGAGGCTCATCGCGTCGACGCCCGAGAGCGTGAGGGCCGCAATGGAAAGCGGTGCGGCGAGGGCAAGACCGATCAGACCGAAGAGGACGGATCGCTTCTTGGCGCTTGCCGTGAAGCGCGCGATCCAGTGGCCGGGGCCGGCCGGGACGTCGTTGCGGGGAATGCGGCCGCGGCGGGTCTCGCCACGGATCAGCGGCGTGCAGATGAGGCAGGCGATGCACGGGAGCAGGAAGCAGGTGATGATCGTGTCGCCGGCGATGCTTTGCGGTCCCCAGAGGGGGACGCTCGAGAGGCTCATGAAGAAGAGCCACGCGATTCCTGCATTCAGCAGGACGTTGAACACGAACGGGAGCAGACCGTAGTCGACGAGGAAGAACCTGGCAGGAGGACGCGGCACGCGAGAGCTTTCGACGGTAGCACGGGCACTCCTGCCCGTGCGAAAAGGTGGGTCAGCGTCCTCCCGACGCGTGGTGGATTCGTTGTCGTGAAGTGAGGCGGCAATCAAAGTTGTGGCTATCGTTACGCACGGGCAGGAGTGCCCGTGCCACGTTTCGTCTTCTCTTCACCCCGCGGCAATGAACTGCCGGTAGAGGCCCGCATAGATGCCTCCCTCGGCGAGCAGGTCGCCGTGGCGGCCGCGCTCGACGATGTGGCCGTGGTCGAGCACCAGCACCTGGTCGGCGTGCCGGATTGTGCTCAGCCGGTGAGCCACGATGAAGCTCGTGCGCCCCTTCAACAGAATGTTGAGAGCCGATTGAAGGCGGGCCTCGGTCTGTCCGTCGATGCTGCTGGTCGCTTCATCGAGGAGCAGGATCTGCGGGTCGGCGAGGAGCGCCCGGCAGAAGCAGACAAGCTGCCGCTGGCCGAGCGAGAGCTTCGCCCCCCGCTCTCCCACCTGCGTGTGGAAGCCTTCGGGAAGGGACGCGAGCATGTCGAAGCAGTCGAGCTGATGGGCCGACTGCATCACTTCGTCGTCGGTGGCGCTGGGGCGTCCCAGGCGGATGTTCTCCATCACGGTGCCGTGGAACAGGAAGTTCTGCTGCAGCACCACGCCGATGTGCCGATGGAGCGAGTCGGTCGTGATGCGGGTGATCTCGTGACCGTCGATCAGCAGGCTGCCCGACGTTGGCAGGTAGAACTTGGCAATGAGGTTGACGATCGAGGACTTCCCGCTGCCGGTGTGGCCGACGAGCGCGATCGTCTGGCCCGGTTCGGCGGTGAAATTGATGCCATGGAGCACCGGGCGGGCGGGATCGTAGCCGAAGGTGAGGTTGCGGAACTCGACCCGTCCGCGGACGCGCGGGAGCGGGACGGCGTCTTCGGGGTCGGACCATGCGGGGGGCGTATCGAGAAGGCCGAACAGCCGCTCGGCTCCGGCCATGGCGGTCATCGCCTGGTTGTACTGGTTGCCGAGGACCGAGATAGGAGCGAAGAAGAGGTTCGCCATGAACAGGAAGCCGACGACGTCGCCGACCTGCGTCGTGCTTTCGGGTGAGAGGACGCGGAATCCGCCGATGATCAGCAGGATGGCGATGAAGATCTGGTTGTTGAGTTCGAGCAGCGGGATGTAGAGCCCGTGCGTCTTCATCACGGTGGTGTTGTAGGTCGAGTGGTCTTCGACGAGGTCGTGGAAGATCTTCGAGTTCTCTTCCTGGCGGACGAACCCCTGCGTGACGCGGATGCCGAGGACCGACTCGGCGAGCGTCGCCGTGATGCGGCTGAATGATTCGCGCATCGCCCGCAACTGCCCGCTGAGCCGGGCGTGGAACTGACGGTTGATGAGCCACATCATGGGGGCGAGGGCCAGCACCACGAGGAACAGCGACCAGTCGTACCAGAGCATGGCGGCCGCGGCGACCCCCATCTGGCCGACCTGCACGACGCACACGAACAGGACTTCCTGCACGCCGATTCGGACGTCTTCGATGTCGCTTGTCATGCGGCTGATGATGCGGCCGACCTTCGTCTTCTGGAACCAGCCCATCGGCATCCGCTGGATGTGGGCGAACAGAGCGTTCCGCAGGTCGCCAACGACGTACTCGCCCAGCTCATACGCGAGCCGCTGGCGGTAGTGCATGACGTACTGCGTGAAGAGGGCGAGCAGCGCGAAGCCGACCGCTCCCCAGATGACGCCGGCAACGTCATGCCGCTGCACGGGTCCGTTGATGACGGCCGCCACCACCCAGGTGAGGGCGGGGAGCTGGATCGAGCGGAGCACCACGCAGACGAACAGCCAGTTGCGGATGCGGGCGTAGGGGGCCGAGAACTCGTAGACCCGCGCAATGAGCTTGAAGTCGAGCGGACGCTGGTCGTCGTCGTGCTCGTAGTGGCTCTTGGAGAGGGTGCGAAGATTCGGTCGCGCCAGTGCGGTCATGGAGGGACGAGGGTCGAGGGAGGAGTGTCGAGGGACAGACACAGCGGACCCGCATCTTAGTGTGACGCCCCCCGGGGACCGAGAGCAACATCGCATTCGACCGCGCAGCAGAAAACCCCGACCGCAACGAAGTGCTGGCCGGGGTTTGGGATGTCGATTTCTGCGGAGGGCCCTCGTGCGGGGAAGCGCAGAGCGTGGAACGCTCGGCGTCTGGCTACTTCTTCAGCAGCAGATGGCAGGTCTTGCAGCGCTTCCGCATGCGGACGATCTTGCCGCACTTGGGGCAGCGCTTCGACTTGCGGTCCTTCACGAGTTTGGTGCGGGGGCTGTAAACCATCGATCGGCTCCTGAGATGCCTGGCGGAGCCAAGCGGGTCGCGGTCAGAGAAGCGGAAGAGACTATCGCCTCCGCCCATTGCTGAAAACTGAACATCGGTTCGTTCGTGCCGAGTGAAGGCAGGCGCGAGTGGCAGCCGGTTGCTCAAGCCGAGTGCAGTCCCGCCGTCCCTGTCAGCGGACGGGAACATCCAGCGAACCCAGAAGTGACACTTGCAACTGAGACTCAGTCTCATTATGATCGGCTTCCAGACGAGTTGAGTCACCGACGCGGTGGCTCCTCGAAAGTTTTTGCGCCACTCGCCCAAGTCCCTCTCATAGCTCCCGGACTTCCGACGATGAGTGACCCTCACGAATCTTCTTCGGCGAAGGAAGCCTCATCCGCGCAGGCGATTGCGCCGACGAATCCGGTCACGATCGAGTCGGGCGACCTGTTCCGCGGTCAGCGCGAAATCCTGATTCAGCACGGCGACGAAATTTACCGCCTGCGAATTACGCGAAACGAAAAGCTGATTCTGCACAAGTAAGCGATGCGAGTCGGACGCCGACAAACTCTTGAGCCAAAAGCCCCCGAGTTGCGGCAATCAACGTGTCCATGCGCCCGGCATAACGGTTGCTGCGATTTTGCGGCCGTCAAATTGCTTGGGCACGGCTTCACTCCAAATCGTGCGAAATCGCGTCCGGGAGAATCCGGCAAGGCGTGACGTCCGGTTGGAGCGTGTCGAATGGATTTTCATTGATTGATGCTTGACTTGGCCAGTGGTTCTGTGTCTTCTATAGCCAATGTTCCTATTCCGGTGAGTGTGGGTGCATTGCGGGTCCGAGTGAAGTTCCCCATCGCGCCTGTCGGAAGAACAGAGACGATTGACGACGCTGAAACGACGGACTGCCGACACGACAACTTGCCCTGGAGCCCGGTTGTGCTTTCCCTGCGAGAGCCGCTCGCCCGCCTTGCTCCCAACCTGCTTGCCTGCTGAGCCCTCCCGCTGACTGTTCCGGCCTTCTGGTCGTCACCTGCTTCACGAATCTGTTGCGAACCCGGGGATGTCCCGGTTTCCGTCCGTGTTGCGGCACGAGCTGCTTCCGGGCCTATGCGTCAACCTGTTGTCTGATCCCTTCTGGAGAGTTGCTCATGGCGTACCGCCCTTCACGTCGTGATTTTCTGCATGTCGGGTTCGCCGGCGGCATCGGCATTTCGCTGGCCGACTTCTTCCGCATGGAGAAGGCCCAGGCCGACCTGAAGAACTACGAGACCAAGGAAGGGACCGCCAAGTCGGTCATCTTCATCTACCTGCCGGGGGGCTGTGCCCACCAGGAAACGTGGGATCCGAAACCGTTCGCCCCGGTCGAATACCGCGGGCCGATGAACTCGATCAAGACGAACGTCGACGGCATCCTCGTCAACGAGCTGATGACGAACACTGCCCAGGTGGCCGACAAGCTCGCCATCTGCCGCTCGATGACCCACGGCGAAGCGGCCCACGAGCGCGGCACGCACAACATGTTCACGGGCTATCGCCCCAGCCCGGCCCTCCAGTTCCCCAGCATGGGCTCGGTGGTCAGCCACGAGTTCGGCCCGCGTGAGAATCTCCCGCCGTACGTCTGCATTCCCAGCCAGCCGAACGAATTCGCCGGCACGGGCTACCTCAGCTCGTCGTTCGCCCCGTTCAGCCTTGGTTCGGATCCGGCCAACGCCGGCTTCACCGTGAAGGACCTGAAGCTGCCGGGAGGCGTCGATGACAGCCGCTTCACCCGCCGTCGCCGCATTCTCGATGCGGTGAACGATCACTTCGCCGCGAAGGAGAAGGCCGACTCGCTGCAGGCGGTCGACACCTTCTACCAGAGGGCCTACAGTCTGGTCAGCTCGGAGAAGGCTCGCGACGCGTTCAACATCGACAAGGAAGACGCCAAGCTGCGTGACGCCTACGGCCGCAACGCCGCCGGCCAGCGCATGCTGATGGCCCGCCGCCTCGTCGAAGCGGGGACCCGCTTCGTCACGCTCACCTACGGCGGGTGGGACATGCACGACAACATCAACGGCTCGATGCGGGGCCAGTTGCCCGCGTTCGATCAGGCCTTCGCCGCTCTCATCCGCGACCTCGACGGCCGCGGCCTGCTGAAGAGCACGCTCGTTGCTGTTGCTTCGGAATTCGGCCGCACGCCGAAGATCAACGCCACCGCCGGCCGCGACCACTGGCCGAAGGTGTTCAGCGTGGTTCTCGCGGGCGGCGGCATCAAGGGGGGCATCACCTACGGCACGTCGAACTCGACCGCCAGTGAGCCGGAAGACGACGCCCTCAACGTCGAAGACTGGGCCACGACGATTTACAGCTGCATGGGCATCGTCGCCGACAAGGAGCTGATGGCTCCGGGCGATCGTCCGATCGAAATCGTCGACGGGGGCAAGGTCCGCAAGGAACTGCTCGCCTGAGGTTTGCAACGACTCTGCTGAAAACCGAGGCCCGGTGCCGCACGGCACCGGGCCTTTTCTGAAGACGCTGTGGGATAGGCTTCCAGCCTGTCGGATGGGACTTCAAACTGTCACCAATGAATTGACAGGCTGGAAGCCTATCCCACGAGATGATTGTCACGGACGAGTCGGGTGCGGCAGAATGGAGGCTGTCCCCCGAAAGTCGCCCGTCGATCGGTGAAGGACACCAGTTCTCAGTCACGGATTGACTGCTCGACTGGGGATCCCTTCGCCCGTTCCTGTCCTTTCCCGCCTGGTTCGCCCGCCACTCTCCCGACGGAGACCTCCAATGCCCGCTCGCGGCCCGCGCCTGCTCGCTGTGGCACTCTTCCTGGCTCTTGTTTCCCCGGCCCTCGCTGCATCCCCCCGGCTGAGCGTCATTCAGCCCCGCGGCCTGCAGCGCAACGCCGAGACGGTCCTCACCTTCTCGGGGAGCGCTTTGGGCGATGCCGAGGAGGTGATGTTCTACGATCCCGGCTTCACCGTCACGAAGCTCGAGCCGGTGAACGCCAACGCCTTCAAGGCGACGGTGAAGGTCGCCCCCGAGACGCGGCTCGGCGAGCACACCGCCCAGGTCCGCACCAAGTCCGGCATTTCCGATTACCGCACCTTCTACGTCGGCGCTCTGCCGATCGTCGACGAGAAGGAACCGAACAGCGACTTCGCCGCCCCGCAAGTCATCGCGATGAACGTCACGGTGCACGGCGTGGCCGACAACGAAGACGTCGATTACTACCAGATCGAAGCCAAGAAGGGTGAGCGGATCTCGGTCGAAGTCGAAGGCATGCGGCTGGGCAACACGCTGTTCGATCCGTTCGTGGCCATCATGGACGCGAAGCGGTTCGAGCTGAAGTCGGCCGACGACACCGCCCTCCTGCTGCAGGACGGCTACGCGTCGATCATCGCTCCGGAAGACGGCAAGTACATCGTCCAGGTTCGCGAAAGCTCCTATGCGGGGAACGGCGCCTGCCAGTATCGCGTGCACATCGGCAACTTCCCGCGGCCCGTCAGCGTCTATCCCGCGGGTGGACAGATTGGCCAGGCGGTTGACGTGAAGTTCCTCGGAGATCCTTCGGGCGACATTGCCCAGAAGATCCAGCTTCCCGCCGAGTTCACCGAGCACTATGGCGTCTTCGCCGAGCAGAACGGCCAGATCGCTCCGTCGGAAAACGTCTTCCGCCTGTTCGAGCATGGCAACGCCCTCGAAGTCGAACCGAACAACGAACTCGCTCAGGCCACTCCGGTCGCTCTGCCGAATGCCTTTAACGGAATCCTCGAAGCGCCGGGCGACGTCGATCACTTCCGCTTCGCCGCGAAGAAGGGCGAAGTTTATGAGGTCGAGTGCTACGGCCGCCGCATCCGCTCGCCGATCGACCCCGTCATGCTGCTGATGAACGCCAAGGGGGGCGGCATCACCAGCAATGACGACGCCCGCGGACCGGACAGTTACTTCCGATTCAGCGTGCCGGCCGATGGCGAATACGTCTTGCAGATCAAGGATCACCTCGGCCGCGGGGGCAAGGATTTCGTCTATCGTGTCGAATTCCAGCCGATCAAGCAGGCTCTCACGCTCAGCCTCCCGCAGACGGAGCGGTATGGTCAGTACCGCCGCCAGATCTATGTCGCCCAGGGGAACCGTTTCGGGGCGGTCATCAATGCGGGTCGCGTCAACTTCGGCGGTGAAATTGCTCTCGATGGCAAGGATCTCCCGGCCGGCATGACGATGGTGGCCGAGACGATGCCCGCCAACCAGAGCTCGATGCCGGTCGTGTTCGAAGCGGCCGCGGATGCGCCGCTGAGCGGCAAGCTGCTCGATTTCACGGCCCGGCCGGTCGATCCGAACTTGAAAGTCGTGGGGCACTTCTATAACCGGGCCGAGTTCGTCGTGGCGGCCCCGGGGCAGTCTCTCTATCGCTGGAAAGACGTCAATCGCCTTGCGATTGCCGTTATCGAGGACCTGCCGTTCAAGATCGAGATCGTCGAGCCGAAGGCCCCGCTGGCCCAGAACGGGTCGATGCAACTGAAGATCGTGGCGCATCGCGAAGAAGGCTTCAACCGCCCGATCAATATCATCCTGCCTTACCTGCCTCCGGGCGTCGGGTCGGCTCCGTCCGTGACGATTCCCGAAGGCCAGACCGAGTGCTTCTATCCGATCAACGCCAACGGCGGCGCTCCCGTGAAGAAGTGGCGGATCTTCGCCCATGCTTACGCCGACATCAGCGAGAACCCGCCGATGGACCCAGGGAAGCGTCGTCGCCGCACCGGCAACCCTGGCACCGCATGGTGTTCGTCGCAGCTCGCGACGATCGAGATTGTTGAGCCTTACGTGCAGTTCGCTCTCGACCGCAGCTCCGCCGAACTCGGCCAGGCGACCGAGATGGTCTGCAAGGTGACCCACAACAAGCCGTTTGAAGGCGTCGCGAAGGTCAACCTGATTGGCGTGCCGAACAAGGTGACGGTCGGCGAACTTGAACTGACCAAGGACAAGAACGAACTGGTCTTCAAGATTCAGACCGATCCGGCCAGCCCGCCGGGAACCCACAAGAACCTGTTCTGCCAGGTCGTCATTCCCGTGAATGGCGAGATGGTCACGCACACGGCGGGGACGACTGAACTGCGGCTGGACAAGCCTCTGCCGCCGCCGGTCAATGCTCCGAAGCCGATGCCGACCGCGGCCCCGGCCGCTCCGATGCCCGTCGCCGCGACTCCGATGCCGAAGCCCGAGAAGCGTCTCTCGCGGCTCGAAAAGCTCCGGCTCGAAGCCGCCCAGAAGGCCGGGACCGCCCCGCCCGCGGGGAAGTGAGGAATTCGTAGTCCGGCCTTCCAAGGCCGGACGAAGGATGCATTCACCGCTGACGTCTGAATCCGATTCTCCCGCCCGGCCCTGGAAGGCCGGGCCACGAAATCACACCGGCACGATGCCCTGCTCCGTCTCTTGCTCTCGAACACGTCCGACCGTTCCGAGAAGGATGTTCCGATGAAGTCGTTCCGCACGATCTTCACTACGCTGCCGGCCTTGGCGCTGCTTGTGGCGACGCTCCCGGCGTCAGCCCAGGAAAACGCGTTGACCTCGATCGAGGTTTCGCCTCCGGACGTCAACCTCAACACGCTCCGTGACCGCCAGTCGCTGATCGTGCAGGCCAAGTACGCCAACGGCATCACCCGTGATGTGACGGCCGAAGCCAAGTGGACACTGGCCAACCCCGCCCTCTGCAAGTTCGAGAACTTCACCCTCACCCCGGCCGCCGACGGAGCGACCGAGATGACGGTCGAATTCGGCGGTCAGATGGTGAAGCTCCCCGTCGTGGTGAAAGACGCAACGGTCGAGAGGCCCATCAGCTTCAAGCTGGATGTCATGCCGGTCTTCATGAAGTCGGGTTGCAACATGGGAAGCTGCCACGGCGCCGCCCGCGGCAAGGACGGCTTCCGCCTGTCGCTCTTCGGCTTTGATCCCGATGGCGACCACTACCGCCTCACGCACGAAATCAGCGGTCGCCGCATCAACCT
>JADZEF010000256.1 GCA_020850695.1 Planctomycetaceae bacterium | reverse complement strand
TTGTTGACGGCTTCAATCAGGAGAACGTCGGGAGGCTCGATAACGTAGAGAGGCAGGGATGTCTTGGAGAGTTCGCGGGGGACGTCGCCGATGGGACCGCAGTTGGCAGGAGAGTGGCTCGAAACCGAGACGCACCCGGTGAGACTCGTGAAAACGGCCAGGACCAGACCGATCGCGAGCGATCGGACGGCGGGCGGCCGTTGGCGTGTCCATCGGAAGTCTTGGTGAGTCCACACGTTGTGAATTCCCCTCAAGAGTGAATCGATCCGGCTGAAGGAGGCGATGTCGAGGCGAAGCCTGTGGGAACAGGGATGCGTCCGACTGCCGAACGCAGCGGATCCTTCCAGTAAATCGGACCGTAGGGGTTATTCGCTTTGGCGCGGTTGTGCCGTTCGTGCGTTTGATAAGGAGAATGGTTCCTGTCGTGCCGGTCGCGGGGGGGGGCGAAGATGGGGTGAGTTTGCGGGGCGGAGGAAGGAATTAGGCGTGAAGGGTCGAATTCTGCGGAGACAGGGTGTTCCGCGCAAGTGCTGAAGGCGGGCAGACCAAAGGCATTCAACAGGAGCAAGCAGAGGTAGCAGAGAAAAGGCATCAGCCGAGAGATGAAATCGGGACTTGATGTCTCGTCTGATGAACCTGCCGGTCTGTGAGGACAATTGCGTGGTCCGACGTGCCGTACACCGTCTCTCCTGCCTTGTCTGGGATTTTCTCTGCTACCTCTGCTTGCTCCTGTTAAATGTTTTGTCTTCTCCATGCTTCCAGCCGCAATGAGAGCCTGCGGTGTCAGTGCCTCTGCGTCCGAGCCTTCTCGCCCGCATAGATTCGCCCGTTTCGTTTTTCTCCGCTTTCCCTGTCGAATTCCCCTTTTCAGCAGAATCGGCAAACGATATTCTTCTGTGTTCATGCCGACATCGGCGCATTTCCCGCCTCCTGTATTAGAGCAGAACCCGTCGGCGGTCTGCTCCCCGGCAACTCTCTGCGATTGGCTGGCCACACTGACGGAGACTGCCTGAAACGTTGGATCTCCAACTTTCCCGGCAGAACTCGCGGCCCGTTCGGAAGATCCCGGACGTTTGCAGAGCGTTTCACACGGAGGAATGCCGGCCGATCCTGCCTTTGGCACACGGTGATGCTGCTCCCGCGGCATGAACCGGCATGACGCCAACCGTGTCCCTCCGTCAGCGCTCGCTCTGAATCACTTGTCTTCAACAACAAGCGTTCTGCCCGGCGCTTCCGGCCGGTGGGCGAGTTCACTCAACCTTCATCTCGTGTTCCCCCTTGTGTGGCAGACTCCGCTTCGGAGTCGACCAACAAAGGATTGTTCGTTTCTCTCGTGTGCGACCTATGAAAGCCCTGTCCCAGCATCGCAACATCGGTATCTCCGCCCACATCGACTCGGGGAAGACCACCCTGACGGAGCGGATTCTCTATTACACCGGCCGCATCCACCGGATGCACGAGGTGAAGGGGGGCGATGGCGGCGCGACGATGGACTTCATGGACCTCGAGCGCGAAAAGGGCATCACCATCACCTCGGCGGCCACGCACGTCGAATGGGATGGGGCCGACCACAACCTCCCCCTGCACTCGATCAACGTCATCGACACCCCGGGACACGTCGACTTCACCGTCGAAGTGGAGCGCTCGCTCCGCGTTCTCGACGGCGCTGTCCTCGTCCTCTGCTCGGTCGGCGGCGTCCAGAGTCAGTCGCTGACGGTCGACCGTCAGATGAAGCGCTACCGCGTACCGCGCATCGCGTTCATCAATAAGATGGACCGCACCGGCGCCAACGAGAAAAACGTCATCAAGCAGATCCGCGAGAAACTGGGCGTCATTCCCGTCCCGCTGCAGATCCCGATGGGACGCGAGTCCCAGATGGAAGGGATCATCGACCTGCTCACGCTGAAGGCGGTCTACTTCCGCGGCGACCAGGGCGAAGACATCACCCGCGAAGAGATTCCGGCCAAGTACGCGGACGACGCCCAGGCCGCCCGCGCCGAAATGCTCGAAGCCCTGTCGCTCTACAGCGACGAACTCATGGAAGCGCTCCTCGAAGAGCGTGACGTTCCCGTGGATATGGTCCGCACCATCATTCGCGAAGCGACCCTTTCGCAGGAAATCACTCCTGTGATGCTGGGGACCGCCTTCAAGAACAAGGGGGTCCAGGAACTGCTCGACGGCGTCATTCACTACCTGCCGAGCCCGCTCGATCGCGAAATCTCCGCGACCGACCTGCGGGTGAAGCCGGATCCGAATGCCGCCGAAGGGGCTCCGCCGAACAACATCGTCAAGCTGGCGCCGGACAACACGAAGCCGGTCGTCGCGATGGCCTTCAAGACGGTCATCGAGACGTTCGGTCAGCTCACGTACGTCCGTATCTACCAGGGTCAGGTCAAGAAGGGCGAGTCCTACGTCAACACCCGCACCGGCAAGAAGGTGCGGTTCGGACGTCTCGTCCGCATGCACGCTGACCAGCGGGAAGACGTGGACGATGCGGGCGCCGGCGACATCATCGCCGTCGTGGGCGTCGAGTGCGCGACCGGTGACACGTTCTGCGGCGACGGCGTCGAGTACGGACTCGAAAAGATCTACGCGGCCGAGCCGGTGCTTCGCCTGTCGATCGAGCCGATCAAGCGCGACGGGGCCGACAAGCTGGCGAAGGCCCTCGAGCGCTTCCGCCGCGAAGACCCGACGTTCCACGTCAGCAGCGATGCCGAAACCGGCCAGACCATCATCGCCGGCATGGGGCAGTTGCACCTCGAAATCTACGTCGAGCGCATCCGCCGCGAATACAAGGTCGAATGCATGGTGGGCGAGCCGCGCGTCGCGTATCGCGAATGCCCGACCCGCACCGTCGAGTTCAACTACAAGCACAAGAAGCAGACCGGCGGTTCGGGCCAGTACGCCCACGTCGTCGGGAAGATCGTGCCGCTGCCCGAAGAGTCCGAGCAGACGTCCGAATTCGTGAATGAGGTCTCTCAGGGCCGCATTCCGAAGGAATACATCAAGCCGGTCGACGAAGGCTTCAAGCGGGCGCTCGACAAGGGCCCCTTGTGCGAGTGTGAAGTCGTCGGTGTGCAGGCGGTCCTTCAGGACGGCAGCTACCACGACGTCGACTCGTCGGAAATGGCGTTCAACATCTGTGCGTTCAACTGCATGCGGGAGCAGCTGACCAAGGCGAAGATGGCTCTTCAGGAGCCGATCATGAAGCTGGAAGTCGAAGTTCCAGAAGAGTTCCAGGGGCCGGTCACGGGGCACCTCAGCGGCAAGCGGGGCGTCATCACCGGAACCGAATCCCGCATGGGCATTGCGGTCATCAACGCGGAAGTCCCGCTGGCGAACATGTTCGACTACGCCAACGAAATCCGCTCGATGACGCAGGGCAAGGGAACGTTCAGCATGGAGTTCTCGAAGTACAAGCAGGTTCCGACGAACCTGCAGGACGAAATCGTCACCCGCCGCCGCGCCGAAAAGGCCGAGCGGCTGGCGATGGCCTGATCTGACTCCACAAGCGGCTTCGCCTGGAGTGCATGGTTCAGTTCAGACGAATCTCGAGGCCCCGGAAAACCTGTGGTTTTCCGGGGCCTTCTTCGCGCCGGCACCGTATGTTTCCTGAAGATGGAAGGTCTCTCCGGGCCGCGTTGACCGGAACCGTGAGCAGTCTCGCTTCGCCCCCTGGCGAATCGTGTGCAACCTCTCGGCTGCTCACTTCGACTTTTTCGGAAGGTGATAGCCTTCGCGGTTGACCTTGGTGCGGTAGAGACTCTTGCCGGCCGTGATGTAGAGCGTGCGACTTTCCTTGTCGCGGCCGAAGCCGACGTTGGTCGGGACTTCGGTCTTGAGATAGGCGATTTCTTTCCCTTCGGGGTTGTAGACGCAGATGCCGGGACGATTCTCGGCTCGCACGGCCACCCACAGGTTGCCGTCCTTGTCCATGACCAGACCGTCCGGACCGTCGTAGGGGGAGTAGTCAACGAGTGTCTTGCGGAACTTCGCCGTGCCGTCCGCGGCGAGGTCGTAGGCCATCAGCAGCATGTGCCCCTTGCGGAGCGGCGTTTCGACCTTGTCGGCCTGGTTGGCCGCGGCCTTGCCGATCCGCTCGATGGCGGTTGTTCCGTTGTCGTTGCTCACGACGTAGAGGGTCTTCTGGTCGGGCGAGACCGCCACGCCGTTCGGCTTGCCCGCGTCGGTGATGATGCGGTGGAGCGTGCCATCGGTGTCGAGGCGATAGACGGCCTGGACCGCCTGGTCGATCGGCTCGTGGCCGAGGTAGCGCGGGTCGCTGAAGTAGATGCGTCCCTTCTCGTCGATCGTGATGTCGTTGGGGGAGTTGAGTGGGCGCCCTTCGTACATGCCGGCGATGACCCAGCTCTTGCCGGTGGCGCGGTCGGTGCGGGTGACGCGGCGGCCGCCGTAGTCGGCCCCTTCCGCGACGACCATGTTTCCTTCCGCGTCGAACTTGATTCCGTTCGACATGCCGCTGGGCGAGCGGAAGATCGTCGTCTTGCCTGATGTGGGGTCGAACCGCCAGATGTGCCCGGCTTCGATCGCCCCTTTTTCATCCCGCGCGACGTGCGAGAAGGTGATCTCACTGAAGAAGACCTGGCCATCGGGAGCCACGGCCACCCCTTCAGTGAGGACCCGACCTTCGAACAGCTTCTCGATTTTCGCGTCCGAAGGAATCGGCGGATCGTCGGCCTGAGAAGTCGCGGGAAGCACCGCAGCGAGCAGCATCGCGGGGACAAGGACGGCGACGCGAGTCAGAATCGGCATGAACGTCTCCTGAGCGGAAGAAGAGTTCGAGCAACGAGATCCGGGATTGTGCGACGCGGGCAGCGTACCGCAACGCCGTTCACGCTCCAACCACGCCGTCAGCATTTCCATCAAGCAACGCTCACGAGTCGCGGCGAAGCCTGGCCCCCACGTTTTTCAAGCCGTGCTGGCATCGAATCCAGCCGTCACCTGCGGAATTCGCCGCACAACCCGCACATCCGGCAAAGTCGAATGTGAGGAAAAAATCGGTCGCAGCCGACAGTTTCGGGTCTCGCTGAATTCTGTCGCGCGCGAACAGAGTTTCTGTAACTCGTTGAATCCGCTAGTCGTTAGGACGAATGCCTTACAGCGTGTCGGCCGGAGATTCTGGAAAGTCTGGCACTCTTGTCAAACTGGGACGACCCGCCACTACCGGTCGCCGTGCTTCAATTCCTAACCTCCTCACTACCGATACTTCGTGCATCGCCTCGATTCCAGACGGTTGAAACGCGCAACGCAGATGCGGCGTGGTGGGACCGGCTGGATTTCCAAGGTGAACTCAGCCCGGCGAGGGTCCTTCGAGAACCAGGATGGTCTCTCGTGGCGGCCGTGCCGGCCGTTGATACGGCAAGGATGCCCCCGGCGGAACTCAGGCGTTCCGACGGTCGCTCAACCAGGAGCAAGCTCGAATGTCGACGCATTCATTCAACCGATTCCTCAGGGACGGGGAGCGGCTGTCGACAGGCCGCCTTCTGCGGTCCTCGCTCGCCGCGATAACGCTGATCGCCGCGTGGGGGCCGTCGGTCCGGGCCCAGGAAGCGCCGGCGCTTCGGTCTCCTTCCATGGAGTCGCCGCTGCAGCAGCTCCAGGGGTCGGACGAACGGTCACAGAAACCGTTGCCTCGCGAAATCATCGCGATGCCGGACGTGACCGAAGAGCTCGACGTCATCCATCGCCGCAGCCAGCTGATGGTGACGAAGGCCAACGTCACCCGCACGGCGATCGCCGATCCTTCGGTGATCGACATCGTGCAGTTCAGCCCGACCGAGTTCTCGATCATCGGGCTGACGCTGGGGACCACCACGCTGACCCTCTGGTTCGAGGGACAGCAGGAACCCCTCATCTACCTCATCAAGACCATTCGCGACCCCAGCCTCGAAGAGCGGCGGCGGGTCGATTACGGCAAGCTGGAGCGCAAGATCCAGCAGCTGTTCCCCAACAGCAAGGTCTACCTCATTCCGATGTCGACGAAGATCGTCGTGAAGGGGCAGGCCCGCGACGCCGAAGAAGCGGCGCGCATCCTCCAGATCGTCCGCGGTGAAATCATCAACCAGGAAGGGGCCCTCTTCGGCCCCGGATCGAACGCGGCCTTCGCCGGGGGCGATGCGGGGGCCGGATACGGAGCGGGCGCGGGCTGGGGCGGCAACGGATGGAACAACAACTGGAATAACAACTGGTCGTCGCTCATCGTCAACATGCTCGAAGTTCCGGGCGAATACCAGGTCATGCTGCGGGTGAAGATCGCGGAACTCCGCCGTGCTCAGCTCCGCCAGCTTGGCATCAACTTCAACCAGGTGTTCAACCAGGGCCGGCACTCGATCGGTTATGCGATGGGGGGCGTCCCGGCCACCATCAGCGGTATCTTCGAGAACGGCGAGATCACGGTCCTGATGAACTTCCTCGCTTCGAACGGCACGATCCAGGTTCTGCAGGAACCGACGCTGACCGTCCTCAGCGGTCACTCGGCCAGCTTCCTCTCGGGGGGCGAGTTCGCCGTCCCGACGATCGTGGGCATCAACGGAGTCGGCGGTCAGCAGACCACCTTCCGCGGCTTCGGCACCTCGATCATCGTCACCCCGCTCGTCATCGACCGCGACCTGATCCGCCTGCGGATCGTTCCGGAATACAGCGAAATCAACGGGGCCCTCACCGTCGGCGGCATCCCCGGCCTCGACTCCCGCCGCGTGCAGACGACGGTGGAACTCCGCGAAGGCCAGACGATCGTCCTCGGCGGCATGTACGGCCACCGCGACGAGACCGAAGTCACCCGCATTCCGCTCATCGGCGACATCCCCTGGATCGGACCGAAACTCTTCTCCTCGAAGCGGGCCACGCACGACGAAACCGAACTCCTCATCCTGGTCACGCCCGAACTGGTGCGGCCGATGGATGCCGACGAAGTCCCGCCGATGCCTGGCTTCTATGTGACGCACCCGGATGACTGCCAGCTCTATGGCCATGGCATGACCGAAGGCCCGCCGGACACCGACGTGTACCAGCTCGCCCCGTTCGGCCGCGGCAACGGCAATGGTCTCTCGGTCGGGTACCGTCTCTTCGAACCGACCCCTGCTGCGGGCAACATCAATCCGCAACCGGGACCTGCCGGCGGCATCCCCCCGGGCAATAACTCGATGGGACCGCAGCAGCCTCTCCGTCAGCCCACGAACGTCCCGCCGCTCACGCCGATTCAGGAACGGCCTCGCCCGTACCAGCACGGATACCAGCATGGTGCGTATCCGAATGCCGCTCCGAACGGAGCGGTCCCGAATGGTGCGATTCCGAACACCATCCCGAATGGCGGAACCTACAGCCCGCAAGGCAACATGGCTCCGATGCGGCCGCCGGTTCCGAACATGGGTCCCACGACTCAGTACGGTGCAGCGGGTGGCTATCAGGCTGCCCAGGCCGCTGGCCGTGCCCCGAGCCAGTACCAGCTTGCACCGTCGACCGGAGCCATGCCTCAGGGCCGGATGCCGCAGAACGCGGCCGGCCCGGCGATGAACCAGGGGATGAACCCGGGCGGTCCGTACCAGAACGCTCAGTACGTCGAAGGCGGCTACTCGCAGACCGAGGCTCCGAACGCCGGTTCGGTGCAGCAGAGCGGGTACTCGGACGCGGCAGCGGCTGGTGCTCCGGCTCCGAAGAGCAAGCTCGGCATCTTCCGCAAGTAAGTCTGACCGAGAGCGAGTTACCGCTGGGTTTTCCGTAGTCCGGCCTTCCAAGGCCGGACGAAATCTGACACCCGGCCTTGGAAGGCCGGGCTACGATGCGGAAAACGCGACAGTAATGCGATCTAGCCCCACCGGGCTTGCCCCGGTGGTGAAATGACTGGGCAGCTACTGGAACACCCTCTCACTCCGATAGCCGCTCAGCCGTCATCCCGCCGGGACAAGCCCGGCAGTCATCGAAACCAATCACCCCCGACCCTCACGCTGGATTCGAATCGACGTCTCCTTTTTGAAGAAGCAGTCGAGTCGAATCAGGCGAAGACCGTGCCCGTAACGAGGCCTCTCATGATCCGAATTCCTAAAGCCTGGATCGGCGCCAGCCTCGCCCTTGCGGCGGCTTGCTCGCTGTCCGGATGCGTCAGCTGCCACAACAGCTGCGACCCGTGCGGCTCCAGCTGCAACAGCGGGTGCGGTGGTTGCGGCACCGGCTGCGGCTTCTGGGGAAGCTGCTGCCTGAACCCGCACACCTGGCGGCACCCCGCCATTCCCGAGACGCTGCCCCTGGGCAGCACGGTGCGGGCCCACTATCACACGATGGAAGCGAACGGTGAAGCGGCCGACTTCATCATTCACGACCATGAATTCTCCGGCAACACGGCCGACCTGACGCCGTCGGGCCGCGACCACATCGCCGAGATCGGCGCCCGCATGCGGAGCACGCCGTTCCCGGTGCTGATCGAGCGATCGGAGAACAACTCCGATCCCGAGCTCGACGCCCATCGCCGGCAGATCGTCGCCCAGGTGCTCTACTCGATGGGCAACCCGGACGCCGACCAGCGGACGATTGTCTCGCAGCCGTACGGCAAGGGGCTGAACTCGCAGGAAGCCGAGTTCGACTACTACAACTTCCTCTACACCCGCGGCGGCTTCGGCGGCGGCTTCAACAACGTCGGAAACTTCGGCGGGTTCGGAGTCGGCGGCGCCGGCGGAGCGGGCGGCATCGGCTTCGGCCGGTGATGCCCCGGGGTTTGCGACTCCGAACGTAGCACGGGCACTCATGCCCGTGCGAGAATCCCCCGTTCGCATCAGACACACGGGCATGAGTGCCCGTGCTACCGCTTGTGGCCGCGTGTTGGAATTTTCCGACGATTCCCAGGACGTGACGGCGAAAATCGCCGTCACGTCTTTTTTCGTTTGCGGCGCCTCGATGGAGATCGGCTGCCTTTTGTGGGACAGGCTTCCAGCCTGTCAGGATCGACAAAGCGGGTCCGAATTCCCTCCACCTTCCTCACAGGCGGGAAGCTATCCCACGGGCCGTACAGCCTCCTGCCGGGAACGTTTCTCCACGACGCATCCCAATCGACACTCACGAAGGCCTGACGTTGGCGGCCAGATCGGGGATAAGTTCCAGAATCTGCTTCAGCCGCTTCAAAGCTCTCACATAACGCGCGCTCGCCGCCTGCTCGGACATCCCCAGGACGCGGGCCGTCTCGCTGTTGCTCAATTCTTCGAAGTGGCGAAGCGTCAGCACCTCTCGGTCGATGTCGTTCATCCCTTGCAGGGCCACTTCCAGTTGCCGGGCCAGTTCGATCTTCTGGACGGCGCTGCTCGGAGACGGGAGCTGTGCCATCAGGTGGAAGGCCAGCGACGAAGACGTCGAATCGACGGCGGGGCCGCTGTTGATCGAGCGTTCGCGATTGGCGCTGCGCTTCTCAGCGCCGATGTGCTTGCGGTGGAGTTCGATCAGCGTCTGATTCACGATCATGCGGAACCAGATGAACGGGCTCGACGTCGCCGCACTCAGGAAGTGGCCGATGCGGTCAACAGCGCTCAGGTAGGCATCCTGGAGCACGTCGTCCGGGTCGATGCGTCCCTGGAGCGAACCGTGCAGGCGGAAATTGACCATCCGCCACAGCCGCGGGCGATAGATCGAAAAGAGCTCGGCCAGAGCCGAACGGTCGCCATGCACGACGCGGTCGATCAGCTCCTGGGAGACCCCCTCGGGATCGACGTCGGTGCTGGGATCTGGTTCCGTGGTCACGGCAGTGCGTCAGCCCGTTCCGTTGCCGCAAATTCTGGCCCGTCCGGCGTTGGACGGATTTCGCCCGCATGCATCATAACAGTCGCCAAGGAGGAGCCAGCACGAAAATGGGTGAAAAAGTGGGTAGTGGGTAGTTGGCAGTGGGTAGCCAGAACAGCAAGCAGCCAGCAACTGTTCCTTCTGGCTACTCACTGCCAACTACCCACGACTCTCGCTGCTATCGCGACCCGAAGTAGAACAGTACGAAGGCCAACGCGATGCGGTGCGCTTCGGACGGAAGGATTTCCGGCTGGCCGATGAGCTGGGGAATGGCAATGACGGCGAGAGCCAGCAGCACGATGACCGCACGGGCGTCGGCCCAGAAGCGGTGCGGGGGGTGGGCTCGATTCCGGTGGAACCACCCGGTCACGGCGCGGAACATCGCGCCAAGCAGGTAGGCGAAGATGATTCCCAGCAGAGTGAGTGCGTGCGGGTTGTTCCAGAGCCGCTGCTCTCGATAGAGATAGACGGACAGTCCGATGAAGGCCGCGAGGATGATCACGCGGATGGTGTGCCGCGGCAGGAACAGCGGCTGGCGCTCGTTCTCAAGAATGCCTTCGGCTTCCAGCCGTTTGACGACCTCGGCGGGCAAGGCCACAAACCGCCGCGAGGTGAAGTAGTGGGCGAGCGCGATCAGCAGCGTCTCGATCCAGAGGACTTCCGGATCCTGGCCTCGGACCAGGTTGAGGCACACGACGCCGACGATGATCAGCGTCAACAACGCCCGCACGCTGCCGACCGGCAAGCCCAGCGGCGGCCAGTTTTTCGGCGATCCCACAGGTTCGGCCATAACGTCTGTCTCCCGGCATCATGCGAGGTTCAGTATCAGGGGCCGCCGCGAGGATGCGGAAGAACAAAATCCGAAATCCAAATGTCGAAGGAAATGTCAAAAGGACACAAAACTCAAAAGGGCCGGGATTGAAGTCTTTTTGAGACTTTGAACTTTCGAATTTCCTTAGACATTTGAGTTTCGGCCTTCGAATCTCCGCTCCTTTGCGGGAACGCTGAAAGCAGCATCTCGGTTCACGCGCCCGATTCGGCGACCAGAGACCGCTTCACGAAGTCTTCATTCAAGGTGACCCCCAGTCCCGGTCCGTCGGGGACTTCGATCACGCCGTTGACCGCCTGCATTTTTTCGTGCGTCAGTTCGTGCCGAAGCGGCAGGTCTTCAACGCAGTCTTCGAAGATGAAGGCGTCCCGGCAGGTGCTCAGCCAGTGAATGCTGGCCGCCACCGTCAGCGGGCTGGTATAGCAGTGGTTACAGAGCCGCGCCCCGATTTCTTCGACGCGGTTGCGGATGTAGGCCGAATCGGTGAAGCCGTTCCGCGAGAGATCGACCTGATAGACGTCGAGCGCCTGCCGGTCGATGAGCGGGCGGAACGAATCGCGCCCGCACTCGGCTTCCCCCGCCGCGATCGGCACTGGCGAGCGGTCGCGAAGCCATTTATAGCCGTCGACATCGCTGGGGCGGAGCGGCTCCTCCAGCCAGCCGATGTTGAACTCGGCGAACTGATGCGCCCGGCGGAGCGCCGTGCGGGCATCCCACACCAGGCCGGCGTCGATGAGGACCGTTCCGTCGGGTCCCACGCCCTCACGAGCGCCCCGCACCAGTTCGATGTCGAGCTTCTCGCTCTGGCCCATCGGCTCCCAGCCGAACTTCACCGCCTTGTATCCGTATTCGCGCCAGCGGCGGCCGATGTCCGCTGTCGCCTTGCCGTCTTTGCCGAAGAGGATCGAGGCGTAGGCATTGATCTTCCGATGCTGGGCTCCGCCGAGCAGGCGATGGATGGGTTCGCCGAAGTGCTTTCCCTTCAGGTCCCAAAGGGCCATATCGATGGCCGCCATGGCGCTGATCGTCACGGAGGTGCGGCCGAAGTAGACCGTCCCTTTATACATCTTGTTCCAGAGCCGCTCGGTCTCGAGCGGGTTCTCACCGATCAGTAGCTCACGCAGCCCGCACGCGATGTTGTGGCTGAAGGGGGCATCGATGATCGCCTTCACCACTTCGGGTGAACTGTCCGCTTCGCCAATTCCCTCAAGCCCGGTGTCCGTGCGGACGCGGACCAGAACCGCGTCCTGGCAACTGGCGGTCTTCGCCGTGATCGAGTTCGCTCGCAGAATCTGACAAATAATCTGGGTAATCTTCATCGCGTGAGCTCAAGGGGACTCGCAAGGACTTGACGCTGGAGACAGTGCGATCCGCATCCTAACGTTCTTTCTCGAAGTTGTCGCACCCGCGCATGTTACAACGCACTCGGAAGCCCATTCATGATCAGATGCCAAGTACCAACTTGTATCAACGTCGATGGTTGTGAGGCTCCAACGAGTGTTTCAATCATCAAAATCCGACGTCCACGTTGTTGAATTCCGACTTAACCGGACGTTAACCTACGGGGCGAAGGGCCCATCGGGATCCTCCCGGTGCTAGACGAAAGACTGACTTTTCTTTTTGGGGCGTTCGCCCCCCATCGAGGCCTGACCGCCGGATGAGTCGGCGCGCGTCGAGGAGTCGGTCGTGCTGCTCGGTCTGAAGTGCGCCCCTTCGAGCCCGCCCTATGCCTGATCGCGTCTCCCCGTCTCTCACCCCGAACGCTCCGGGAAAACCTGACGGAGACCTCCGGTCGCCGCTGGTCGTCGAACTTCTGAAAGAGAAGTTTGAGGCCTTGTGGCGCGACGGCCACCATCCGGTCATCGAAGACTTCCTTGCCGGAGTCGCCCAGGCCGACCGCAAGCGGCTGCTGAAGGAACTGCTGCGGATCGAACTCGACTGGCGGCAGCAGCGGCTGGAGACGCACATTCCTTCCGAGTACTTCCTGCGATTCAGCGACGACCGGGACGTTGTCCAGGACCTGTTTCAATCGATGGGCGGTCTGACGCATACGGTCAGCAATGCGGACCAGTTGACTGATACGGCCATCCCCGCGGGGGCGGTGCCGGACGCCGCTTCGTCACGAGACGTCCCGCTGCGACGCGTTGGTAATTATGAAATCCTGAACGAGCTGGCCCGCGGCGGCATGGGGGTCGTCTACCGGGCGCGACAGCTGGGGCTGGGGCGGATCGTCGCCTTGAAGATGGTCATCGATCGATCTCCCGATGAAGATGAGAACCGCCGCCGGTTCCGCCGCGAGGCCGAATCGGCGGGGCGGTTGAGCCATCCGGGCCTCGTTCCGATTTACGAGTTCGGCGAGCACGAGGGACAGCTCTTCTACTCGATGGAGCATGTCGAAGGGGAAAGTCTCGAAGAGATCGTGCGGCGCGGTCCGCTCGACCCGCACCATGCCGCACGCATCATGGCCGACGTCGCTGAGGCCGTGCATTACGCCCACACCAACAAGGTGCTGCACCGGGACCTGAAGCCGTCCAACGTCCTGTTGGATCTCCATGGACGCCCCCGCGTCACCGACTTCGGCCTTGCGCGGCATCTCTCGAACGACAGTCTGGGGACGGCCCCCGGCCAGGTGCTGGGAACGCCCAGCTACATGCCCCCCGAACAGGCGGTCGGCAATCTGTCAGCCCTCGGACCGCACTCGGACGTCTATTCAATCGGGGCCTCGCTCTATCATCTTCTGACGGGCCGCCCGCCATTCCTGACGTCCAACCGTTTCGACACCATGCAGCAGGTGCTCCAACGTCCGCCGGTCTCGCCGCGGACGTTCGACCCGCAGATCCCCGAGGAACTCGAACGCATCGTCTGCCGGTGCCTCGAAAAATCGCCGTTGCGTCGACCGGTGACGGCTCTCGAACTGTCGGAGTCGTTGCGTGCGTTCCTGCGGCAACCGGTGGCCGTTCCGACGCAATCTCCCAACGCCCCGGCACATATTCGGACGTTGCGGCGGATCTCGTTGCTTGGGCTGTGTCTGGCGGCGGCGCTGACGGTCGCCGCGGTCGCGACGCTTCTCTATTCGCTTGCGGGATAGTGCAACGCGGGCGCGAGCCCGGCGGCTCGACCGCCAGAAACTTCCGCTCTCGCTGACTTTGGCAACGGGACGCTTTGCCGGGCGGCCGTTGCGTGCGAAAAGGGTGGTCGCCGAAGTTCTTCACAAGGTCCCGAAGGCCGCTTTCGAACTCTCAAGAGGTGCAACCATGAAACCCTGCGTGCTGATTCTGGTGATGGCGGTGCTGTCTTGTTGGCCCGTCCATGCCCAGGAATTCCGGCCCGTGACCTGTGAAGGGACATACCCTCATCACCTGCAAGGCGTCTGCACCGACGAGACGACTTCGATCTTCTGGTCGTTCACGACGACGCTCGTCAAGACGGACCTGGACGGGAAGCTGCTGAAGAAGGTGCCGGTCGCAAACCACCATGGTGATCTCTGCTTCCACGATGGGAAGCTGTTCGTTGCGGTCAACCTCGGCAAATTCAACGATCCCAAAGGCAACGCCGATTCGTGGGTGTATGTCTACGACGCCGCCACATTGAAGGAACGGACCCGCCATGAAGTTCCGCAGGTCTTCCACGGGGCGGGCGGGATTGGCGTGCGCAACGGCCACTTCTTCGTCGTGGGCGGTTTGCCGGATGGGGTCGAGGAGAACTACGTCTACGAGCACGACGGTGAGTTCAAATTCCTCAAAAAGCACGTCCTCAAGAGCGGCCATACCCACCTCGGCATTCAGACGGCGACATTTGCCAATGACCGCTGGTGGTTCGGCTGCTACGGCGAACCGAAAATCCTGCTCGTCACGGACGCCGATTTCCAGGTAAAGGGCCGGTACGAGTACGATTGCTCGCTGGGAATCGCCGGCTTGCCCAATGGTCGCTTTCTGTCAGCCACCGGCAGATGCGACAAGGACAAGGGCTGCACCGGCTCCGTCCGAATCGCCGTGCCCGATGAGAAGGCCGGCCTTCGACTCATGGCCCCTGATCTGGAGAAGAATCAGAATGGAGGGAGACGAGGAAAGTGAATCCATGAGCCCGCAACGCCGAAAGGCGTCGGAGATCATGACGGAGATTTCCGAGACGATGTGAGGCGAACTCGACGCCTCCCGCTCGTTGGAAGCCGCGCACGTCGCCCAGACGTTCGCCGACGGCGCCCGGAACGGAGCGGTGGGCATTGGCAAGCCCCGTGAAGGATGCCGCCCAATCGGCATCCCGTGTCGCATGGCCCCGTGCGCGCTCGGGACTATTTGAGGGCGGCGGCGACAAACTCGAACAGGGCCGCCGACGATGGATCGTCAGCGGTCCCGAGCCGCGCATTGATGCGGTTGTGGTTGGTCTCCGTCGCTCCGAAAACCCGCACCGGGATCTCGGCTTCCTTCAGGACGGCCCCAAGTCGCTGGGCCTGGGCGTTGTTATCGGGGTGATCGGCCACGAACAGGATCAGAAACGGCGGGATCCCCTTATCCCCGGCGACGTGCGTGACGGCCGAGAAGTCGGTGTGCTTCTTCGGGTCGTTGCCGAACTTCTCACGGTGGCCGAACTTCGCCTGCGGCTGGTGATGGACGCGGCGACGAGTCTCGGCGGTCTCAATAATGGCTGGGATGTCGTAGGTGTCGCCATCGACCGGAACACACCCCTTGAGCGCGCTGAAGGGAACGCCCTCGGCCTTCAGGTAGCGATCGTCGATGCAGACCAATGCCGCGAGCTGAGCCCCGGCGGAATGTCCCATCACGAAGATCCGCTTCGGATCCCCCCCGTGCTCGGCGATGTGCTTGTGGACCCACCCGAGCGACTTCGCCACGTCGCGGATGATGGTCTCCATCGGGACGTTCGGCAGGAGGCGGTAATTGGTCGAGACGAAGACGAATCCGCGGTCGACGAATGCCTTCGGCTTCTCCTGAACGCTCGATTTGTCCCCGGTCTGCCATCCCCCGCCGTGAATCCAGAAGACGACCGGCAGATTCTTCGCGTCCTTGGGAGCGTAGATGTCGAGGACCTGACGCTCGGCCGCGGGGCTGGCATACGGGATGTCCTTCTTCATCTCCTGCGCATGGGCTGCTGCGGCGACGGTGAGAGCGAACGCGAGCGCAATCAGAGGTTTCATCGCAGTGTTCCAGCACGACGGGATGGAATCTCATGGAGCGAGGGCGAATCAAACCCGTGGGATTCGACGCGGGCCTCATCGCACGGAACATACCGCGATTCGGAGACGCTCTCCAGTTCCGCGACCCGTCGCATCGTGAGTTCGCCTGCGTTCGTCGCAAGGGGCAAGCTTAATCCCTCGCCATCAACATCCCGGCATCAAAGTCTTCAGAATCAAGCGGTGCCGCGGAGCCAGCCTGTGACGGAGGACGACCGTGCGGTATTTCGCGACGGTCGATTGGGACGATCGATTGCGAACGTGACTTCCCTGCTGTCGATCAAGAACGCGATTGACGGATTCCACGCCACAGCAACGCATTTCGTACGTCGAACGGGCCGATTTCAGGGACGCTACTACAATCGGACAATTTCAGAGAACTGCCCGGCTCTTGGGGCGCGGGTTGCCACGAATTTTCAAAGGACCGTTGATGCATGATCCGCTGGTTCGGGCCGTCTTCCTTGCTCAACTGGCCTCGACGCTGACGATGGGAGGCGTCATCTGGTTCGTACAGATTGCGCACTATCCCCTCTTTTCGTGCGTCGGGAATTCGGAATTCGCGGCCTACGAATGTCGTCACCGCTCTTTGACGACCTGGGTGGTCGCGATTCCGATGCTGACGGAACTGGTCACGTCGGGGATGCTGATCTGGCTCCGACCTGAGGCCATTCCTGTCTGGGGGGCATGGGCCGGTTTCGCACTCGTCGCGGTTCTGTGGGCGTCAACTGCGTGGCTTCAGGTCCCGTGTCATGGCGCGTTGTCGCGCGGGTATGATGCTGCGGTCCACCGCCGTCTCGTCGCGACGAATTGGTTACGGACCGCCGGTTGGACAATTCGATCCGTTCTGCTGCTGTGGTTCGCCTGGACGGCTTTGGGACAGTCCGAACGCTCCCATGACAACCCGGAGGAGGGAAACGTGGCAGGCCTGAAGATTGGCGACAGGGCACCGGATTTTTCCGCGACGACCTCGGACGGCAACCCGGTACGGCTTGCCGATTTTCTCGGGAAGCGGGCGCTCGTGCTGTTCTTCTATCCGAAGGACGGCACGCCGGTCTGCACGAAGGAAGCGTGCGCCTTTCGCGACTCGTACGACAAGTTCGTCCAGGCGGGAGCCGACGTGATCGGCGTCAGCAGCGACGATGAAGCCAGCCATCAATCGTTCGCCCGGGAGCACAAGCTCTCGTTCCCGCTGATCAGCGACACCACCGGAGCGCTGCGGAAAACGTTCGCGGTGCCGAAGACGCTCGGCCTTTTTCCGGGCCGCGTGACCTACGTCATCGACAAGGAAGGGGTCATCCGGCAGATCTTCTCCGCACAGTTCGCCTCGGATGAACACGTCCGACAGGCGCTGAGCGCCGTCGAGTCTTCTGCTGCAGGGAATGGACAATAGCTTCCGGCGCAAAGAATCGACGTGCCGGTTCCGTGAGGAAGCCGGCACGTCGGAATGCTGCTGGGCAGAGATCGGAGCGTTGGGTTACTCCGCAGTTCCCGTCGGGCCGTTGGTGCGGATGCCCTGGCGGTCGTTGACTCCCTGAACCACTTCGCGGTTGCGGCCCAGGATCTGGCGGCCGCGGCCGGCGAAGAAGTCGGAGAGTTCGACGAGGGCCGGGCCGAGCAGGATGATGAAGACGGCCGGCATCAGGAACAGCACGGTCGGGAAGAGGAGCCGGAACGTCGCCCGGTTCGCCTTCTCGTCGGCCCGCTGACGCAGGTTCTCACGCATCGTGTCCGAGTAGGTCGCGAGGGCCTGCGACACGCTCGTTCCCATCCGTTCGGTCTGCGTGATGAGCGTCGTGAACGAGTGGACTTCGGGGAGGTCGATGCGGTCGCTGAAGTTTTCCATCGCCTGTTCGAGCGAGCCGATCTCAGCCTGCTCGTGAACGATCTGAAGTTCCTGGGCGAGGGCGGGATAGACGGGCTTCATCTGATAGCTGACCCGGCCCAGCGACTCCTGCACGGTGAGCCCCTGGCTCACGCACATGTTGAGCATGTCGAGCATGTCGGGCATGGCCCGCTCGATTGCGATGAGGCGGTTCGACGCCGCACCGCGGAGCATGATGCGGGGGAGACCCCAGCCGGCGATTGTTGCGGCGACGAGCCCGAACATCGCGAAGCCTTCGAGCTGCGGCGGCACCATCAGCACGAGGACGCCGAAGCTGACGAGGCCCAGCATCATCAGCAGGTAGCGCGAGGCGTTAAAGTTTTCGAGGGCGTGCGGTTCGTAGCGGCCGGCGGACTTGAGGTCGCGGCGGGTTTCGGCCTGGCGAGTTGCGGTTTCGGGCAGAAGGGCCGCAAGCGTCGGCGTGATCGGTCCGTATTGGGAGTCGCCGGTGCCGTGGATCGGAACTTCATGCGCTGCGACGGCGGGGACCGGGTTATCGGCGAGGGGGGAAGTCGCTTCGTCGGTGAACAGGGTGCGGTCGGCCCAGTTCGTCGCGCGGTGAGCGCGGGATTCGGGGGAGGGGGTGTAGAGCGGAGCGGACGGAGTCTTGGCGATCGCTGGAGCGACCGAGGCGGCCGTCGCCGGAGCCGAAACGACCGAGGGCGCTGTGGTCACCGTCGCAACGACCGGGGCCTTCGCCACAGCCGGTGCCGTGGGGGCCGGGAGCGGCGGCGGAACGTCGGCCTTCGCCGGACGCGGGCGGATCACCGCAATGTCGCCGGTGCCCAGTCCCGCAGCGGCATCGTTCGGAGCGAACGGCTGCTGGGTCTTCGGGGCGCGGCTCTTGCGATACATGCGGTAGAGCAGCACGGCCACGAGGACGGCCGACACCGTGTAGAAGACCAGTTTCCAGGCAGGCATCGGACAACTCCCGGGGGAGAGGTGAGGCAGGGGTCAGGATTCAGGAATCAGGAATCAGGCAGAGAGTCAGGGTGATCGTGATCAGCGGAATCTGGGTCGAATTCTCCCTGTCTGTCCCCTGATTCCCGATTCCTGGCTCCTGATTCCTTGCGTCACGACTTCGCCGTGTTCTGAAGAATCCGCACCACCCAGATCGAGCCGAAGATCAGCAGGAGCAGGGCGACGAAGGTGGAGTAGCGGCCCCAGCCGGACGACATCAGCCGCTGCATGTAGGACGGATCACGCAGGATGAAGAAGCCGAGGACGCCGATGGGAACCGTGATCATCAGGATCGAGGTGGCACGGCTGGCCGAGGTCTGGGCCCGCAGACGGCCGACGAAGCTGATGCGGTCGCGAATCGTTTGAGCGAGGCGGTCGAGCACGCCGGCGAGGTCGCCGCCGGTCTGGTAGTGGACGGTGAGTGCGGTCACCAGGACGTTGAGCGTCTGGATTCCGGTCCGTTCGGGGAGGTCACGCAGCGCGGCTTCGGGCGAGAGCCCCATCGCCATGCGGCGGGCACAGAGTTGGAGTTCGCCCCCGAGCGGATTCGGCGTGTCGTTGGCGACGAGGTTCATGCATTGTTCGAGGCTGCGGCCGGTGCGGGCCGCACGGGCCAGTTCGCCGATCATGGCGGGGAGCTGGTTGAGAATCTGCGTCTGACGACGGCCGCGAAGGTAAAGGACGACCGCCAGCGGGATGAAGAACCCGATGATGGCTCCGAAGGCGGTGGAGAGAAGGTTTTCCTGGAGAACGAAAATTGAGCCTCCCACCGCCAGGGCGGTGAGCATCGACAGGAGGATCAGCACGACCGGCTGCACGCCCAGCCCCGACTGCAGCACGAGCTGATCGAACCAGCCGTTGACGCGGTCGGCCGTGTCCTGCCGCCCCGACGAGAACCGCACGTCATCCTTGAGGATGCCGGCGAACTCGGGACGCGGTTTGATGGGCTGTGTGGTGATGTCGGCGGCCATGGGTGGCTCGATGGATGAAGTCGGTGCGAACCCGCAAGCGTCAGACGAAGGCGTGTTGGTTGACCGCAGGCGTCAGCGAACCGAGAAGTCATCGGCCGCGGGGCCGAGTTCGCGGGGGACGAACAGATCGCGGGGGACCTGGTGGCCGACCGAGGCCATGCGGCTGAGGGCGACCGGCTCGTAACCTGTCGCATAGAAGGCTCCGATCGCCCGGTTGTTGGCGTCGATGCCCGACATGCGGTAGACGAAAATGTCTTCGATGGTGTAGGCCCCGTCGCGGCACCCGCACAGTTCCGAGATACGCGTCACTTTGCGTTCGCCGGTGCTGAGGCGGGTGATGTGGACGAGGATGTGGACGGCCGAGGCGATGTACTGCCGGGCGATCATCGTCGGGAGTTCGACGCCGCCGAGGGCGACCATGAGTTCGAGGCGGTCGAGAGCGTCGCGGGTGTCGTTGGCGTGGACCGTACTCATCGAGCCGTCGTGGCCCGTGTTCATGGCCTGGAGCATGTCGAGCACTTCGCCGCCGCGACATTCGCCGACGATGATGCGGTCGGGCCGCATACGCAGCGAGTTCTTCAGGAGGTCGCGCTGCGTGATTTCGCCGCGGCCTTCGACGTTGGCCGGCCGCCATTCCATCGAGACGACGTCCGGCTGCTGGAGCTGGAGTTCGGCCGTCTGCTCGATCGTGATGACGCGCTCGGTCGGCGGGACGAACCGGCTGACGCAGTTGAGCATCGTCGTCTTGCCGGCGCCGGTACCACCGCTGATGATCATGTTCAGGCGGCCGCGAACGGCCATCGCCAGGAACTCGGCCATCTCGGGGGCCAGCGAACCGAGCTGGACCATGTCTTCGAACAGGAGCGCCTTGCGGGTGAAACGACGAATCGAGAGGGTCGGACCGCGAAGGGCGAGGGGCGGGATGACCGCGTTGAGACGCGAGCCGTCCGGCAGCTTGCAGTCGACCATCGGCGAGACTTCGTCGATGCGGCGCCCGGCGCGGCCGACGAGCTTCTGAATCAGCGAGATGAGGTGCTCGTCATCGGCGAAGCGGATGTCGGTCTTCTGGAGCAACCCCCCCTTTTCGACGAACACCGTGCCGGCGCCGTTGACCAGGATGTCGGTGACTTCCGGATCGTTCATGAGCGGTTCGAGCGGGCCGTAGCCGTAGATCTCGTCCATGATCTCGCGGACCATCACCTCGCGATCGGCCGGGTCGAGCTTGACCGCGTCCATCGAGCAGAGGTGGGTGGCGAGAGCACGGAGCTGATCGCGGAGCTGATCTTCGCTGAGCTGGCCCGCCTTCGACATGTCGATGGCGTCGACCATGCGGCGGTGCAGCCGGGTCTTCAGCTGCTGAAACGCCTGTCGCGAGTCGGCTCGGCGGGTGTTTTCGGCGATCATGATGCGTTCCGATGCTCGAGGTGAAGCGTCTGCGGTGTCAGTGCGTGAGTTGCAGTTTGTAGATGTATTTGTTCGGAGCCAGGACGCGGACTTCGTCGCTGGTGATTTCGCTGGAGAGGACGGCGGTGCGGGTGGTCAGGACGGTCGGCTGGAAGACGATGCGGGTCGTGCCGTCGTCATTCGCCTGGACGTCCATCACGCGGCCGGCGGCGGGTTCGACAGTGCGAACCGTTCCGAGGCCATTCGATCCTTCCGGCGTGTGCTTCGTGTAGAGCAGGATGATTCGCGGCTGGCCAATCATCGGGCGGAGCAGGCTCGCGACGTCGCTTCCGAAGGCCGCCCCGCATTTGATGAGCGGAGACGACTCGGCAAAGTTCAGGATGCCGTCGAAGGTCGACAGGTCTTCGGTGGTCCAGCCGGTTTCGATCTGAGTGCGGAGGAAGTCGGTCTGAAGTCCCGTGCCGATGTCGAGGATGACGGCGTTGGCGTCGGTCGGCTTTCCCTTCACCGGCATGCCTTGCAGCACGATCTCGGGAATGCCGTCGGGGCCTTCGGTGATCTGGCCGGACTCGGCGTCGAAGCCGAATTGGTCCTTCCCCTGGCGATTGTCGATCTGCGTCTGCCAGGTGTCCTTCCGCTTGCCGGAGGGGTCGCTTTGAAGGACCGCGAGCGGCAGGGCGGGGACGCTCACATGGTCGTAGGGGCGAAGGGCGACGAGCGTATTGTCGATCGTGGCCTGGGCGTCTTCGGCGGCGTCTCCCACCGGAGCGCTGCTGATGCCCTGCATGAAGAGGGCGATCGGATTCCAGCGGCTGCGGGAGCGTTCTGCGTGGACGCGGACGGTTTTCGGATTGTCGTCCGATTCTTCGAAGTCGGTGCGGCCGGTTTCCTCGTCCGTCACCTTGTTGCCGAAACGGACGTCGTGGATTTCCTCGGTGTGGCGAAGTTCGAGGGGCGTGCCGGCGACCAGGTTCTGCGCGGCGATGGCGATCGCCTTGTTGCGGGCATTGTCGACCCGCTGCTCCTGGTCGACGTCCTGGCGGAGGAGGTCGTCCCCGGCGAGATCCCGGCCAGCGGCGAGGGCGGCGGCTTCGGCTCCGGTGGTCAGTTCGAGCGTCACCGCTTCGAGCCAGAGCCGGTCGAGGACGAGGGCGACCGCCAGCATCATCACGACCAGCGCGATCACGGCCGCGAGGGCCATGGATCCGCGACGCGGCGAGCGAGCGGTGCGCTGGAGTGAGTGGAAGCGACGCATGGGAGGGTCGAGGGACTAGGGTCGAGTGTCGAGTGACAGAGATTCAGTTGGAGCTGGTGGGCCCTCGGCCGAAGCGGCCTAGGCCCACCCTACGAAAGCGACGGGTGCCTTCGGCCTTTGCGACTCACAGCCGCGGCGTGCTGGCCGAGACCGCACCCAGGAACGGGTTCACAATCGGCTGAGTGCTGGCCGAGGGGCCGTTGACCGGAGCGTCCGACTGTGGCTGAGCGTTCGAGCTGGAGCTGTCGCCGCCGCTGGTGGGGTGCGACATGTTCCAGAAGACCATCGGAGCGGGACGCAGGCCGTAGTTGCCCCAGCCCCAGTAGTTGCTGTTGCCGTATCCGCCGTAACCGCCGCCGTATCCGTAGCCACGGCCAGTGCTGGTGCTGGTGTTCATGTCCGGACGCTTGCCGTCGATGAAGGCCGTCACCGCCCGTCCCACACCCTTGTAGTTCTCGGTCAGCGTCGGCGGGGTCGGCGGGGTCGGAGCCTTCAGTCCGAGGATTTCATCAAAGGTGGCCCGGTCTTCGGTTCCGGCGAGCACGCCGCCGTCCCCCTTGCCGGCCGGGTTGTACGAGAGGGTCAGGTCGCCGCGGCCCTTCGCGATCGTCAGGACATTCACCTGGCGGGGAGTGACTTCGAGGGTGACCTGATTGCCTGAACGATCACCGGTCCGGCCGCCGCGGCTGACCGACAGAACCTTCACACCTTTGAACAGGGTGAGGGTCATGCCGCCGCCGACCCGCTCATCGCTGAGCTGCGGGGTGAGGTGGACGTCGACGTACTGCTTCGGCTTGAGCTGCCCGCTGACGAGAGCGGTGCTGTCACCGACCGAGACCGAGACGGCCCGCATGCCGGGTTCGACTTCCAGCGACGGGCCATCGCCCGGCTGGTAGAGCTGCGCGGTATGGATCGGCGTCACCGCGGTGATCTTCTCCTTCACCACGCGGCCGATGAGCTTCGCCTCGTTCATCATGATGTCGCGAGACTTCTGCAGCTCTTCGGGATTGATCGGTCCCTGGCCGATATGGGCGGCCGTGATGACCGTTCCCGGCTCGAGGTCGCTGAGGGCCATCGGAATGTTCTTCCGCTGAACCGCAGGAGCCGCCTCGGGCTTCGCGAAGAGCCCTTTGACGAAGTAACCACCGACGAGGACGCCGACGACGGCGAGCATCCCCATAGTGACGAACGCAGGAGTCAAGAATCGCACAGCTCGGGTCTCCGGGTCAGCAGGAGGTAAGTGCGGTCCGAGGGCGGATCCATCTCGGAACGAACTGTCTTCATCGGTGTCAGTCGGAGAAGCGGCCGTCCTGCTGCTTCGGGAGGATTCGGTACGGAAAGGGACAGAGATGCTGAGGGATCGAGGGGCAGAGGGAAGATGGACTTGAGTCGTTGTGAGGACTGTGTCGGCCCCCAATTCTTCCCGCTGCCAGAATTCGTGCGGGCGGTTGGGCCCGGTTTTCGACGTTATGGATGTTGCGAAATCGCAACCAAAGGTTCGTTATGGACTGTTCGGAGGTCGTTGGTCAGAGGAAGACCGAGAGCCTGGAAGGCTATCCCGCGAGTTACTCGCGGATCATGCGGGTCTCGGCGATCAGCTTTTCCCCTTCGAGGCTGTAGCCGATGGGCCACAACAGGTTGGGGGCGGCTTCCTCAGCCGCGACCGTCACCATCACCGACACCACATCGCCGGTGTTCTCTCCGAGCTGCACGTCGATCTGCAGGTTTTCCTGAAGACGCGGTTGCAGCACCTTGCGGATTTCTTCCTCGATGGCCGCCTGGTCGACTCCCGGCAATGTGGCCATGCGGGCCCCGACGCGGCTGGCTTCCACCACCGCACCGCGAGCGAAGAAGAGCATCGAGAACTCGAACAGGGCGAAGATGACGATCCCGAGGATCGGCAGCGTCATCACGAGTTCCATCGACTGGAACCCGCGACGGCGTCGCGACGGACGAGCGTTCGGTTGGAGACGAATGCGTTTCATAGTTGCGGGAGCTTCCACAACAGGACGGACCAGACCGCGAGGACGACCGGCAGGGCATAGCCCATGACGACCCCCTTCTTGCGGTGTTGAGCGGCAATGAACGGACCGGACGACTTCGATGCAGGCGTCCTGGCCTCGGCCAGGTCCTGCTTCATCTTGCGGACGCCGCCGGTCATCAGGCGGTAGAACAGATAGCCGACATGCAGCACGATCACGAAGACCGTGGTCATGAAGAACATCGGGAGCAGAAACTTGCGACCGACCCAGACCGAGAGAGCGCCGACGAGTTTGACGTCGCCTCCCCCGCTGATGCCGATCATCCAGAAGACGAGAAACATTCCGAAGGCGATCAGGAACGCCAGCAGGCCATCGACCAGCCCGGCGACTCCGTGAAAGACTCCCTGGTAGACAAGTCCCGCAAAGAACATCGGGACGTTGAGCTTATTGGGAATCTTCTTCAGCCACAGATCGCTCCACACGACGGCCATCGTGAAGACGCCGACGCACAGGAAGAAGACGATGTGTTGAAGATCGAGCGGCGGCATGAAGTCCGTCCCGTGCCGGTGGGGACCGGCGTTGTCTGAAACCACCGCTGCTAGTGATCCTTAGCAGTCGGTGTGTTGAAACCTTAGCACACGTTTCGGAATCGACTCGCGAAACGCTGCGCAAAACTCCTAATTTACGGCATCCAATTATCATGCGCACTTTGTGCGGCATCTCATTGGATGAGGTGAAAAGGGAGCATCGGGCGAATTCGAACGTCACGGAGTCCGGAAAGACGGAACAACCCGCGCAAGCCCTACCGGGATGGCCGAGCGGGCGACCCTGTTGTGGCAAGCGGAAGACGTTCTGGGCTGGATTGCCGGCAGATGTTGGGCCGTGGCATCGCGCGGCGACGCTCGAAGAGATGCCAGGCAATGGCAGGGCCGCTCGGCGCAGGAGGTCTTAGATCCGGATCCATCGGACGGACACTCAGAACCCGCACGACCGCTCGCGGCGGTCCATTCGATCGAATAGCCGACGATCGCTGCTATCGACGTCCAGCAACGGACGCTCGACGGACAGAGGGCGCTCGACCGACGTCGACACGGTCGTGACCGCCAGTCGCGAATTTTCGGTCGAACGGGTCGGCCGGCGCCCCGTGCTTTTGAGACCAATCAATGCCAGCACCACCACCATCAGCACGCTGAGTCCGGCCAGGCGATTCGCCATGGAATGGCGTCGCAGACCGTCAATATTCAGCATGAGGGGGGCGGGTTGATCTCTCATGACTGAAGTCTATGTCACGATTTTCGATGCGAAATCGAAACTGATTGTCGCCTTTCCGATTTTTCCAGTCGTTCGAGATGGCTGTGGTGGCGGACATAAAAGCTGTCATTTGGGACACAAGAACTGGCCAGATTTGACACAAGAACTGGCACGTGGCGCACTCGTTCCCCAGATGAGACGATTGGCGTCGTAAGGGACGTGCCATGTCACGATTCTTGCGACTTGATCGAAACGCGCCGTCTCCACGTTCGTGACACCGTCCGCCGTAAGTTCCGAGCGGAAAAGGTCAAAGCCGCGGTTACGGAGACATCCCGGTCGGAACGGCTGCCAAACACGTTGACGGGATGATCCCTCGTCAGCGGGCCGCCCCCGACAGTGACTTCGGTCGGAGGCGTTGCCCTGATAGATAAAGAAAAGTCGATCGGACGGCCGCCTCCAGGGCGGCCGTCCGATCGCAGGGAAACGCGGATCTCATGACTCGATTCGTATTGGCGGAGGAAGACTCTCGCCGCGCTGCGTTGTCGGGAAACGTCTCTGTATCGGCAACACGCGACGATCGAGGCGGCCAACCCATACGCTTCGCGCTGTCCGCTCGAAACTCGGGGGAGAGGTCCGCGACTCGTCACACCGGCAGAAGAGCGTGTGTGTCGGCTTCTGAGTCCCGGTTCTGCGCACGGCCTCCTTCGCACGGTTCGACGCCATCGAAGCATTCCGAACCGTCGGCAGATCCACATCCCGCGCCGGAAGAGAGGCAGGAACGACATGTCCTCACGCGGCACTCCGCACACGGCTCGAGGCACGAGGCGCAAAAGAGTCCGCGGCACGCAGGGCATCCGCTGAGGCACCCGAGACAGAGCACGCTTTCGCATCGCTCGCAGGGGGTCAGGTCGTCTTCCGACAGCCGATCCCCACAGCCGGGGCAGCACACGCCGCCCCATTCGGAAAGCGGGCTGTGCGGACTGCCGCGGTGATACGTATGCAGGATGCGATCGACGATCGTGAAGAAGTCGACCAGGCGACCCGACTCGAGGGCCGCGCGGAGGCTCACCGCGCCGCGTCCTTCACACAGCTTGCCGTTCAGGACATGCGGATGGGTGACCGCTTCGTCCGAGGCGGCGGGATTCGGCTCGCGTGCCAGGACGTGATAGGGACGCGTGAAACCGATCCGCGTCCAGTCGAGGCTGATCGTAAAGCGTCCCAGGGGGAATCCTTCAAGGACGATCGGCTCGGTCGTCACCGAAAGCATTTCCTGCCGGAGATCCCACCTGACCTCGTCAAAGCTGTCTGGCAGGAATCGAAGATCATCAAGGATTTCCCGCAACGAGGCGATCCGGGGCGGTCGCTCCGAAGCCGTGAGCCGGTCCTCGATCCGGTGCATTTCCAGCCGAAGTTGCTCCATCGCTTGGCGTAACTCGCGGCGAAGCCGGACCGCGGCGAGCCGCCATCCGCGTCGCTCGGCCTTTTCCAGTCGCCGGCCGGCCGCCCGGCAGCGGGACCAGTCGGCGTCCGGCAGGAGCAGGTCGGAACACGTTGGTTGCAGGCTTTCCACGCGGGAGTGGATCTTGCCCGCCAGTCGCAACAGGGCACGGGACGCGGAACGCATCGGAACCTCCGGAAAGAGGAAGTCGACAGGGAGGCAGCCCGAGGGACGGACCGCCTCCCCGCCACGGGACGTCAGGCCCCTTCGATCCTGGTGGGCGTGAAACTCACACGGTCACCCGGTTGAAGCACCGCGTCGGATGCGACCGGCTGACGGTTCACCCGGATCAGATAATGCGACGCATTGCGCCCCGGCATCCGCTGGGCGAAGAGGTCCGAGACGGTCGTCCCGTCCGGGATCTTGATCTGATCGGCGAATCCGCCGCCGTCGTTGTTGATGAACAGAATCTGCATGGGGAAGTCCTGAGAGGAGAGGGAAAGAGGATGTGGTAAGGCGCTCGACACGACGAGTCGACCGAAGCGTTCACGAGGCGAGGCGTTCGGTCCGGGTCGGATCCGGCTCGAGTGAGGAGGGGTCTTCGCGGTCCAGAAGCTCGGCCTCCGGGAGAGGAGGCCGGTCGGGCTCCAGCAACTGGAACCCGTGGCGGGCCACGTCGGACACGGAATCGCCCGTGGCCTTGGCTACCGCCCGATTCAAATCCGTTTGTCGCATGAGTCTCTTCTCCTGGTGAGAAATGGAGGGGCACGGAAACGAACGACGACCGGCCTTCGCACTGACGCGGAGGCCGGTCGTCACGGGGAACAGTCAGGGAACTGAGAACATCAGCAGCAGACGAGGGTCCGCAGCGGGGAATCCCGGTCGAGTTCCCCCTGGAATTCCCGCCAAGACTCCTGAAACTCCCGGCGGAGCTGGGAGACGCGAGCGGGGGAAATCCGGAACTTCCGGGCGGCGACGAGGGTCGACTCGCCTCGGGCCAGGGCCAGGGCGATGCGGCGGTTGCGAGGGCCGAGCTGCGTGAGCCAGTCGGAGAAGTCGATCCGGAAACAGACCTGATCGAGGACGGGAGTGCGGGAGTCGGCGACGATCGCCTCCGCCCATTCCCCCTTTCGCGGGTCGAACCGCTCGAGCGGTTCGACGTGGTACTGCTTCTTTCGCTGGCTGTAGCGGGAGAGGACGTCGCGAACATTCTGCCGTGTGGCGACCTGCCGACCCTGCCGCACCTGAGCCGCGGCGAAGCGGGCCAGGGCCGAGGGAAAGATCCGGTCGGACCGTCCCTGCCGGACGAGCCGGCGGAACGCGACGAAGACGTTCACGACCGCTTCCTGCAGGGCCTCGTCATAGTCGTCTCCTTCCAGCTGGCGGAAGGCGTACTGCAACTGGCTCTTGAGGGCGGGCAGCAAGGCCAGAAACTTCCCCTGCCAGCGCGGCGGGCGGGCGGAGGGTCGAGAGGTCGACAGCATGGGGCGTTCTCCAGAAAGGGAAGACCGCCCCCCTCGGGGCGGTCGGGTGACGAGGCACACAACCGTTTCCCAGGGACAAAGGCACTTTGTCTCAACGAATCGAATCACACGAAGAGGTGGGCGGAGGAGCCGACCCGCCCTCCAACAGACATGGGAGGAGTCTCGGATCGCCAGCCTTTTCGGCCGCGGTGACTTGGGCTGGCTCCGCCAGCGTGGTCTCGATGCCCGAGACTTCGAGAATCAACAGATCCTCCAGTTCCGCGGCCCCTGTCTCGTCCTGCGGATAGAGTAGGAGAGCCCAGCACAGGATCAGCGGCAGGCCGGAGAGCAGAAGCAATCCAGACGAGCGCAGCCCTTCGGCGATCAGGGGCGCTCGTTGCCGCTCGATCGCGAGGTCCTTACGCTCGGCTTCGAGCTGGTCGCGCTGACGGCCAATCTCGGTGCGTTCGGCCGAAAGGTTCCGTGCGACGGTCGCATAATCCTTGCGGATCGCGGCATCCGCTTCGATCAGGCGGCGGGCCGCGGAGGCGTTCTCGGCCGCCTGCCGCCGTTCGGAATGGGGATCATCATCACAACCGATGAGCAGAGTCAGCAGGATCGGCAGCCCGATCCGCAGAAGGGGGAGCATGCGAACGTCTCCAGAGAGTGAGGAGTCGAGTGAGCAGCCGCCGCAGGGCGCGTTCGATCCGGATCCGCCGGACGAGGGCCAGAACGGCGACCAACAACGCCAGGCCCGTGAGGGCCAGGGGAAAGAGCAGGTCCAAAGGAGCGATCTCACGAGAGGGAGAAAGGCATGACGCAGATCACGACCACGAATCGGCAGTCCGCAGAGACTCCACGTCCGCACGGTGGAAGACAGAAGTGCGCACACCCGCCGTAGTGCGGCGGCCATAGACGGCGGCAATCCGTCCCTCGGCTTCCCAGCGCGAGAGTGTCCGGCGATGAATGCCCAGGAGCCGGCAGGCTTCGTCCGCCAGGCAATAGCGGGCCTGGAACCGATCCACTTCATCGGGCGGGATCTGCCATCGCCGCCCGATCCGGTGCGCAGTGAGCAGTCCGGCCTGGATCCACCGGCGAAGGAGACTGTGCTGGAGCGGACGACCGGAGAAGAGCCGGGCCGCGAGCGAGGGAATGGGGGACGCCTCCTCGGACTGCCGCGCATGCGGCACCGCAGTGAGAAGCTTCTGCAGATCCGATACCCGAATGCGGACGCCGCGGACGCCGGACGAATCGACCATGCGGACAGCCGGGACGTGACCCTCTCCGATCGCATTGAGCAGACGCACCAGGGTCAGGCCGCGGCGGCTGAACCGCCGCATCGCTTCTTTCAGGTCAATCGCATCGGCAGCTGGAGCCGTCTCGAACGGCAAGGCGTCCAAGAGACGGCGGACGGCCTCGAAGGACGCAGTCGGGATCTTCCAGCCCTGGTGGGTGTGGACGCAGCGCGGCAGGAGCCCTTCCCGAATCAACTCAATGACACGGTCCCGGCTGAGCCCGAGGCGACCGGCGGCCTCCGGAACCGTCAGGGCGCTCGTCAGTTCCTCGCGCAACCGCATCACCGACTCGCGGGCCACCAGACCCACCGACCGCCCGTGGATTCCCACCGCCGCAATCTGTCCGGTGAGAATCCCGCGCTGCACCAGCTCGGCCACGGCCCCCTGCCGCAGCCCGAGCGGACGCGCCGCTTCGGTTTGCGACATCCACGCCCGATCGGTCAGCCGCTCCCGATGCAGCGGATCCCGAAACAGACAGACCATGGCATTGAGGTGCCCGCGGGAGTAGCGCGTCAGGAGATAACTCCGCAGCGCGTCCGCCGGACCGGGAAAGCCCTTCCGTTCGAGGTGTTGCGCCTCACGCAGCAGCCGACCGAATCCCCGGCTGACGCCGGTCACCGCATGCCGGTGGCGGGTGACGGTCTGAAACACATCGAGGAAGGCCTCGAACCGTCGCGGCCAATCCCGGAGCAGATCGGCCGCCGCGAGCCAGGAGAGGCTCTCCTCGGGAACTTCGGCGGAAACCGACCAGCGTTCACGCTGCGCTGTCAGCCAGGACGGCGTGCGGCCGACGGCCGAGGCCAGCCGATCGACCCACCAGAACCCGGCCGCGACGGTCAGGCCGGGCAAGGGAAGTTTCCCCTGCAGCAGCCACTCCGAAATCGACTCCGTCAAGGACTGGGCGAGTGTCGGAATCGGAAGGACGGGAAGCGTGGAGACGTCCGCTCCGCATCGGCAGCGTCGCACATCCAGCCGCTCCGGCCGAAACGCCCGACCGCAGAACGAGCAGGCCGCGTGGAGGAAACAGCCATGCTCCCGACAGAAGGGAAGCGGACGAAAGCTCCACAGGAGCCGTTCATAGGCGGGATCCGTTTGGAAGCAGAGAGGACAGACCGGAGACCCGGCGGTCGTCCAGAATCGAAGGGCTGTCTTGGAGTCACAGAGTGCGGGGGGCGGCACCTCGCGTGGGACAAGACTCAGCTGGTGAGTGAAGCGATGGACGGTCGCCCCGCGCAGGCGCTCGCCGGATTGGCGAAGCAGCACGCCGAGTGGTTCGAGGACAGAGTCGGTGGCCAGGGAGTTGAGTGCCGGAGCGCGGCGCGAAAGTGGCAGATCCTCCAACAACCGGTGCAGGTTCTCATATCCCATCGCCACCGCATGCCGCCGGACCAGGCTGGCCAGCGATTCGCCCGGCTGGAGCGCCTCGCGGACCGGCAGCGGACGGACATGTTCCATCAGCCGCCTCCCAGAAAGTCGCCCGCCCGCACGGGACGCGGGCGGGCGCGGGCGGCCTTGGGCGTGAGGCCGACGCCCGCCGACCGGGACGCGTCGGCCGGTTGCACCCGATCGAGGGCGCTCTGGTCGAGCTCCCCCACGAACGGATTGGCCTGTTCGACCAGGATCCGCTGCTGGGAGAGTTTCGCTTCATACACCCGCGCCAAGTCGGTCCGTTCGATCCGCTCGCTTCCCCGCCGGAGCGCCTCCGTCAGTCCTCCCCGCACGAGCGTCATGAGGTAGTCAGGCACGCCGCGGCAGGCGAGATAGAACCGGCCTGCGAGGTCGGGTTCCGCCAGTCCCGACTCTTCCGCCAGCGGCAGTGTCAGGTCGAGCTTCTTGAGCATCCCGCAGAACTCCTTGCGTCCCACCGGCGTCCGCCAGGTGAAGCAACGCAGCGCCACCCGCTCCTTGAACCGCCGCTCCGTATGCTCGGCGCGGAGCACATGCTCGGCTTCGGGCATGCCGCACACCACGACCGGGATCTTGGTGTTGACGATCAGCACCTTGAGCCACTGGGCGGCCTTGGTCATCACCCGCGCCCGGTCGATGTCGAACAGGTGGTGGAACTCGTCGAACACGATCAGTTCGACGCCGCATCGCGCCAGCAGCCGGACCGCCCGACTGGTGAGGGACTGGACGGTGCCGCGGCTCCAGGCGGGATCGCCCAGGGCCAGCAGGATGTCGGCCGCGATCCCTTTGGGACGGGCCTCGGGTTGCAGCGTCACGCGGAGGACCGGGTGGCGGATTCCCGTGTCGGTCTCGGCGGCCGGGTACGCCCGGCCGTAGTGCTCGACGACGCTCGTCTTGCCGACGCCGGACGCTCCGAGGAGCGCCCCGCACTCCGGTTCGCCCGCGCGATGAAACGACTGATGGCACCGCTCGAGCAGGAGCACCGCGTCGCGGAAGCGGGGATGCAGCACAATCAGCTTGCTGGCCCGGTCGATCCGCTCAGGGACCGGCGTCTCCCGCCAGGTCCCGCGATCGGCCGCGGCACTCTCGGATCGGGACATGGAACGATCTCCGGGAAAGGGGGAGGGACAGAGGGATGGAGAGATGGAGAGATAGAGGGCAGAGGATGGAGAGACAGAGGGAGACGAAGAACGCGACCTCGCCGCTCAGCACGCGACGTCCCAGTCGTCGACATCGAGCTCGGAAAGCTCCGAGTCGGAATCCGGAACGGAGGGGGTCGGAACAGCAGAAGTTTCTGGCGCGGCGTCCAAAGGATCTGGGGGGAATGCCGAATCGGTCTGCGGAGCGCAATCGTGTGCGAGAGACATCGCTCCCGCACTCTCCACATCGACCCATGCATCCTCGGAGAGCACCAGCTCGCCGGGGTTGTGCGGCGGGGTCTGCTGCAGGAACCGGGCGGCCCGGACTCGCCGCCTTCGCGACGGCTTCCGGACTTCCGATTCGACCACGTCCCGGATCGCATTCCGGCCGGCGGCCAGCGACGCAATCTCGTCGGGGGCTTCAAACCGGTCCCGCACCGCCTTCTTGAGCACCCGCCACTGGTACTCGGTCAAACCCTTCATGGCGGGATCGACCGCGGGAGCGCGGATGAACCGGCGGGAGATCGGGTTGAGCACCCAGGCCTCTCCCAGATCCCAGGGGTTGTACCGCACCTGCAGCCGATCGACGCTCAGGTTGTGCGCCGGGAGATCGGCCCGGAGGGCCAGCAGCTCGTCGCTGGTGTAGAACATCCCCCCCAGCTCGATGCCCCGGGCCGCGAGCGAACGTTCCACCCGCCGCGCCAACAGCACGATCAGATCTTCCGGCGAGGCCGGCAGGCACGGCGGAAACTCCGCCGCGCTCTCGACCCACATCTCCCGGCGGGTCTTCCCCGCCGTGGGATGCGGACTGGCGGCGTAGCCGTCGACGAGATGCAGGTGAATGATCTCCAGCAGCGCCTCGTACGGCAGTAGCGGACCATCGTCCGCATTGTGATCCGCCCGCCGCTCCCAGCTCCGGAACGTCCGGCCCGGAAGGGACGAGAGGAGCTGATCGTTGAGCACGTCGAAGAACGACTCGACCGTCCCCTTGAAATGCGGCGTCCGCGGCGGGTTGAAATCGAGATCGAATCCAAGCTGAAACGCCGCCGCCTCGAGATCCTTGCTGGTGAAATCGGAGCCCCGGTCGCAAACCAGCTTTTCGGGGATCCCATAACAGGGCCAGTCCCCCTGGAGTCGGGGATAGCGGGCCTTGAGCCCCGTCTTGGGGAGGATCGCCTGCCGCAAGGCTTCACGGATCACGCCATAAGAGGGCGGCTCGAAGCCGAGGCAGAACCCGAGGATCATGCGGCTGTAGTAGTCGATCAGGACCGTCAGCCAGGGCTGGCCGATCGGTCCGGCCTCGGTGCCCACCACCACCTTGAGCGGGCTATGGTCGATCTCCACCCGTTCGAGGATCCGGGTCGCCAGCCGCTGCCGTGACTTCGGCTGATGCCGCTGGTCGGCGATCCGCCGTCCCCACCGCGCCCGGTCGACTTCCCACGGATCGAGCCGCGCGATCCGCCGGGCAATGGCCCGGCTCAAAGCACTTGTGCGGGGAATCGGAACCGCCTGCGCGGCGGGGAGCCGGGAGTTCCGGCGCTCGAGGTCTTCCAGCACCCGCCGCACGACGGCCGAGATCGGCCTTCGGGCGGTGGTGAGATAGACGCTCCGGATCGCCTCGTCAGCGAGTTTCCTGAGCACCGGCTCGCGGCTGAGGAAACCCGTCTTTCGAGACTGCCCGCGGCGTCCCCGGTGGGCGATCCGTGATAGGAGGGCTCGTCGATCTCCCCCCGCTTCGGACCACGCGGTCCAGTACCGCCTCAGGGATCGCGGGGAAACCGGCGTTCCCTGCCGTCGCAGCTCAT
>JADZEF010000255.1 GCA_020850695.1 Planctomycetaceae bacterium | reverse complement strand
CAGCACTTCGGGCTCGGCGGCAATGGCCCGGGCAATACACAATCGCTGCTGCTGACCGCCCGAGAGGCCGAGGGCGCTGTCCTGGAGGCGGTCCTTCACCTCGTCCCACAGGGCGGCACCGCGGAGGCTTTGCTCGCACACTTCGTCGAGCGTGCGGCGGTCGCGGATGCCGTCGATGCGGAGCGGGTAGATGACGTTCTCGTAGATGCTCATCGGGAACGGGTTGGGCTTCTGGAAGACCATTCCCATCCGCTTGCGGAGCTCGATGACGTCGACCCCGCGGTCGTAGATCGAGTCGCCGTTGAGCAGCATGTCCCCCTTGATGCGGACGGTATCCAGGAGGTCGTTCATGCGGTTGACGCACCGCAGCAGCGTCGACTTTCCGCAGCCCGACGGTCCGATGATGGCGGTTACTTTTCCCTGGGGGATACCGAGACTCACATTGAACAGGGCCTGCTTTTCGCCATACCAGAGATTGAAACTCTTGACGTCGAGGACGAACTTTTCCTCGCGCACCGCGGGATGAATTTCCGGCGGCAGTTCTTTCCCCTGGGCGATGGCGGCGAGGCGTCCGTTGGCCAGCGTCACCTCGGAACGGGGGAGCGGACGCCGGCCGGCATAAGCATCGCCGGCGGGCGCCTCCGCGCCGATTTCCGGACGCGCGATCCGCGCGGCCGAAGGATCGCGACGATCTTCGGGGCTCGGCGTGGCGGTCGTCGTGTCTGGCATGGAAGGAGATCGAAATAGGGACGCCGCACGATTCTCGGAATCATGCCGCGACGATGTCGGATATAGAGGTGCAGTCATAAGCCGGCCAGACTGAAGAGTAACCCGCACACCCTGGAAGTTCAGCCCGTGAGACGATGATCCTGGTGACCGTCAGAATTGAGTCACCTTGTAGCGTTGTCGCAATCGAGCCCGCAGCCAGACGGCGGTGAGGTTCAATCCCACGATGATGGCGATGAGGACGAGCGTCGTGGTGAAGACCATCGGGCGCGAGGCGTCGCTGTTCTGGATCTGGAAGCCCAGGTCGTAGATGTGGAAACCGAGGTGCATGAAGCTGCGGTCGGGATGCAGGAACGGGAAGCTCGTGTCCAGCGGGAGATCGGGCGCGAGCTTGACTGCACCCACCAGCATCAGCGGGGCGACTTCTCCGGCGCCGCGGGCCATGGCGAGAATCATTCCCGTCATGATGCCCGGCAGAGCCCGCGGCAGGACGATCCGCTGAATCGTCTGCCACTTGCTGGCCCCGCACGCGTAGGATCCCTCGCGCATCGAATTGGGAACCGCGGCGAGTGCTTCTTCCGTCGCGACGATGACCACGGGTAGCGTCATCAGAGACAACGTGAGCGAGGCCCAGATGAGGCCGCCTTTGCCGTAGGTCGGGTTGGGGAGTTGCGGGGCGTAAAACCCGCCAAAGTAGGGAGTGCGTGCAATGACGAAAATCAGCAGGACAGTTGCGGCGAGCCACAGCACAAGCGACCCGCGTCCCAACCACCGCCGCACAGTCGAGGCTTCCGCCCGGCGGCTGGTGAGTGAGAAGAGTCCGAAGAGGAACGCGGTAAGGGCCGTCAACGCCAGCGCTGTCGCCGCGGCCAGCCAGGTCCTGGCAGGCCACGGGGTGATGCCGGCGTTCTTCGGGCCGCCGTCAATGTAGGCTCCAACGATGTAGCAGAAAAACCCGAGGCCAAAGACGCCGAAGACGATGCTCGGCACGCCGGCGAGATTATTCACGGCAATCCGCACGGCGCTCACCATGATGCCGCCGCGGGCGTATTCGCGAAGGTAAAGGGCCGCCAGGACGCCGAACGGCACCACCGCCAGCGACATGATGAGGGTCATCGTGACCGTGCCCCAGATGGCGGGGAAGACGCCTCCTTCGCTGTTCGCCTCGCGCGGCTCGTCGGACAGGAACTCCCACCAGCGGGAGAGGTAGATTTTGAGGCGGCTGCCGAAGGTCAACTGATTGGCGGGATAGCCTCGGACGACATCGGCTGCCCGCAACCCGGTTGACTGGCCGGTGATGGTTCGCATCTGTAATTCATAACGACCCGCTTCGCGCTTCACGTCGTCGATTTCGCCCACCACGCGGAGCGTATCCCGCTGACCCTGACGCTGGCTTTCGAGAAAGGTCTCGATGGCGGCGGAACCTTCCTCGGGGAGGGCGGCGAGCGTGGTTCGTGCGGCGGCGAGTTGAGCGTCGGGCTCGCCGCGGGCGGCATCGACATCGTTTTTCAGGACCGCCAGCACCTTGCGTCCTACCGTGGCGGCCGGCGAATCGACGCCAAACCGGCGTTCTATCTGGCGGACGGTCTGCTGCTGCTCTTCCCACGGGGTGAGAATCGCATTCAGAGATTCTTCGGCCGAACGGATCTGCTCGGCCCGGGCGACCAGCGGGAGTCCCGTCCGCATTTCTTCCGCCCGAAGCCGAATGCGGGAGTTCTCAAGGACGCGGTTGATCTCTCCCAGCGAATCCCGTTCGAGCTGCTTCTGCCGGGCGTAGACACCCCGGACCCGCGCGTGACGGCTCTGGAACTCGCGCCACGCTTCGGCCGCCGATTTCCAGACTTCCCGCAACTCGGTGACGGCCATTCCCTCGTCGGCGACTTCGGCAGGCTTGGCCGCAGTCGTCGGCGGCAGCGGGACGACGGTGCCGTCTTCCTGCGTGACTTCGAGTGTGCCGGTGGTCGGCTCGGCCCGTCGTTGTTCGAAGAGGGACTCGGTCGATTTGGCCCGCAGCGCCTTCAACTGCGCCTGCAGGTCGGGAACGAGGGACTCGGGGACGTCGCCCGGTTCGGTCAGGCGCGGGGTGTTCTGCTCGAAGAACGTGACGATGCGGGCGAGCTGCTCTTCGTCCCCAGAGATCGGACGCGGGGTGCGGACGATGAACGCTTCCGGCTCGCCGTAGAAGCGGCCCCATTCGACCCGTTCGAGGACGACGGCCCACTCGGGCAGACTTTCTCCCGAAGGGGCAACGTCGAAGTCATCGATGCGGCGAAAGTGTTCCTGAGTCAGCTCGAAGTTTCCGACCCGCACCAGCCGGCGATTGATAGTCCGCATGTCGGCTCCGTTCAGAAGGAGACGGGCGGCTTCGGCCTGAGCGGGTGTCAGGAGTTCGAGGTCGGCGGTGCGGAGCTCACGCTCTTCGACGCGGGCGATTTCGCCGAGGAGCACGGAGCCGTCGGTCAGGGCGATGCGGAGAATCGGCTTCGGCCAGAAGGTGCCGATTCCCTGGAGGAAGACGAGGGTCAGCAGACCGGCGATCATCAGACCGGTGAGGATGAGGGCTCCGCCGGTCAGCCACACGAGCGGTTCGCCGCGAGCGACGAGAGCGTTGCCGGAATTCGACGTGCGGCGGCCGCGGCGTCGCCAGCGGTCTTTGACGGGCGCCGGTTCCTGCGGCGGTGCAGCGGTGGCGGGAGAGACGGTGCTCATAGTTGATACACCCTCTTCCGGAACCGCAGACGTACCATCTCGGCCAGCGTGTTGACAAGGAACGTGAGCACAAAGAGAGTCAGCCCGCACAGGAACAGCGTGCGGAAGTGAGTGCTTCCAGGAGGCGGATCCTGAATTTCGACCGCGATGTTCGCGGAGAGCGTTCGGAATCCATTGAGGGGGTTGAGGTCCATGATGGCCGTGTTGCCGCCTGCCATCAGCACGATCATCGTTTCGCCGACGGCGCGGCCCAGTCCGACCATCAGGGCCGAGAAAAGTCCGCTCATCGCAGTGGGGATGACGATGCGGATGGCTGTCTGCCACGGCGTCGCGCCGGCTCCCAGCGAGGCGGAGCGGAGCGACTCGGGGACTGACACAAGGGCGTCATCGGCCAGCGTGTAGATGATGGGGATGATGGCGAAACCCATCACGAATCCGACGATCAGAGCGTTGCGGGCGATGTAGGTTCCGACGAACGGGCCGCGCGGGTCGAGTCCGACGAGCGTGAGGAGGGATGCGAACAGCGCCGCAATGGCCAGCGTGGCCAGGATGGCGACGACGAAGCGGGCGATCATCAGCAGGGCGAACGTGGTGCGGTCGCCGGTTCCGTAGCGCTGGATCAGTCGAGGACTGACGAAGCGCGACGAGAGGAACGCGGTGAGGAGTGCGCTCAGCGGCAGTCCCATCAGCATCCAGCCGCCCCAGGCGCTGCCGAATTCGCTTCCGACGCGGCGACCGTCGAGCCAGCGTTTGACGTCTCCGCTGAACAGCAGGCGTTCGACCAGTGGCCCACATGAGGCCGCGAGGACGATTCCGAGCGGAATCGTCAGGCCGATTCCGTAGATCTTCCAGTGGCCGCGCCGCAACGTGAATGATGGCGGGAGCAACTGCCAAAGGAGCGCCCCAACGACGACCGACAGCGGGATGACGAACAAGCCGGCGGCGATCGCGGGGAGGATGTCGGAAACGATGGGGGCGAACACCAGCGCCGCCAGGAATCCGAGGACGACGCTGGGAAGGCTGGCCATCATCTCGACAGCCGGCTTCACACGGGCCCGCGTGCCGCGGTCGAGGAATTCGCTGGTGTAAAGGGCGGCAAGAAGCGCGAGGGGAGCCCCGAAGAGCATTGAGTACGTGGTGGCCTTGAGAGTTCCGAAGATCAGCGGAATGAGCCCCAGCTTGGGCTCCGCATCGTCGGTGCCGCCGGTCGACTGCCAGACGTGAGCGGGCTCGGGATAGCCCTCGTACCAGACTTTTCCGAAGAGCGTGTGGAGCGACGTCTCGTGGTGCTTCAGATCGAGGTTCCAGCGGCTGACATGCTCGCCGGAGAAGGCGGTGAGGCCGTCGTCGCGCGGACTGACGAGGAGGCGGTCGACCTGACCGCCGGTGACGCTCGATGCGAGGAGTTCGGTTGAAGTGACCTGGTAGAGGCGCACGGCGCCATCCGCATATCCGGCTGCGATGACCCGGCTGCGATTTGCGGGGGCGAGCGTCGTGATGGCTGCAGGGCCGCGTGCGAATGACTTGGTGTGCACCAGTTCGGGAAGGTCGCCGCCGCTGCCGTCATTCAACGGTCGCCGGACGAGGAACCAGCCGGAAAGGCCACCCTTCGAGTCGCCGGCGACGAGCGTGTTGCGGCCGAGGATCGTCTGAAGGGCCGTCAACTCGACGCCGCCGTCGACCAGTTGAATGTCCTGAACCTTGCGGGCGTTGTCCGGAGCGTGAGTGTCGATACGCTGGGCCGCTCCATCCTTCCAGGCCAGGTACAGGTTGTCCCCGCGACCGGTCAGAACGAGGAATTGCGGGGCGCCGCGCGTTCCGCCGTCATAAGCGACCGGATACGTCCCTTCGGCCGACAGTTTCTTCTCTCCCGTGACGAAGTCCTCGCGTTCGGTGAGCTGGCTGAGGTGCAGCTTGCCGGCCTTCGTCAGCGTCGCGAGCAGGAGTGCGTCGCCCGCGGCGATCAGGTCGGCCGCGACGATCGGGCCGTCGGCCACCGCAAGCTCGGCCCCCGTGGTCGCAGCGACCGATTGCGATCGAAAGAGGCCCGATACGGTTCGTTCCAGGATGCCGCCTTCGTAGGGGCGAACCGATCCGGGCGGCATCGATCGGAGCTCGGCAGGAAGTGCCTCGGCATCCAGAATGTTCGCGTCGAAGGTGAGGCGGCCGAGACGCACGCTGCCATCTTCGAATCCGAAGATCAGCCGCGAGCTGCCCGTGACGCGCCGCACCAGCGTCGGCCGCGATCCTTCAACGACGGGAGTCGTCTGGATCACCTCGCCGGAATCGGCACTGTAGGCTGTCAGCGTTCCGTCCGGGGCAACCACCGCACCGAGATGCTGGAATTCGTTCAACTCGACGACGTCCGAATGACCGCGGCTCCAAGGCGCCGCGTAGGCCGTCAGCGAGTCGAGCCGCGCCTTCGAAAAGAGAGGCGCGACGACCGCGAAAAGGAACAGGCAGACGGTGAGCACTGCACCAATGGTGCCGATGCCCCCGACGGTGATGATGGTGCGGGCGAGCCAGTCGCCGAGGCGCACGCCCCACCGCGTCCGCCGCTCGCGGGAGCGTCCGGTGAACGAGGAGGGGGAGGGCATCAGTAATCCATCTCGGAAAATCGGATCGTGTCAGCCATTGACTCAGTCGGGAATCGTGGCCTGTGATCCAGCCCACGTTACCACTGATTGCGGCTCATCCAAAAGCGTGGGTCACGTATCAAAATTCCGGGCCTTCGCAAAGCCTCAGACCCGGCCACCCCATCCTCGCTTCAGGCGGTCCAAAGCTGGACTTTTTCGCAGTGAGTCATGAACCGCCCGACACTTCTACTTCAGCCCCACCTGCTCGAGCGCCCGCCTGGCCATCGCCGCGGTGACGGGGAGGTAGCCGTCCTTGATCACCACTTCCTGGCCTTCCTTGCTGAGCACGAACCGGACGAACTCGCGGCGGAGCGGTTCGAGAGGAACCTTCGGATTGTAGTTGAGCGTCAGCGTCAGAGGACGGGCGAGGGGATAGTCGCCGTTGTAAGCGTGCTCAGGCTCGGCCGCGATCGCCTTGCCTCCGCCCTTCTTCGCGAGGGGCAATGCCCGAACGTCGGCCGTCATGACCCCGATGCCGCTGTAGCCGATGCCGAACTTGTCGCTTCCGACGGCCTGAACCACGGCGGGGCTTCCGGGCTGCTCTTTCACGGTGTCGCGGAAGTCCCCCTTGCCCAATGCGTGTTCCTTGAAGTAGCCGTAGGTGCCTGAAGCCGAGTTGCGGCCGTAGAGGCTGATGGGAGTCGACTTCCATTCTCCGTCGAGTCCGACATCTCCCCAGGTGAGGAGTTCCTTGGGTGAACCGAGCTTGCGGGTCGACGAGAAGATAGCGTCGACCTGTGGAAGCGACAGCTGCTTGATCGGGTTGTCCTTGTTCACATAGACGGCCAGCATGTCGATGCTGGTGGCGATCTGGGCGGGAGCCCAGCCGAACTTCTTCTTGAAGACATCGATCTCTTCCTGCTTCAACTCGCGGCTCATCGGGCCGAACGTGGCGGTCCCGTTGATGAGGGCGGGGACGGCGGTGTTGCTTCCCTTGCCTTCGACTTCAATCCGCACCGCCGGATAGAACTTCCGGAAACCCTCGGCCCAGAGGGTCATGAGGTTGTTCATCGTGTCCGAGCCGACCCCCTTGATGCTTCCCGAGACGCCGGCAACCGGCTTGTAAGACGGGAGCTTCGGGTCGAGCTTCACCTGAGCCAGCGCCAGCGAGGACGGTGCCAGGGCGGCAACCGTCATCACCGCGGCGGCGACGATGGTCGGCAGGGATCGGCGAGAAAACCGCATGTTCGACTCCTCTGGTCGTGCCGCCGAAATGCGGTCACGAATCTTCAATTCCTTCCGTCCTGCGGAACGCAGAGCGGTATCAGTCGGCCGCAGTCGTCGTCTGAGACGACGCTCAAAGGTCGCAGCGGGAGTAAAGCAGAGAAATGTGAAGATTATGTGAAGGCGATGTGATTCCACGGCCAATTCAGGCGGCTTCAGCCTCGGACCCTCGGAGCGACTGTCGCATCCATCCACAAGAGTTGACGTGATGATGGTTTATGTCTTTCTCTGTGGTGGTTCGCGAGATTCTCGCAACGGCTTGTTGTCGCCCACAAATCGCCTGGATAGAGTCGCGGAGGTGGTGGGTTATTCTGTGGAGTGGGAGGGATAACGATGAGTCGTACCAGAGTCGGCGTAGCGGCAGTTGCAGTGCTCGTGGCGGTCACGGGGACATGTCTGTTGAGCCAGAGCGGTTCGGCACAGACGGGGAAGGCGGATGCGAAGGCTCCCTCCGGGCGCGCTGCGGACGAGAAGGCGATCGAAGCGGCATCGGCGGCGTTCGCCAAAGCCTTCGAAGCGGGGGATGTGAAGTTCGTGGCGGGGATGTTCACGGAAAATGCGGAATACATCGACGACGACGGCGACCCGATTCGCGGCCGCGAAGAACTCGCGAAGGCGTACGGCAAGTTCTTCGAGAAGCGAACGGGCGTCAAAGCGGAATCGAAGAGCGAGGCGGTGCGGTTCCTGGGGACCGACGCGGCGATTGAAGAGGGGAAGTTCACCGTCACGCCGAAGTCGGGGCCGTCGACGGTGAGCCGCTTCAGCACGCTGTATGTGCGTGAAGGGGGAAAGTGGAAAATCGCACTTCTCAAGGAATGGAGCGAGCAGCAGAGCCCCCCCACGCTGAAGGACCTGGAATGGCTGGTCGGGACGTGGGAATCGGACAGCGAGGGGATGAAGGCCACGACGACTTACGAGTGGACCGTCAACAAGTCGTTCCTCAAGGCGCAGTATACGTTGAAGCCCAAGAAGGAAGGCGACCCGACCATCTCCGGCGTGCAGGTGATCGGTGTTGATCCGGCGGTGGGCCACATCAGGGCCTGGCTGTTCGATGAACATGGCGGCATCGGCGAATCGAACTGGCACTGGGTCAATGGCGAATGGCAGATCGAGTCAATCGGCACGCTGCCGGATGGAACTCGGACGACTGCGCTCAACATCATGGTTCGCTCGGGGGATGACGCCTTCCTGTGGAAGTCGGTGCAGCGGACGGTGGATGGTGAATCTCAGCCCGACGTCGGACCCGTCAAGGTGAAGCGCGTCACCGCAACGAAGTGACGAGTGACGGCGGCGTGCGGGACTGGGTTTGATCATTCCAACGTTCATAGAACCGGGGAGGTTCTCTCATGCATTCACGAATTTCCTTGGCCGTGCTGGTCGCGGCCTGGCTGGGAATGGTGCTGCTTCCTGATTCTTGTCAGAACAGCGCCGAAGCGGGGCGGTTTGGTGGCGGCGGTCGCGGCGGCGGGGGTTTTGGGGGCGGTGGCGGCGGATTCAACCGTGGTGGCGGAGGTTGTGGGGGTGGCGGCGGAGGATTCAACCGGGGCGGTGGCGGCATGCCGTCCGGCGGATTCAACCGCGGCGGCGGTGGGACTATCGGGGGCGGCAACTTCTCCGGCAACCGGGGGGGCGGAGCGTCGCCATTCTCGCGACCGGAGGCTTCATCTCGTCCGT
>JADZEF010000254.1 GCA_020850695.1 Planctomycetaceae bacterium | reverse complement strand
TCCTTGAAGCCGGCGCGGCTCACGCCACGCTTGGGAATCAACACACCAAGGAGGGTATCTTTCTGCGCCCCATCACGCACTCTCTATACACCCGCACCGCCACCATTAGGGTGATGCACCCGGCGTCGCGCGCGGGGATCGACGTGGGCGACCTGATCGTCTCGGTCAACGGCCGCATCGTGCTCGGCACCGACGATCTCCACCGCATCCTGAGCACTCTCCCGTCCGAGAACGCCTTCCTGCTTGGGCTGGTGCGGGACGGGCGACTGATCGAAGTGTCGGTCGAACCGAAGTCGGCGGAGTAGTTCGTTGCTTATCGAGAATGGAGAGCAAAAAGACCGGCCCGCGAATGGCGCGAAGGATCGCGAATGAAGCCGGAATCAGAGGCAAGTTGAAATTCCGAATCCGCAGGGATTACGTCCCGCGGATCCGTACCACATGGTTCTGATTCCGGTCTCTGTCTTCATTCGCGCCGATTCGCGCCATCCGCGGGCCGGAGTTGTTCTGCCTCTGTCGCATCGCGAAAAGCGAGCGAAGCACTCAAGCGTCAGACGTCGCGGGGCGGACTCAGTCGAGCGTGTGGGTTGCGTGGGTCACGGCTCCGCCGGCCCGCAATGCGGCGGCCACCATCGCGGTCTCGGCCAGCTCCTGCTCGGTCGCGCCGGCCTTCTTGGCCTTTTTGGCGTGGATCTCGATGCAGTAGGGACACTGTGTCGTCAGGGCGACCGCCACCGCCATCAACTCCTTGTACTTGAGCGGGATCGTTCCCTGCTCAAAGGCCGCTTTGTCGAAGGCATGAAAGGCGGCAACCGCTTCGGGGGCCATTTCACCGAGCTTCTTCATCTTCGTCAGATTCTGCATGTCATACATGGCGATCTCCTGTGGTGAGAGGAAACGTGATACAGGGTAGAACGCAGTCGACTGTCGATTCAGAGGATAGTGGCGAGGGCCCCGCGGCAATGACGGATTCGTAATCCGTTGTCTGCAGAGAGCCCCACCGCCCTGATTCCGACCGTGCCGGCCGTCGCCAGTCGTAGCGCGTCGTTAGCAGTGGGAGGTCGAATCACTTTACGAAATCGGCGAGCGCGGCGCTTTCTGTTTTTTGCGGCGGCAGACGTCAAGCCCCGAAGAACCTCAGGATCCGCTTCCACCAGGGCTGCGAAATCCCAGGCAAGTCTTCGTTGCGTGAGGACGTGGAATGTTAGAATCACGCCGGTGCAGGTTGGCGGTGTGATGTCGCGTCTTGGGAGAGTTTCCGATGGGCCTGGGCGACTGGGTGAAATCTCTCTTTCGGCGCGAAACGTCCCGCACTCTGGGAACGACGGGTTGTGGGCTGTCGAAGCCGTCGACCGGGGGTCGTGACCATGCGACGCTCGGCAGACTGCTCCAGCAGTTCGATGCGGAAGTGACCGGCTACCTTCGCCATCGCCAGACCGATCTGGCGGAAGCGGCCTGCCGGCGACAGGCCCAGACACTCGCCGATTGGTTGGAGAGGGCGCGGACCCCTGACGTCAGGAACCTGGTCGCGGCGGGAACATTCGACCTGGCTTCGTTCTTCCGAACGCTCCGGAAGAAGGAGGACGCCGAGCGACTCTATGGTCAGGCGGAGACCATCTGGCGGGCGTTGGCCGAAGCCGATCCGGACAACGGGCAATACGCCAGCTGGGTTGCAGGATGCCGAAACCACCTGGGGTTGCTGGCCCAGGACTTCGAGCTGCTTCCCCAGGCTGCCGAACTCTTCCGCCAGGCCCTGGCGATGCGCGAGTTGCTGTGCGAGCGATTTCCCGACGATGAATCGAACACCGTCTACCTCGGCGGAGCGCTGTGCAACCTCGGGAACGTGGCCGGGCAGCAGCACGACGACGAGGCTGCCCTCGCATGGTATCACCGCTCGATTGACGTCCTTGACCGCTCGATTCCCGGATGCGACTGCGGATGTCGCGACCTGTTCCTGAACCTCCGCGTGTCGCAGGGCGGTTCCGCGCCGCCGGCCCTGATTGCGGAGCAATACCTGCGGAATGCGCTCGGCGGCCGCGCGTGGATCCTGCAGCGGAGAGATCCCGCGGGCCGCTTTCGTCAGGTCGAAGTCCGTAGCGTGCATGAGGTCGCGGCGGCGCGGATCCTCGCGCCTCGAGTGGTTTGCGGAGCCGAGTCGTCGCCGTCCGAACTCGAAGCGTTTCAGGAGCTGCGGCGTGAGCTCCTCGATGTCGTCGCGTTTGCCGGGGGGCGGATCATTTTCGACCTGAGCGGCGTGACCGACATGGATGGACGCGGAGCGGGACTGCTGCTTCACTTGCGTGGGCGGCTTGTCGGCGCGGGCCACTTCCCGCTGATGTGCGGGCTGTCGGAGGCGGTTCGCCGCGCGACGCGGCCGATCGACTGGGATCAGAAGTTCGAGAGCTTTCCGACGCTTGAAGCGGCCCTCGCGGCGGCCGCCGAGTGATCGAGCGAATGGAACCTGGCCATCGACGCGATGACCGCCGCGGCGCACATGGAAGGTTCCGTTCGAGGAACGTTCCATGAGAAAAGCATCACCGCGGATCGGTCGAATCGATTGGCGGCGGCTCGTCTGGATCCTGAAGGACATCCGACAGCAGAGCCCGCAACTCCTCGAGGTGTCGCCCGGTCGCCGTGTGGGTCACGACGGCCTGGCCCTTGCCCGCCGTCTCGATCCGCTTCACGCCGAAGCCGTGCCCCTTCAGCCGCTTGCGGGCCTGCGACGCTCCGAGGTTGATCAACAGGCGATACGTCCTGGCGTTCATCTTCGTCCGCCTCTTAAAGGACATGATGCTGGGCACGAGGACCACACCCCATTCGGAGGCGGATCCTGTGGTTCATTGTCGATGAATTGAGCGGAATTTCCCTCGTCGCCGCTGTTTGGCTGGCTGAAAGGACTCCTGTGGCCGACAATTCGTCCTGAGACACTGACAGGAGTTGACTGCCATGCCGGAAGCCCGCGCTGACGCCACGTTGCGTGAATTGATTGACGCATTGAATGCCGGCGACGCGAACGCCGCAATTGCAAAATACCAACCGGAGGCCGCCTTCGTTCCCGAGCCCGGGAAACCGGAGAGGGGGCTCGTCGCGATTCGCAAGGCGCTGGATGCCTTCCTGGCGACTCAGCCTCGGCTTTCGGTCGAGATCGCACAGGTCATTGAGGCGGGGGATGTGGCTCTGTGCTGCACCCGCTGGTCGCTGACCGATGCGGATGCGGAAGGGGGCGAGCCGGTCGGCGCGGGCATCGGGGCCGTGGTGCTGCGGCGGCAGCCCGATGGCGCCTGGAAGATCGCGATCGAGAACCCCTTTGCCGACAGCGAGTGATCGCAACGTCCGCGGAGACTTTACAGTGATCGTCTCGCTCTCTCCGCATGTGACCGGTTGAGCTACGAAACCGTGAGGGCTTCGAGCGGTCCGACGGTCGCCGTTGACAACTGGGCGAGCGGGAATTCGTCGAGAAGCTTGCGGATCGACTCGACCGTGACCGACCGCAGATCGCTCAGGTCGTCTTCGATCGAGCGGTATTCCTGTCGGTAGACCCAGTTCCCCGCGAGCGAACCGAGGCGTCCCTTCGGCCGCTCGCCGCGAAGCACCACCCGCGAGGCGACCTTGCTCTTCGCCTGCTGCACTTCGGTCTCGGTGACGCCGTTGCAGTTGACCTCGTCGTAGATCTCGTGGATGCGGGCGAGATTCCGCGCGACGTCCTCGGGGGCGCAGGTGAGGTATGTCATCCAGGCCCCGCTGCCGTGGTACTCGTGATAGCCGAGGTCGGCTCCTTCCGCATCTCCGGTGTCGACGAGATCCCAGTAGAGGCGGCTGCCGCCGTGGTCGCCGACGATGACCGAGAGGAGTTCCGCAGCGAAGCGGTGCGGGTCGACGGCGGACGGCGCGGGCGCCATCTGGGCCACCTGCTGCTGGACGCTGTCGGCCTTCGTGATGACGCGCTGCGCCGGCGCCGGGCGGTTTGCCGGCGTCTGACGTCCGGGAGATCCTTCCGGCCACTTCCCGCAGTAAGTCTCGGCCAGCCGTTGCACTTCGTCCCAGGTCGTGTTGCCGGTCACCGCGAGCACAATGTTTCCCGCACGGTAACGCTGCGCGTGGTACGCCCGCATCTGCTCGGACGTCAGCGCGGTGATGCTGTCGGACGTCCCGAGGATGCTGTTACCGAGGGGATGTCCGCGGAAGAACTGCTGCATCACCGCTTCGAAAGCGACCCAGTTCGGCTGATCCTGGTACATCCCGATCTCTTCGAGGATGACCTTCTTTTCGACGTCGAAGTCTTCCTGCCGCAGCGAAGGAAAGGGCAGGATCGACAACAGCTCGAACGTCCGCGGCAGGTACTCCGGCAGCACCGCCGCGTGATAGAACGTCACTTCCTCGCTGGTGTAGGCGTTATATTTCGCGCCGAGTTCGTCGAAGATGCGGTTGACGTCGTCCGCCGTATACCGGTCGTTCCCCTTGAAGGCCATGTGCTCGAGAAAGTGGCTGACTCCCGAGGCATCGGCGGTTTCGTCGCGCGAGCCGGCGTTGACCATGAAGCCGAGCGACACGCTGTACGCCCGCGGATTGAGCTCGGCGACGATCTGCAGGCCGTTAGGAAGACGCGTCTGGTGGAATTGCATGCGAGAGAGATCGAAAGGTGCGTGATTTGTCGAATCAAGTCGTCCGGTGTCCGGCAGCCTCTTTCAATAGCCAATGACCAACGATCAATGCCTTCAAACGACGCTGATTTCTCATTGGTCGTTGGTCAGTTCTCATTTCAGGAAGGCATCTTCAGCCGCTCAGGACCAAGGGTAAGGATCGTCAGATTGTTCGCCGGATAGCGGTGGACGTAGTCGAGAACCGTATCGACGGTGAGGGCTTCGATCCGGTCGCGGATTTCGTCGAGCGTCGTGACGCGGCCGAGGTGATGCCAGTCGGAAGCCATCGAGGACGACCGCGATGATGTCGATTCCTGGGCCATGATGAGAGAACTCTTTGCCCGGGCCTTGCAGCGGTCGAGCTCGTCTTCCTGGATGCCGTCGGCGATGCGTCGCAACTCGGCCACCGTGACGTCGAGCGTCTCCTGGGCCCGCTCGGCCGTCGTCCCCGCATAGCACATGACGCGGCCGTCGTGCTTGAGCGTGCTGAGGCTCGCCGAGACCGAATAGCACAGGCCCCGCTTCTCGCGGACCTCGGTGAAGAGCCGCGAGCTGCTGCCGCCGCTGAGGACGCTGACCGCCGCCCACGCCGCGAAGTAATCGGGGTGGTTGTAGGGAACGCTGGGGTACGAGATGCCGATGTGCGTCTGGGTCGACTCGTGTTCGATGTGCTCGAACACCGGGACCGATTCGCCGATGGGCACATCGAGTTGCGGGGCGATGTGCCAGCCGCCCAGCAGGTCTTCGATCTGCGCCTGGATCAGCTTCGGATTGAACCGCCCCGCGATGGCCACGATGGTGTTGTTGGGGCGGAAGCAACGGTCGTAGTGTCGCCGTACCCACTCGGGCGTGATGTTGGGAAGATCGTCGAGCGAACCGTCCGACGGCAGGCCCCACGGGGCGGGATATGTCTTTCGGCGAAGCTCCTGAAGGAGCTTCTGGCGGGGCTCGTCCTCGGTCGATCGGAGCGTCTGCTCGACGCTCGCCTTCGCCGCCTCGAATTCGTCCTCGGGAAGTTGGGGTCGGAGGAGAATGTCGGCGTAGAGGGTGAGCGTGTCGACGAGATTGTCGCCGAGCGTGGCCCCCGAGAAGCTCATGTGACTGGGACCCGAGCCTTCGCTGCGCTGGACGCCGAGGGTGTCGAGCGCCGCGGAGAGCTGGCGGCTGTCGCGGTCGCCCGCCCCGCGCGACATCATTTCGCAGAGGAGCGTCGACGTGCCGTTGCCGTGCGGGGGGTCGTAGATGCTGCCGGCGGGCACCAGCACGGTGAAGGCGGCCGACTGCACGTCCGGCATCGGCTCGAGGAGGAGCGTGAGGCCGTTTTCGAAGACGTGCGTGCGTATGGTCTGGTCGAGCATCCAGCGAGGTGTCCGGAGGGCGTGTTCGTTCGTCGTCGAATTCGTGGTCCGGCCTTCCAAGGCCGTACGTCAAGTGACGGGATTGCAGATGCGGGGGCGATCTCCGGAGCGATTCAGGTCGAGAATCACCTTTCAGCGATGACCGTCTCTGATTCCGATGCCCCGCCCCGAATCCTTTCCGACAGTCTCTTCGTCCGGCCTTGGAAGGCCGGACTACGGAAGCGTGCGCGGTGCGGGGACGGACGTCAAGGGGTGGAGATCGGGTCGAGGGGATACACCGGCCGCCGCAGCTTCTGGTAATTGTAGTTGGCGAAGTCGGGTCGGTGGATGCCGGGGGTGTCGGCGTCGAAAATGTGCGAGGCGAGCGGGCCGAGGTGCGCCCGGAAATGGACCGCGCTTTTCGCCACCAGAAGCTTGCGGCGCTCCGGGGCGATCCCGTTGATCCGCAGCATCTCGGCGTCGAGCAGCTGCATGCGCCGAGAGGCCAGCACGATCTCGACTCCGCCGACCACCAGCACGGCCATCCGCCCGAATTCGCCCGGAAAGCCCTGCCGCATCGGCCCCTGGTGGATGAACTTCCCGTCGCTCAGCGTCCGGACGTAGGCCTTGCACTCGACGGGAGCGCCGTGCCGGTCGTCGGTCTTGCCGCCGATGCGGGCGTCGATCGTCGCTCCGCACCCCGCCTTGTGGGCCTGCTCGACCGTCTCGGGATCGTACAGCACCCCGACCACGCCCCCCTGGAAGTCGGCCTCGATCATCGCCCGCAGCGCGACCGTTCCGTCGCACGGAGCACCGCCGCCGGGATTGTCCGAGCCGTCGGCATAGATCACGAGCCCCTGCGTGTTGTCGCGGGCGAAGCGGATGACCTCGTCGACGCTCGTCAGCTTCGGCTGAAGTTCGTCCCGCAGTTCCCAGATGCGGTTGGCGATGGCATCGGCCGTCCGCTCGGCCAATGCCTTGTCGCCGTCGGCCGTCGCCAGCACCGACACCCCAGCATCGGCGATGTCAGCGAACGGAAAGCCCATCGAAACCGTCGCCGTCAACACGCCTGGCTGGCGTTCGAGGTCGTGGACGAAAGCCATCAGGCTCTGCATCGGCTCGCGGAGCGTGCACTGCATCGGCGGCATGGTGACGAGCGGGAGCTGCCGGTAGACCTGCACCGGCTTGACCTCGCCGCGGATCATGCGGGCGAGAAGCACGATCGCCTCGTGGCCGCGCTCGTGCATGTCGACGTGCGGGTAGGTGTCGAAGCCGATGATGACATCGCACGACTCGTCCATGCGGCGGGTGATATTGGCGTGCAGATCGAGCGTGACGACCAGCGGCACCTTCGGCCCGATCACCTCGCGGACTGCCGCGATGAACGCTCCTTCGGCGTCGTCATGCTGGGCAGCGACCATTGCGCCGTGCAGGTCCAGAGCGACGCCATCAACCGGCAACACTTTCCTGAGACGCTCGAGGAACATCCCCAGGAGGCGGTCGAACGATTCGGCTGTCACGACGCCGGACGGTTGGGCGTGGGCGGAGAGGAGCGGCAGCAGTTCGACGCCCGCCGCCTCGGCCCCTGCAATCATTCCCCCCTGGATGGTGCCGGTGCCGCGGTAGAGACGGACGATGGCGTCCCCCGTGGCAAGGTCCTCCCCGAGGCCACTGTCGCGAGCGAAGTCGGCCACCGTGGTCGGTGTATTCGAGAAAGTGTTCGTCTCGTGCTGCACGCCGCCGCAGGCAATCCGCATGTTTGGACCCGTCGTCGCTGGAAGTGGCTCCCCGTCCGCTGCGCTGCGTTCGAGTGAGGAACCACGGAATACACGAAAGACACGGAAGGACGCAAGAAACGTGGGCAGCGGAGAAGAGCTCCACCGGCCTTGTGCCGGTGGTGAAATGACTGAGCGGCGACGTCACCTGGACGATGCAGTCCATGCGGATGCCGAGGGGAGGAAATCGTCGGTTGATTCACTCCTGGCGGCTCCATCTGCCAGTTCGTTTCGTGGCGTGGAAGGATGCAAGAAGCCCCAGGACGCTCTGGCATCGCTGTCCAGAGTTTCGACCGCCTCCTTGCCGAGAGATTAAATAAGGAATCCAGGAAAGCAGGAAAAAGGCAGGGAAGTCCGACGAAGTCAACGCTTGCTTGACCATTTCGTAACAGGGGATCCATAAAGTGAACAACCCTTTTTTTGACAGTCTGTTCTTGGCCTTTTCCTGCATTCCTGGATTCCTCATTCAACCTGCCTGAATCGAACGGCGGCATTCGTCGCCATGTCACTGAGTCACTGAAGTCACTGACGCGTGTCGACGCCAGAATGGCGGGTTTCCTGGGTGCCGCGTATGATGCAAGTCCCGGGTCAACCCGCGCCCGTTGGCCATACTTCGATTCACCGGACCACGCCTGATGTGCGGTATCGTTGGTTTTCTGGCGAAGGAACCCGCACTCCGGAGCTCGCTCGGCGAACTGGTGGTTCCCATGCTGAGCTGCATGGGAGACCGCGGCCCCGATTCGGCCGGCCTCGCGGTCTTCAGCCCTCCTCTTCCCGAGACGATCCGGCGGTTCAGCCTTTTTTCCGGCAGCCCGACGTTCGACTGGACGGGATTCGATCGTCGCTTGCACGAAGAACTGTTCCCGATGGCACGGGTTCATGCCGTCGCCAGCCACGGAGTCGTCGAGGCCGAGCTCGAACCGCAGGCCTTCCGCGAATGGCTGCACAAGGCGTACCCGCAACTCCATCTCCTCTCGGTCGGGCGGGCGATCGACGTCGTGAAGGATGAGGGACATCCCAACGAGATTTCCGAGCGGTACGACTTCAAGTCGCTCTCCGGAACGCACGCCGTCGGCCACACCCGCATGGCGACCGAGTCGGCCGTTTCGCCCGCCCACGCTCATCCTTTCACGGCGGGCGAAGATTTCTGCCTCGTGCACAACGGGTCGCTGTCGAATCCCTACAGCATCCGCCGCAAGCTCGAGCGCCGCGGAATCAAGTTCGAGACCGACAACGACACCGAGGCCGCGTGCCGTTTTCTCGAGTGGCGGATGCGCGAGGGGAATACGTTGGAAGAAGCGATTGAGCAGGGGTTCGAAGAGCTCGACGGATTCTTCACGCTGCTGATGGCGACGGCCGACAAGCTGGTGCTGGTCCGCGACGCATTCGCGTGCAAGCCGGCGGTGGTCGCCGAGACCGACCAGTATGTGGCGGTCGGGTCGGAATTCCGGGCGCTGGCGCATCTGCCGGGCGTCCATGAAGCGAAGTTGTTCGAACCGGAGCCGGAGCACATCTATTCATGGAACGTGTCGCCGAGCGCGTGATCCGCTTTGACCTGGCCAAGACGACGATCCGCGAGCTGAATCAGTTTCTGCATCGCGAACTGCCGAAGTTGATCGCTTCTCCGGCGGGAAGCTTCGGCGCGTCCGCCCAGCATTTGCCAGGCATTGGCACCGCGGACGAAGGGCTGACGATCGAAGTGCTCCATCCGAACGGACAGCACAGCATTGCGGCCGGCGTGGACGCTCCCGTGACGATCGAGATCCGCGGGCATGCGGGGTACTTCATTGCGGGGATGAACAAGCAGGCCCACGTGACCGTGCATGGGAACGTGGGCTGGAGCGTGGCCGAGAACATCATGTCGGGGCTGGTGCGGGTGAAGGGGTGCGCTTCGGAGTGCGCAGCGGCGTCCGGACACGGCGGGCTGGTGGTCATCGAAGGGGACGCGTCGTCGCGGTGCGGGATTTCGATGAAGGGGGTCGAAATCGTCGTCGGCGGGAGCGTGGGCCACATGTCGGCCTTCATGGCCCAGGCGGGGACGCTGGTGGTGTGCGGGGACGCGGGGGCGAACCTGGGCGACTCGCTGTACGAAGCGACGATTTACGTCCGCGGCCGGATTGCCAGCCTGGGGACCGACGCCCGCGAAGAGCCGATGCAGTCGGACGATTACCGCAAGGTGGCCGATCTGCTGCGGCGTGCGGGGATGAGCCACGCACCGGAAGAGTTCAAGCGGATTGCTTCCGCCCGGACGCTGTATCACTGGCACGAAGGGGCGTCGGGGCACTACTGAAAGTGGCCCTCGCGAGGCGCCTGCGACGTTGCCACCTCGCGATGGCATCAGGTTCGCGTTTTCCGCTTTGCAGCCCGTTTTCCAGTGCTGGGCGTCCAAGGCCGGGCGTCGGATTTCGTCCGGCCTCGGAAGGCCGGACTACGGAAAACCCAGCGGCAACGCGCTCTCATCGCGGTGCGGTCCAACGAGGCATGGGCCGCCTCACCCCGTCAAACCGTGCGGGCGGCGCGGTTCGGACGCGGTCCGCAAGGGAATGATGTGGACCGACGGTTCCCCTCCCGCTTCGAGGTCGGTTCCCGGTGCGGTGATGTCATCGGCAGGGGCCGCCTCGCCCATCGCCGGCGCGGGCAATCCCGCCAGCGGAGCGACGGGGACGTCGAGAGTCTCGGGGAGACCTTTCTCGGCGGAGACCTTCCGCTGGTGGCGGGCATGGAACAGCCGCTGATAGATGGGGCAGGTCTGAAGCACCGCTTCGTGCGGGCCGACGGCGATCAGCTTTCCCTGGTCCATCACGACGATCCGCGAGACGAAGTCGAGGATCGAGGCGCTGACCGTGTGGGTGATGATGAACGTCGTGCGTCCCTTCGCGAAGCCGCGGAGCGCCTCGAAGATGAGCCGTTCGCTCTGTGCGTCGATGGCCGACGTCGCTTCGTCGAGAATCAGGATGGCCGGATCCCGCAGCATCGCCCGGGCGAGGGCGATCCGCTGCCGCTGGCCGCCGGAGAGCTTGCTCCCCTTCTCGCCGACGCGGGTGGAGTAGCCTTCCGGAAGGGTCTTCACGAAGCTGTCGACGTGGGCTCGCTGGGCGGCGGCGAGGATCTCGGCGTTGGTGGCCGACGGCTTCCCGTAGCGGATGTTGTCGGCGATTGTTTCATCGAACAACAGAGTTTCCTGCGTGACGTAGCCGATCTGTCCGCGGAGGTCGGCGAACCGGAGGTCGCGGATGTCGACGCCGTCGATCAGCACTTCTCCGTGATTCGGGTCGTAGTAGCGCGGGAGCAGGTTGACGAGCGTCGATTTGCCCGAGCCGTTTTCGCCCACCACGACGATCACTTCGCCGGCCGAGACTTCGAGCGAGACGTCGTCGAGGGCGGCGGGGCGGATCGCCGATTCGTCCTGCACCGGGTACGAAAACCCGACGCGGCGGAACTCGATCGAGTCGGTATGGCGGATGGCCGGCTTCGGCTCCTCGGCCTGCTTCACGATGGGGGTGGTGTCGAGCAGTCCAAAGATCCTGTCGCCGGCCGCGTTCGCGCGCTTCAGCTTGGCGTAAGTCGTCGAAAGCTTGCGGACGGGGTCCATCACGCCGACGAGCATCACGTAAAGCACAGAGAGCTCGGCCACGTCCATCGGATGCGCGATGAGCGTGATGCCGGCGATGTCGGTCGAGCCGCGGAGCACGAGGTAGGCTCCGGGAAGGAGCGCCATGAAGGCCGCCATGAGCCCCAGGAACTCGGTCGTGGGAGCGGTCAGAGCGTCGAGGCGGACGATCTTCATCGCCTTCTCGTAGCACTTCTTGGTGTCTTTATGGAACTGCCGGCGATGATGCCGGGCTCCATTGAATGCGATGACGATCTTCAGCGAATCGAACGTTTCTTCGAGCGTCTTGTAGATCTTCGAGACGCTTTCCATGACGCGGTGGCTGGCCTGCTTGAGCCGGCGGCCGATCGAATAGAACACCGCACCGACGAGCGGCACGAACAGCAGCGACAGGAGCGTCAGCTGCCAGCTCACCACGAAGGCGCCGACGAGGCAGCAGATGGCTTTGAGCGGCTCGCGGATGACCTTGCCGCCGACGAGGTTGAGCCCCTGGCCCAGCATTTCCATGTCGTAGGTAAACCTCGACATGAGTCCCGACGTGCCGCTCTTGGTCAGCGTGTGATAGTCGAGCTTCAGCACGCGTCGAAGGCAGTCCTTGCGGATGCCGATGATCGTCAGCTCGACGACGCTTCCGACCATGACTTCCTGGATGAACGTGAAGACTCCCTTGAGCAGCGTCGCCACGACCAGCACGCCCAGGATGGCGGCCAGCGTCTTGAACTGATCGCGCGGGAGCCACGGCACGACGTAGGTCTGCAGGCGGCTCATGATCAGCCGCTGCCGCGTCGAGTCGGAGAGCCCCGTCTGTTGCTTCGACTGGTTACGCAGCAGGTCGACCCGCTTCTCCGGATCGGCGTCCTTCCCCTGGCTGGCCAATTTCGCGAGATCGCTGTCAATGGCCTCGAGGCGCCACGTCCGGCGGGCGATGTCCGCCTCGGCCGACTTCAGTTCCTCTTCCACGTACTCCTGCAGCGTCTTTCCCTGCAGCAGCACCTTCACGACAGGGAAAGCGACGGAGAGGTTAAGAGTCCAGAACGCCGCCACCAGCACGGCGAAAAACGACGACAGCAGGATCTTGCCCCGGTGCGGCCAGAGATACGGGACGAAGCGCAGCAGGTGGTTCACGATGGATCTTCCTTGAGCCCGGGCGACCAGTCCTTCGATCGAGTCTTTCGCAGGAGGGATCTCCGATCCGCCCCGCCGGGACCTCGCGCAGTCGGGGATTAGACAAGGAAGTCGAAAACCGGTCCAGACGAGTCCCAACCCTTTGCGGGCTGTGTAGATGCCCCAGCTTACCCATCAGAAATCCGAAGGCCGAAAATCCAATGTCTCAGGAAAGCCAAATCTCAAAATGACAAGAGGCATGGGACGCCGTCTTGAGTATGGACTGTTGACATTTTCCTTCGGCATTTGCATTTCGGATGTTGTTCGGTTTCCAACCTCGGTGAGAATGACGACCATTAGGGCTTCACCGAGCGCTCCGAGACGGCGCCTGCCAGGCGCGAAGGCTGTGCGGACGGTATTCCGACCTTCGGCTTGTGGCTCCAGGGGCGAAGCAGCCAGCGGCGGGTGACGACCTTGTCCTCGTCCTCCTCGTGCGGGATGGACGGAACCGTTCCAAGCCGGAGCAACGCGTCGTCCACGGAATCCGTCAGCGTGAGTCGTTCGACGTCGCCGGGATCGAGAGTCCGCTCGTCGACCATCTGCCGCAGCATGTCGAACAGGGGCCGCCAGTAGTCGACTCCCATGAAGATCACGGGAAAGTCGAAGATCTTGCGAGTCTGGATGAGAGTCGTCGCTTCGAAGGCTTCGTCCATCGTGCCGAAGCCCCCCGGCATGATGACGAAGGCCTGCGAGTACTTGACGAGCATCACCTTCCGCACGAAGAAGTAGCGGAACGTGACGACCTTGTCGACGTAGGGGTTCGGCGCCTGTTCCTGCGGGAGAATGATGTTGCAGCCGATCGAGCGGCCGCCGACGTCCTTCGCCCCGCGGTTGGCGGCTTCCATGATGCCGGGCCCGCCCCCGGTCAACACGGTGAATCCCTTCCGTGCGAGACCGGCCCCCACTTCGCGGGCCAGGCGATAGTATCGATGGTTCTCATCGAACCGGGCCGACCCGAAGACGGTCACGCATGGCCCGACGAAGTGCAGCGCGCGAAAGCCGCGGATGAACTCGACCATGATCCGCACGACGCGGAAGAACTCGGCCGTCCGCGAGCGCGGTCCTTCGAGCAGGTAGCGGTCTTCGTTGCTCCACCCGTTTCCGTTGCCATTCCCATGGGCGTGGCCGTCGACCAGGGGATCCGCGCGGCTGGCTTCAACTCCCGTGGCGGCGGAGGCAGTGGTTCTGGATTCTGCAGTTTTGGCGAGGGGATCCTCGGGCCGAACATGTTCGGTCATGAGCGCGACCGTGCGATCGTGGTTTGAGATGACGCACGATCAGAGATTTCTCGTGCGGGTGTTATCGATCATCCGCGTGGGACAAGGGTGTCGTGAAGGGAAAATGCGTCGAGCATCTTCCGAGTTGTTCAATTCGTGCGGGACGTAGGGTCTGAAGGGGGACGAAGCAGATTCCCGCACTCCGATCACTCTTCCCGGACCCCCGGAACCGTCAGTCGCTTCAACCCGTTCACGACGTCCTCTCGCGTTCCCACGACGACGACATTCCGGAAGCGGTAGTCTCCGGCGGGGACGCCTTTCTCGTTTTGAATGCGGAAGACGCAGTTCCACTTCATCACTTTTTCGGCGCGGAATCGCCACCGCCCGTAGCCTGCGGCTTCGAAACTTTTGGAAGGCTGGTCGGGCGAGTAGATTCCCATCGCATGGCTTCCCGAAGCGGTGGACAGCACGACTGGCATCGGTTGTTCTCCGGGACCGTCGTCCAGCGGTCTCAACGTGCTGGCCGTGGCGTCGAACTTCCAGAACGTGTCAAAGGCGGCCGGCATGTAACCGGTCACCGCTTCGAACTGCGCGTAGGTGTGATGCTCGCCCTCGGGAAGCGTGAAGGTCACGTCGTAGGCGATGGCATTCGGCAGGCCCGCATGTCCGATCCGCACGCGTTTCTCGAGCAGGTGGTCGGACAAGGCTGTGGTGTTCGCCGCTGGATGACCGCCGGACTTCTCTCCGGGGACAAGCCAGAATGCCATCCGGGTCCGCGTGAAGAGTTCATTGTCCCTGGCCCGGATCTCCAGCAGCCGGCTCGAAGATTTCGGCCCAGCACCGTCGCGACGCGAGCCCGCTTCGGTCGGATTAAACGTCTCGGGGAAGAACTCCTTCCCGCAAGCGAGGTTCGAAGCCGACTGCAACTGCCGTCCGTGATCGAACGAATCGATGAACTCCCGGCCGTTCCATGTGAGCGAATGGATGGCCCCCGCCAGGCGATTCGTGGTGGTGATCACGATGTCGGACGAACCGAATCGTCCGCGGATCGTCGAGTCGCCGCTGACCGGAGGAGTTTCATTCGCTCCCACTCTGCGGCAAAAGAAGCAGACAACTGTGACAACGAGCAGGTATCGCAGTGCGTAGAATGTCACGAAACACCGACGGGAGTAAACGTGAATGCGGCGTGGGTGCCAGCGCGAGAACCAGGCTTTGCCGGAAAACTCCGGATTCGGAGCGCCGATGCACTCGTCGCACGGGCACTCATGCCCGTGCGTGAGAAGATGGTGATAGTTTTTCGCACGGGCATGAGTGCCCGTGCTACCCACTGCTCACTGCACCAACCCCTTGGTCAGTTCCATGAAGGCTGTCTCAAGGTTGACCTCTTCTTCGCGGAATAACGACAGCTTGAATCCGTTCTGGACCAGCAGCGTCGGCAGGGCGCTGTAGTCAAGCACCTGCGGCTTCAAGGCGACGTGCAGCGTTCCCTTGACGATGTCGACCTTCGAGACCAGATCGCTCTGCGACAGCAGCTTCGCGGCCCTGTCGTTGGCGTCGGCGCCCGGCTCGCTGTTCACGCGGATGTGCAGCAGGATCGTCTGCCGCGCCTTCCGCATCACGGCATCGACATAATCGTCGACGATCATCACTCCCTTTTCGATGATGCCCACCCGCGTGCAGACGTCGGCCAGCTCGGGCAGGATGTGGCTCGACACGATGATCGTCTTCTTCAATTCGCCCAGCCGCTTCAGCAGGTTGCGGATCTCGATGCGGACGCGGGGGTCGAGGCCGCTCGCGGGTTCATCGAGGAGCAGCACCTGCGGCTCGTGGAGCAGCACGCGGGCGAGGCCGATACGCTGCGTCTGCCCGCGCGACAGCTGGTTGACCATCGCGTCGCGCTTGTAGCTCATCTCGACGAGTTCGAGCTTTTCTTCGCACACCTTGCGGCGGACGGGCCCATCGATACGGTAGGCCGACGCGAAGAATTCGAGGTACTCGATGACCGTCATGTCGTCGTACACGCCGAAGAAGTCGGGCATGTAGCCGACGAGGCGGCGGATCTCCTGCGGGTCGGTGTAGATCGACTTCCCGCAGACGTACGCCTCGCCGTAATCCGGGCTCAGCAGCGTGGCGAGCATCTTCATCGTCGTCGTCTTTCCCGACCCGTTCGGGCCGATGAAGCCGAAGACGTCTCCCTCTTTGAGGTCGAGGGTGATCTCGTTGGCGGCGATGAGATGGCCGTACCGTTTGGTGAGCTTCCGCGTTTCAATCACGGCTTCGGCGTCTCCGGGGCGGGCGTCGTGCCAGGCGTGGGAATCTCGGCTTCTGCGGGCTCGTCGCTGTTCTGAGGGTCCATGAACAGCTTTTCCCTGGAAGTCGGATTCGGATTGTAGTTGGGGAGTTGATTGAGGGTCGTTCCGGTCTGAACGACGGGCAGCACCAGCCGGACAATCGTCGTGACCCTGGTCTCGGGAGTTGTCGTGTTGCCGTGGGCATCGGCGTCCGTGTGCTGGCGCAGCGCCCCGGCCGGAACCTCGATCTGCCCGAACAGGATCGCCCGGTTGAAATCGAGGATGGGAGACAGCTCCAGCGGACGCAGACCGTCGTTGTTCAGGCCGGTGTAGAGGGCCCCCTCGGCCTTGTCGTGGAAGGTGATCATCCGCAGGATGTCGAGCGGGTCGCGGAGTTGCGGGTTCCACGGCGTCTGTTCGACGATGACCTCATCGCTCAGCTGCGGCTTCTTGTTTTTGACGCGCGTGGCGATCGTCCCGGTGAGGTATCCGTTGAGTTCCCGCTGAAAGACGTCGATTCGTCCGGGAGTCCAGGGGGTGCCGGGGGGAATCGGAGCGGTCGAACCGTCGCGGCGGGGGCGCGGAAGGTAGACGCGGTTGCCGTAGGCGAGCACCCAGTCCGAGAGTTCGCCGGGCAGATTGTGGATGAGCGAACCCGACAGCTGGCCGACGATGGGGCTGGTCAACTGCGACAGGGCGAGCCCCTGGGCCGGGTGCTCCCACTGGGCGGCGATGGTCTTCGTCGCCCACACGGGCACGGGCAGATCGGGCAACGGAGGCGATTCGGACGCGATGCGGTACTCGGGCCGCGTCACGCCAGATCCTGCCGCCCGATACATTCCGCCGAAGGAGTCTTCGGGGATTCCGTCCCACACGACGGCCGCTGCGGGAGGTTTGGAGCCGGCGGCCGTGTTCGACTTGTCGTCCCCGCTCGCTGCCGGCGACCATTTCGATGTGGCCGGCTGCCAATCGAGTGCATAGCGCTGGGTGGACGGGCTGTAGAAACTCAGGCTCGAACGTCCCCGCAAGAGTCCCGATTCCAGGTCGACGTCGACCACGTCAATCTGATTGACGCGGCTCGTGCTGCCGTTGACCGCACGGGCTCCGGCCACCGCGGCGAACGTGGTGATGAGGACGAGTGCGGGGAACGTGATCCAGGTCAGCTGCGGCCGCTTCAGCAGGCGATGCACGAGGAAGTAATCGAGCGGGCCGAGCAGGATGACGTAAGCGATGATCAGCCCCATCACCGACCAGGTAGAGAAGCGCTGGACGTCGCTGAATTCATCCTGGGCCACCCGCAGCTGGGTCGCGAGGTCGCTGAGTCCGGGGGTCGCGATCTGGCTGCTCTTCTGGCGTTGCCGCGAGCCGGTCGATTCCGAGACCCGCACGACCATTTTTCGCAGAAGGTCTCCGAGCGGTTCCCATTTCGCGAGCGGTGCCCGGTCGACATCGACGCCGAGAAATGAGATCCGTCCGAATCCGAAGGGGACTCTGACCAGCAGGGGACCATCCAGGCCGGAGACGCGGACGTCGCCGCGGAAATTACTCAGCCTGGTCGCCCGCAAGCTGCCGGTGATGGGAATCCGCGGACCCTTGCCGGCGAGACGCTCGAGGCCGCTCAGCTCACGGAGCCGTGACGAGCCCTCAACGGGAAGCACGCCCCAGTCCCATGGACTCTGCACGAACGCTTCTTTCTCGGTCGCCGCACACAACACGAGGTGTCCGCCGCGCCGCACCCATTCCTGAAGCCCCTGCTTCGAGGCGTCGGTCAGGGAGGGAAGCCCCATCACCAGCAGCACGTCCATCGACTCGAGGGCGAGGGAATTCGCGGGGAGGTCGGACGCGGTGAAGGGGACCAACGAGACCGGCGACTCGCGGAGCGGGGACTTCTCGCCGAGGGCGGCAATCGGTTCGCGATTGCCGAGCACGCCGACCATCAAAGCCGATTGCAGCAGGGGCCGGAGAAAGCGGACCGTCTGTCCTTCTTCACTTTTCGAATCGTCCGTCGCGGCGTCGCTCGCCACCGCACGGGTCGTTGCAAGCCGCCCGTTCGGGTTCTCCAGGGAAACGCGAACGACGACCTCCGCCGTTCCGGCCTTATCGACGCGGCCCAGCTGGAACAGTCCCTCGACGATCGATGGCCCCTCTGGTACGTCTCGCCACGGACTTTCGTGGCGCGTCGGATTGCCGTCCGGGTCGATCGATTCGATGATCAGTCGCAGCTTTTGCGCTTTGGAAGAATCGATCGTTGCCGTTGCCGAGGCCCAGCGTCCAACCTTCAGCGCGCCGTTGAGGCCGAGCTTGAGACTTTGGATGCGGGCGGACGGCGACGCGCCGGGGGAGTCTTCCGCGGCGGCCATCGTCGAACTTTGGCAGAAGCACCCAAGTGCCAGGCTGGCCGCCAGCACGGCCCGTAGGGCGACAGAAGCGTGAAGCGACTGCCGTGCCGTGGCCGGTTTGCGACAGAATTTCGCGTCGCGCGACGGGTCGCTGGTGAAAAACAATACGAGCGACACGGGAGCACGACGGAAAACGAGGGATCGGGCGGGAGGTGCTCCCGGGAAGTTCGCCATTATGCGGTACGTCAGGAGCGACCGCAAACGCGGGGCGATTTCCCGGAAAGTGTTCTCTGGGAGACCCTTCCGTGGTTCTCGGTCGAATCCGTCGTTTCCGTGACCCGTGGGCACGACATCCGAATGCTCAATAGAAGACGGAGTCACGAATTCGACCTTCTGGATCCCCAGCCGACATCTGCCAAATTGGCAGCATACGCGGACCGCGTCTGTGGGCTGAGCGCGGATGTGGCAGGAACCTCAACCAGAGAGAAATCGCTAAGCGGTTTTCAGTTCTCATGTTGCAGCAAGCTGTGTCGCGGCACCCCATTTGCTATTCGGCCCGCCACGTCAAATTGTTCCCGAGAAATCCGCAGGGCTGTGCCGGGCTTACCGGCGACCTCAACGCAAAACCGTTCGCCCGCTTCGGATCGTCGGAATCCATCGCAGCCAAGAGGAGTTTTGAATGGCGAAGAAGGCGACTTCCTCCAAGGGACCGCTCAAGATCGTGCCGCTCGGTGACCGCGTCGTGCTCCGCCGCGCCGAAGCCGAATCGAAGACCGCGGGCGGCATCGTCCTCCCGGACAGCGCCCGCGACAAGCCGCAGCGCGGCGAAGTCGTCGCCATCGGCGACGGCTACGTCCGCCGCGACGGCGCCCGCGTTCCCCTCACGGTGAAGGAAGGGGATCGCGTGATCTTCTCGTCTTACGCCGGAGACGACATCGAAGTCGGCGACGAGAAGTATCTGCTCCTCCGCGAAAGCGACATCCTGGCGACGTTCTGAAAGACATGGTGCGAAGAGGTGCGAATGGGTGTGAAGAGGTGCGAACAGGCTGGAAAACAGCCGGTTCGTCATGCGATGTTCACATCATTCGGCGACCGCCCTCCAGCCCCTTCGCACCTCTTCATACCTTTTCACACCTCTTCGCACCCTGATCTGATACCCCTTCGCACCTAATTCCCATCGGAGTTCCCCGTGGCCAAGATGATCGCATTCGACCAGGAGGCCCAGGAGGCCATCCGTCGCGGCGTCAGCAAGCTCGCCCGCACCGTCCGCGTGACCCTCGGGCCCCGCGGCCGCAACGTCATCCTTCAGAAGAGCTTCGGCTCGCCGACCGTCACGAAGGACGGTGTGACCGTCGCCCGTGAAATCGAGCTGTCCGACAAGTTCGAGGACATGGGCGCCCGCCTCGTCCGCGAAGTCGCCAGCAAGACCTCGGACGCGGCCGGCGACGGCACCACCACCGCCACCATCATGGCCGAAGCCATCTACGTCGAAGGGCTCAAGGCGGTCGTCGCCGGCGTCAGCCCCATCGACATGAAGCGCGGCATGGACAAGGCGGTCGAGGACATCACCGCCGAACTGAAGAAGATGGCGGTCGAGTGCCGCAACAAGAAGTCGATCGCCCAGGTCGGCACCGTCGCCTCGAACGGCGATGAAGAGATCGGCAACATCCTCGCCGAAGCCATGGAAAAGGTCGGCAAGGACGGCGTCATCACGGTCGAAGAAGGCAAGAGCCTGAAGACCGACTTCGAAGTCGTCGAAGGGATGCAGTTCGACCGCGGCTACCTCAGCCCGTACTTCGTGACCGACCCGCAGTCGATGGAAGCGGTCCTCGAAGACGCCTACGTCCTCGTCCACGAGAAAAAGATCACCAATATCAAGGACCTCGTGCCGGTCCTCGAGAAGGTCGTCAATTCGGGCAAGCCGCTGCTGATCATCGCCGAAGAAGTCGAAGGCGAAGCCCTCGCGACGCTCGTCATCAACAAGCTCCGCGGGACGTTCAAGATCGCCGCCGTGAAGGCCCCCGGCTACGGCGACCGCCGCAAGGCCATGCTCCAGGACATCGCGATCATGGTCGGCGGCACGGCCATCTTCGAAGACCTGGGCATCAAGCTGGAGAACATCCAGCTGTCCGATCTCGGCATCGCCAAGAAAATCGTGGTCGACAAAGACAACACCACCATCATCGAAGGCAAGGGGAAGTCGGCCGACATCAAGGCTCGCATCGACCAGATCCGCAAGGAGCGCGAAGCCTCGACCAGCGACTACGATCGCGAGAAGCTCGACGAGCGGATCGCGAAGCTGTCGGGCGGCGTCGCCCAGATCAACGTCGGGGCGGCGACCGAGAGCGAAATGAAGGAGAAGAAGGCCCGCGTCGAAGACGCCCTGCACGCCACGCGTGCGGCGGTCGAAGAGGGCATTCTCCCCGGCGGCGGCGTGGCCCTCCTCCGCGCCAGCAGCAAGTGCAAGCCCGCCTCGGGCAGCACGCACGATGAAGTGACCGGTTACAACATCATCCTGCGGGCCTGCAAGGCGCCGCTGACCCAGATCGCGGACAACGCCGGCGTCGACGGCGGCGTCATCTGCGAAAAGGTGGGCGAGCTGGACGGCAACAAGGGCTACAACGCGGCCACCGGCAAATTCGAAGACCTGGTGAAGACCGGGATCATCGATCCGACCAAGGTGACCCGCACCGCCCTGACCAACTCGGCCAGCGTCGCCACGCTGCTCCTCACCAGCGACGCCCTCGTCGCCGAGAAGCCGAAGGAAGACAAAAAGGCCGGCGGCGACTCGCACGACGACCTCTACTAACGTCGCCTGAGCCTTACGTTGGATAGCCTTCCAGGCTGTCCGTTCAAGGTGATGAATTCGCAGCGTCCCGTCGATCACCTCGGCGGGACGCTGTCTTTTTGCGCCGCCAAGTAACACACTGAATTGCCGCGTTCTGAGAAGAGATTTACTGAGCGTTGCGCAATAAAGGTCAAACTTTTTTTGGCTACGAGAGTGGTAACTCGGCCCCTTGGAAGAAGGACTCGAAGAGACGAAGCTTTCGTCGCATGCGGCCGACTGCCATATGGAACTCCTGATGCAGTTCCTCAAGGTCCAAGCAAATCAGGTTGCGCATCTCGACGTACTTCAGATGTTTCCAGCCCCATTCGACGGGGTTCAGGTC
>JADZEF010000253.1 GCA_020850695.1 Planctomycetaceae bacterium | reverse complement strand
GGTGGCATGATTGCGGAGCAATCGAAGAGGGTAACGATTCTGGTCGGAAAGGGAGCATGCCTGGCAAAGTGCTTCTACACAAGAGTTAAGATCGCCCGGAGAGGTGGCAGAGCGGCCGATTGCACCGGTCTTGAAAACCGGAGTTGGTGCAAGCCAACCCAGGGTTCGAATCCCTGCCTCTCCGCTTACAGTTCATGCTGATTGCCGCAACCCATTGGCCAGTCAATGGGTTGCGGCGTAAAACCGACGACGAAATCAACTCCCGGTGCACAGTTGGTGCACATCTCGTGCACGGGAGGTTCGAATGGTTTCTCGTCGTCGTGCTTCGCGCTCGCCGGTTCGCCGTCGCGTTGGGCGTGTGTCGTACTACCGCCACCACAACTCATGGTGGGTCTACTACCGCGAATCAGGACGGCCGGTCCGCCGCCGGGTCGCGGAGACGGAACAGGATGCCGAGCGGGTCGCCGCACAGATCAACGCTCAGCTGGCGTCATCATCTCCGACGTTGCTGGCCTTTGAGCCCGTGTCCGTTGCTGAATTGCGGCAACGGTTTCTGCGGCATCATGAGGACGTGCTCAAGTCATCCGTCGCGACGATCAATCGCTACCGATCCGCGACTCAGCATTTGCTGGACTACGGCGAGAGCGAACGAGTCGGTCCTGCGCACACTGTCTCAGCCGCCCGTTTCGCTACATTTCTCCGTCACCGGGACGTCGCTCCCAATGGTCATCCCAACACGCGCCGTCGCAAGCTCCATGATAAAGGGGTGCGGTTTATTTTGGAGGTTTGTCGCTCGCTCTACGGCTTCGCGCAACGAATGAGGCACCTGCCGCCTTACACGGCGAATCCGTTTGGCGAGTTGGGCTTGGAACGGATGCGGAATACGGATGCGAAACGCATCTTTGTGTTTGTCGCCGAGACCGAGCAATCCTTCTTGAACGCTGCGCCGGGCTGGGACTTTCCGATCCACGCGACTCTGTCAAAGACGGGGATGCGCCCTGGCGAGCTTGCACATCTGCTCGTTGAGGAAGTCGACCTGAAATGTGGTTGGCTGCACGTTCGGAATAAGCCGGAATTGGGCTGGTCGATCAAGACCGGGTGCGAACGTTCGATTCCCTTGGTACCCGAGTTGTGCAACCTGCTGGGGCTGTTGACGGCGGGGAGGAGCAACGGGCCCGTTTTCGTGAGACCCGAATTCTGTTTGCGCGAGTCAGCAATCGCGCACCTGAATCGAGCCGGTCTCGAGCGTCTGCTGAAATCTCGAATCGCGGAGTTCGAACAGAGCTCGGCTGGCAGATTGGGGCGTACTGAGAAGCTTCGTATTGCGCGGACCGTATGGCGCGATGCGGGAGCGATCAAGAACGACATGATCCGTCGTTCGTTCATTCGCGTCGCCAAAAAGGCTCGCATCGCCGACGCGACGTGCCCGAAGAGCTGGCGGCACTCCTATGCCACACTCCTCCAGGATGCGAACGTCGACCCGCTCATCCGCCAGATCACGATGGGGCACAAGCCGCAGGGAGCCAATGCAGCGCTCGGGATGACGAGCGTCTACACCCATACTCGGGCAGCGACTCAACACCGTGAGATCTGCCGCGCCCTGCAGTTGTGGCCAGATTCGTTGCACCTGATTCGCAACCGGTCGGCAGCATTCGAACGCGTCTGATTGCGTCGCGGCCCTTCGCTGTTCTCTGCCGCAGCGCAGACGACGGGCCCTATTTGTTTCGGGCATGACTTCCCTCGAATTCATCGATCCTCTCTGAGGCTCGCCGTCGCTCCTCAGGAAGCCGGCGGAGCCGGCCTCTTCTTCGCAGCACGGAAGTGTCTTCAATGACTCCCCATCATCGGTCCGTCCGTCGTATCGAATTGCGTCCCACACCGGAAGCGGCGCTCTTCCCATTGATCTTACGATTCGCCATCACTCTCCCTCGCGTGGAGAAGCTGATCGTCCTGATCTACGCGCGCTACTCGACTGACGACCAAAATCCATCTTCGATCACTGACCAAGTCGCTTACTGCAAACGGTTCCTCGCCGCTTGGGGCATCACCGATGTGGAATTCATCATTCGATATGACGAGGCGATCTCGGGTGAGCTGAGTTCCCGCCCCGGAATTAATGCCGGCACGCTGCTGATTCGCGATGGCAAGTGCCATGTTGTGATCGCGGAAGATTCGAGTCGCCTTTTTCGGAATCCGTCTGCCTGCCTCGAATTCTTCGAGACGGCGGTCGACGCTGACGTGCGCGTCATTTGCATCAATGACCGGATTGATACGGCCGAAGATGACTGGTTTGACCGACTCTACGATGCGCAGCGACATCATCGTCAGTCCAATGAGTTCACGAGGCACCGGATCCTCCGCCGCCATGAAGCGTTGTGGCTCAACAATAAGGCCATCGGTTTGCTGCGGTGCGGATATCGGCGAGTCCCGTCAACCCCAGATACAGACGATAAACCGGAGGCTGGAACCTTCGTTGATCAGATCGATCCGAGCTGGATGCCGATTGTCGGCGAGGCTTTCAAACGGATCGCGTCCGGAGAAGTTCCACAGCTAATCGCAGATTTCCTCACGCGTTCCGGGTTGCCCAAGACCAGCAACTCAAAGAGTAATGAGTGGACGGTGGGGACCGTCAAAGCGCTTATCAAGAACCCGATTTACCGCGGCGTGGAGGAGAGAAACAAGACGATCGGACGGAAGCAGCGCCGAGTGGGCCGAAGGAAGCGCGAACGCAATGCACCCGAGTCCGTGCGGCTGCGCGAGATGCCGCACCTTCGCATGGTGGATGACTGGCTTTGGTACGCGGCTAACGACGCGATTCGCGGACGCGATCATGGATCGCACCACTGCGGTCGAGATAACTCGCAGTATGGGGTTCCTCGTGATTCGAGGGGACCGCTTTCGAAGCGATTGTTTTGCCTCTGCGGCGCGCCGATGGACCGGTCGGCTCCTGGGGGTTATCGCTGTTCACTGGCCGGATCGCGAAAGCGGAAATGCTGGGTCAAGGCGACGGCCAAGACGGCGTTAGTACACCGCGCCGTCGCCCGCGCAATCAGCGATCGAGTCGACCAGTTTGACGCTGGGCTCGACGACCTACTGAAGTCGGTGCATTCGCTCTGCAATGGCTCACGTTCCCGACGTGATGAAGAGGCCGCTTTGGAATCGCAGCTCGCCGCCCTGAAGGCCGACGAAAATCGCCTTCGTCAACTGGCGACGTCGGACGCTGAGCCGCTCGACATTGTCCGAGATTGGGTCGTTGACCTTCAGCGGAAACTCGATCGAGTCGCTGCGGAACTTGACCGCCTGAAGAACGAGCAGGCTTCGCTCCGAATTCCAACAGCATCGGAAGTGCGCGATCGAATCCAGGAATTGCGGCAGGTTCTTGCGGCAATGGATCGTCACAGTGGCCCCCTCTTGCAGCAACTGGTCTCGAAGATTGTCGCGTTCCCGTGCCAGCAGGTTGGGGGCAACAAGATCGTCCTTCGGGCCCGCATCCAGCT
>JADZEF010000252.1 GCA_020850695.1 Planctomycetaceae bacterium | reverse complement strand
CCCTTTCTATCGCTCGCGGGGTTGGCAGGTCGGCACGGGAATGATCGAATCGACCGGGAAACAACTCGTCGGTCAACGCCTCAAAGGTCCCGGCATGCACTGGTCCGAACAGGGAGCGCTCGCTGTCTCAGCCCTTCGCGCGATCGATCTCAACACCCAGTGGCACACCTTCTGGAAAGATCTTGCGCTGTCCATCTGAACCGCCACCATCAGGGTGATGCACCCCTGACGCCCCCCGCACGAATTCTCGTTTGCCAGCCAACGCATCAACGATTATTCTTGCGTAAGTGACTTGCTCGCCCGCCTTGATACTGCTTCAGCCGAACTCCCGCCGCCATTTACGGAAGGTCTCGCCCGTGCTGAACCTCTTCCCGCAAACTTTGCGCAACTGCGAAACTTCGGGCCGCCGGCAGTTTCTGCTGCAGATCGGGGCGCTCGGGGGACTCGGCCTTTCTCTGGACGGTCTGCTGCGATTGAAGGCTGCGAAAGCGGAAACAAAGGCGGGTCGGGCGGGGGACGTCAACTGCATCCTCATCTGGACGAGAGGCGGGACGAGCCACCACGACTCGCTCGATCCGAAGCCCGAAGCCCGTGCGGATGTCCGCGGCGAATTCGGCGTGATCGACACCGCCCTCCCCGGCGTGCAGTTCACCGAGCACATGCCGAACTTCGCCCGCGAGGCGGGGCGGTTCACGACGATGCGGAACCTCAATCCGCAGAACGGCAGCCACGGCACGGCCGACGCCATCATGATGTCGGGCCGTAAGTTCAACCCCGCCCTCGCCACGCCGACGAGGGGCTCGGTGGTGGCGAAGGAACTCGGACATCGCAACCATCTCCCGCCGTTCGTGCAGGTCGGCACCAATGTGGATAAGCGGTTCGGCGGCGGTCTCGCGAACTACCTGGGCATTGCCTACAACGCCTTTGAACTGCCGGGCGACCCGAACGAGAAGGGTTATACAGTCCGGGACATTACGCCCCCCGGTGGCATCTCGCTCGACCGCATCGACCGCCGCCGGCAGGCGCTGGCCAGCATCGATACCCTGCAGCGGAACCTCGAAAAGCAGCCCGACGCCCTCAACGCGATCGATGACTATTACAAGAACGCATTCAGCATGATCTCGTCCCCCGCCACGCAGCGGGCGTTTGATCTGAATGCGGAAAGCGATAAGACGCGCGACGCCTACGGCCGACATACACTGGGGCAAAGCTGCCTCCTCGCCCGCCGCATGATCGAAGCGGGAACGCGGTTCGTCACCGTGACGAGCGGCGGCTGGGACACGCACGCCGACAACTTCAACGGCCTGAAGAAACTGCTCCCGCCGCTCGACCAGGCGTTCCCCGCCCTCGTCGCCGACCTCGACCAGCGCGGCCTGCTCGACAGCACGCTCGTCGTGTGGATGACCGACTTCGGCCGTACGCCGATCATCAACTCCGCCGCGGGGCGCGATCACTGGTCGACCGCCAGCATTCTGACGATGGCCGGAGCGGGAACACCCGCCGGCCAGGTGATGGGCAAGACCGACGACACGGGCGAAAGGCCGGTCGACAAGGAGTATTACCCGAAGGACGTCGCCGCCACGATCTTCACGAAGCTCGGCGTCCCGCTCGACAAGACGCACACCACGCCCGACGGCCGTCCCGTCCGCATCTGCGACGGCGAGCCCATTCCGGAACTGATGGGCTGATCGAGGCTGGAACCGCGGGAACGTCCCATGCGCACGGGCATAGATCCGACCGTCGACTATGCCTTCAAGCGGGTCTTCGCAACCGAAGAGAATGCGCCGCTGCTCATTCACTTTCTCAATGCGGTTCTCGATCCTGAGCCGTCGAAGCGCGTCGCGGCCATCGATCTCCTGACCACCATCAATGACCGCCAGACCGCCGACGACAAGGTGACGCTGGTCGACCTCCGCGTTCGCGACTCGTCCGGCCGGCATTTCATCATCGAGATGCAACTGGTCGTGACACAGGCCTTCCGCGAGAGAATCCTCTACTACGGCTGTCGAGACTACGCCCAGCAGCTTCAGGAAGGAGTCGACTATGCGGGGCTGATGCCGACGATTGTGATCTGCATTGTCGGCCGGAAACTGTTTCCAACGGAGACAGGGCACCATTTCCGTTTCCGGCTGACTGCCGAAGGATGTCGCGTCCCATTCACCGACCGACTCGAAATCCACACCATTGAACTTGGAAAATTCGCCGCGACGAGCGACGACCTGGCGACCGCGCTGGACCAGTGGCTGTTCTTCCTGAAGAATGGGGAAGAGCTGGAAGCCGGAAATCTGCCGGAAAACCTGGATGCCCCCGAAGTCCGCCGGGCGGTGGAGGTATTGGACATGATCTCGCAGACCGAACGTGACCGTGAACTCTACGAGATGGAGTTTAAACGCCGTCACGACCTGTTCAATCTCGAGAAACTGATCCGCGGCGCAGGCAGGGAAGAGGGGCGGGAAGTGGGCCGAGAGGAAGGGCGGCTGATCGAACGGATTCAACTGTTGAGCAGGCTGTTGGGCGAGACCCTGCCCGCCACAGAGGAATTGGAGAACCTTCCACTCGAAAGTCTCACGGAGAAAGCCGCCGAGTGTCAGTCACGGGCGCGAGAACGGGGATTGCCCGTCTGAATGACGGGAACGATCAGAATCGCTGAATTGACTTCTGACCAGACATTGTCGAGCGAATGCGGAGGGGAGCGATGCCCAGAGCCTCCCCGACATACTTCACAAGAGGAGAGGGCCGAATGACGTCGATCACGAAGTTCACGGCGGCGGCGTTGGTCCTCGCATTTCTCGCTTCATCCGAGACGTCGAAGGCCGATTCCAAGCGCGGATTCCGGCAGCTGACGTCGACCCATCCCATTGCGGTGCAGCGCGGGACGAAGTCGCAGGTGAAAGTCCGTTGCAACTTCACGCTCGACTGGGCCTACCAGACGTTCTTCGATCGGCCCGGTATTGCGATGACGTACGCCGAGACCGCCCCGATCGAGGCGTACACCAAGAGCCGCGGAGCGCCCGGCGTCCCGTTCCGGTTTGATGTGAACGTCCCGGAAACCCAGGAGCCGGGGATCTACGAGTACCGCGTCGCAACGAAGATTGCGGTATCAAGCGCCGCATCGATGATGGTGACCGACTTCCCAGTGGTCGTCGAAGAAGAACGCGAAAACGGCACGGCGGCGACGGCTCAGACCGTGGCAGTGCCGTCCGCGGTGTGCGGGGTGGTCGAGAAGTTCGAGGACGTCGACTGCTACCGCTTCGCAGGCAAGGCGGGCCAGGAGCTGACATTCAACCTGTTCGCACAGCGCGTGACCGACAACATCCACAGCATGGTGGTGAAGGGACCGCGCATCTACCTGATGGATGGCATCCTCACGTTGTCGGGGCCTAACGGCCAGGTCATTGCCCAGAACGACAACTTCGTCGGAGGGGACTCGTTCCTCGGACTCAAGCTGCCGATGGACGGCGACTACACGCTCGAAGTCCGCGACTCGCGATACGCGGGAGATCCACGGTATTCGTACTGCGTCGAGATTTCCGATCGACCTTTCGTGCATGACGTGTTCCCGTATGTCGTGCAGCGTGGGGCGTCGACAACCGTGGCGCCGGTCGGGCTCAATCTGGGCGAGACGAAGCAATTCGACGTGACGGTCGCTGGCGAGGAGCCCGCAGGCTGGCAGCGGCGGCGCTTCTCGACGACGCGGGGCGAGACGAACCCTGTCTCGCTGAAGGTGAGCGAGCACCCGCAGGTCGTCGTCGGCCCGCAGCATGGCACGCGCGAAACGGCTCTCGCGCTCAGCTTGCCGGTCGGCGTCAACGGCCGCTTCCAGCAGCCCGACGAAACGCACTACGTCTCGTTCACGGCGACGAAGGGGAAGATCTATCGTCTCGAGGTCGAAGCGGGGCGCGTCGGACTTCCGACCGACACCGTGCTCGAAATCAGCGATTCCAACGGCAAGATGCTGAGCGAGCAGGACGACGCCCCGCAGACGAAAGACTCGCGCACGTTCTTTACCGCTCCCGCGGACGGCACGTATTTCGTCTCCGTTCACGATCTCCACGCGCGGAACGGCGACCGCTTCCTCTACCATCTCCGCGTCGAAGAGGCCGAGCCCGACTTCGAGCTCGGCGGCGAATACTACTATGCGATGCTCGGCCCCGGCACGCACATGATCTGGTTCGTCAAAGTCGACCGCATCGCCGGCTTCGACGGCCCTGTCGAAATCCAGGTGGAAGGGCTTCCGCAAGGTGTGACGTACACGCCGGTCACCGTGCCGAAAAACATGCAGCAGACCGCCGTGATTCTCTCCGCCGCTCCCGATGCGAAAGTCAACGCGTCTCTGGTCAAGGTTTTCGGCAAGGCGAGGATCAAGGGACGCGACGGCCAGGAGCGCGATGTCGTTCACCAGGGACGCATCACCTGCGAGCAGCAGGCAGGCGGCGGCGGACAGGCCCGCTGGCCCATCCGTACGCAGATCGTCGGCGTGACGGAGCCGGGCGACCTGCTCAAAGTCACGGCCGAGCCTGCCGAGATTAACCTCAAGCCGGGCGAAAAGGCGGAGATCAAAGTCCGTATCGAGCGCAACGCCGATTTCGACGCGCCGGTTACTCTGTCACTGGCATTCGATTACTTCGCGACGATCTTCGGCACACAGCTCCCGCCCGGTGTCGGCATGGGCAAGGGAAGCGAGGCCCGCTTCGCCGGCAAGACGCTCGAGTGCAAGTTCATTCTCGAAGCGACCGACAAGGCCCAGCCGGTCGAAAAGCTCCCCATCGGCATCGTCACCCGGGTCCCCGTCTCGTTCTCGATCAACACCAACTACTCGACGAACCCCATTTTCCTCACCGTCGCTCCGGCGGCAAAGTAAGTGCGATGGTCGTCTTTCGCTTCGTGAAAAAGCGCGAGCGCAGTCGAAGCGTTCGGATGCCCCAACCCTCTTCGACGTCAAACGCAACCTGTGATCCCGGAGCGAAACTCGATCCTCAGCGCCGCTCCGTCGCATCCCCGGCCGCAAGATGGTCGAAGTGCCACGTCCAGCGGTCATTCGGCGCGGAGTCCGCCCACTTCCAGTAGGCGCCCCCTCGACCCTTCGACGCCTTCAGATGACTGCGGCGCTCGGCCGCCAGATCCCGCTTCAGGACCATGAACAGGTCGGCCAGGACGTCGACGTTGCCGCTGAAGTAGCTGTGCCCGAGAAAGCTCGTCGCATCGATGCCCGAGCAGTCGACGGTTTCGATTCCCTCGACCACAACCGGCGGATGCGCGTCCCCCGCCCGCTGCTCGGCGTGCTTGCCTTTCGAGACGATCAGGGCCGAATCGCTGCGACTGGCATAGAGCGTCACACGCCGGCACTTCGCCGCGGCGGCAATCGCCCATCGCCGATAGTCCGACAGCCCGACATCGGGAGCGCAGAGGACGAGGTTGTCGACGGGGGGCGTCGCGCGCGTCGGCGGCAGGTCCGACAACCCCTTGAGCACGATGCGATTCCCCATGCTGTGGACGACGATGTGCAGGCGGGCGTCATCGCTCAGACCCTCCCGCAGCCGCATGAGAAACTCGCGGAACGGTCCGACCGAGCGGGCATTGATCGGCTCGTCGCTGTCGTAGTTGAACACGCCGCCCTGGGTCGGCCAGCTGTACGCGACGACCGCACCATTGAAGGGCATGTCGAGCGCCAGCTGGGCCGTCCGGATCAGCGACGAATCGAAGTCGACATTGAACCCGTGCACGAAGAGCAGCACGTCGCGCTGCCGGGAACGATCGACCTGCGATTGCACGCCCGCCAGAAACTCATCGAAAGGTACCGCGCGCACCACATCCAGTCGCGAACCGCCGTCGGAGCCCTTGTCACTCCCTTTCGACTCTGCTTCGCGCTGAGGGTCCACGCCGCGCCTTCGCCCGGGAATGAAGACCTCCGCACGGCCGAACGTCGGGGCTTCGGTCATTCCGTTGCCGAATCGGGTGCGATCCTCGGTCGAACTTTCGGACGCGGGCCGGTTGGTGCCGAAGTAGACTTCCCACGTCGAGGCCCCGCGATCCCAGCCAACGATGGCCACGGGTTCGGCATACACATCGACGTCATCAAGCCAGGCCTGCTCCAGAAGCGGCAACGCCTCGCCCGATTTCAGCAGCCGCTCGTTCGCGGTGTCGTAGATCGTCCCCTTGTTGCTCGACCGGACGACGGGACCGGCGGGGCCGCGACATCCGGAGACGGTCCACGCGGCGAGGAGAATCGCCACGGCTGCCAAGCCAAGCTTTCCACGAGAGATCATCCCTGACCCCCACCACGGTCCACGGACGCTTCCACCCGATTTCCTCCGGTCGATCGCCGCGGAGTGTAGTTCGATGACGGTCGTCGATGAAGGTCGGTTTGCCCCGAAGCGTCTTCCGCAGGTCGCAACCGCCGACAAGCCCTCGTTTCCGGCGAGCGGCCCCCCTACAATCGCGGGAGTCGCTTCGGAGCCCCGCATGGGTTTGCATCATCTCTCCGTCTTGCTTCAGCGCACGGCCTGGCTGCTCGTCTGGACCGCGGCCGGGAGCTCCGCGCTCCGCTCGCTGACGCTGCTCGTCGGGGCCTTGCTCGGCGCGATCTATCTCGATGCGGTCGTCGCCCTCTCCCCGGCGGCCCGGATCGCCGTCATGGCCACGTGCGCTGGTCTTGGCCTGATTGCCGTCGTGCAACTCGTGCGACGGTTCCTGCGTCACTGGACCGATCCGCGCGTCGCCGCCCGCCGCATCGAGAAAGCCCAGGGATACCGAGACAACCGCCTCATCAACGCCCTCGACCTGGACGAAAGCCCGTCGCCCGCGGCCAGCCCCGTCCTGGTCAAACGAGTCGTCGGACGAGGGGAAGCGACGGCTGCGGAACTTTCGTCGGCGACGGCCGTCGACTTCGGACCGCTCGTTCGCAGCTTTCTCGCGGCAGCCGCTGTGCTGCTCGTCGCCGCGGTCTGCCGCATCACCATGCCGGGGCTGTTCGCCGCCGTCGTTCCGCGCTACCTCGATGTGAACGGCGACCACCCGCCGTACACGCTGGTCGAGTTCGAGATCCGCGTCTCGCCCGACCCGGTTGTCTATGGCAAGCCCGCCGAGATCGGCGTGACACTCGGCGGGCCCGAGACGATCGCTCAAGCCGACGTCGTGCTTGTCGAGGGGACTGGGCGCGAGCAGCGCGTCGTCCAGCGGCTGCCGATGTTCCGCACCGCCAAGGGGGAATTCACGCTCCCGCTCCAGCGACCGGAAAAGAGCCAGGCGTTCTACATCGATACGCCCCGCGGCCGCAGCCGCATGCAGCAGATGACGGTTCAGGAGATCCCGTCGATCGAAGAGATGTTCGCCGTGCTGACGCCGCCGGCTTACGCAGGTTGGCAAGTTTCCCGCCAACCGCTGGACTCGCGCGGTTTCCGCGGTCTGAAAGGAACAGCGGTCGAGGTGACGGTGCGGGCAAACATCGCGTTGAAGGGAGGCATCATCGAACTCACTCCGGAAGGAGAAGGGGCCGAGAAGACGACAGTGCCCTTGACGCCGCAGGCCGACCCGAAGCTCGTCGCGGGGAAGTTTCCTTTGACTTTCTCCGGACGCTATCGGCTCACGATCACCAGCAAAGAGGGTGCGGACGGCCGAGAGCCGGTCGAGGGCAAGTTGACAACTTTCATCGACCGGCCTCCGCAGGTCGCGATTGTCACGCCCGATGCCGAACTGGTGGTTGTCGAAGGATACACTGTTCCGGTGGTTGTGCAGGCGTCCGATGACGTCGGCATTGCTCGCATCGAACTGCAGGCATCGATCAACGGGTTCGGCCCGACCCCCGT
>JADZEF010000251.1 GCA_020850695.1 Planctomycetaceae bacterium | reverse complement strand
GAAGGTTTGCAGCGGGTGGCGGTATTGCGACGTGATGACGAAGAGATGAGGGGCCTCCACGGCCTCGGGGCGCGTCTGCTGGACGGCGACATCACGGACGGTCTTGAGACGGTCGCGGTAGATGGCTGCCAGAGTTCGCCGTTCGCGGTTCCATTCGTCGACGCAGGGGAGCTTGAGGCGGAGAATGGCGGCCTGGATTTCGTCGAGTCGGGAGTTGATTCCCGGTTCGACGCTCCAGGAAGGCCTGGCAAAGCCATAGTTTCGCAGTCGTCGGATGCGGGCGGCGAGATCGGGGCGATTGGTGGTGATCGCTCCGGCGTCGCCGCAGGCGCCGAGGTTTTTGGTGGGATAGAAGCTGTGGGCGGCCAGCACGCCGAGCGATCCGGTCCGGCGTCCGTCGACCAAAGCGCCAACGGCCTGGGCGTTGTCCTCGACAAGGGCGAGGTGATGTCGCTCTGCCAATTCGAGGAGCGGTTGCATGGCGCAGGGGATGCCGTAGAGGTGGACGGCGATGAGGGCGCGCGTGCGCGGCGTGATGGCTTGCCGTGCGGCGTCGGGGTCGAGCGTCCAGTCACGTTCGCTGATGTCGACGAAACGAGGGGTGGCCCCCGAGCGGGTGACGGCCAGGGCGGTCGCGACGAAGGTTTGGGCGGGGAGGATCACTTCATCGCCGGGGCCGATGTCGAGGGCGCGGAGGGCGAGGTCGAGGGCGTCGGTGCCCGAACCGACGCCGATGGCTTCCGACGTTCCACAGTAGGCGGCGAATTCCCGTTCGAACGCGGCGACTTCCTCGCCCAGGATGAGCCGATTCGAATCGAGGACGCGGGCGACGACTGAGAGGATCTGAACGCGGAGTGCGGAGTGGACGGGACCCGTGGAGTAGCATTCAAGCATTGGGAATGCTCCGCGGGGCGGGTCCGCGTTCACGGGCGGGATTGCCGCAGGCGAGGGTGGAGGGAGCGATATCGTGCGTGACGACGGATCCCGCGCCGATCATCGCTCCGGGTCCGATATGGACGCCGCAGACGATCGTGCAGTTGGCGCCGATCGAGGCTCCCGCGCCGACCCGCGTGGGGAGCAGATTCATCGGCTGCCGGCTGCGAGGATAGCGGTCGTTGGTGAAGACGGCCCCGGGTCCGATGAATGCGTTGTCTTCGACGGTGACGCCGCGAGGGAGGAATGCGGAATTTTTGATGGTGACGTTGTCTCCGATGAGGACTCCGGATTCGAGATGCGCGTGATCGCAGATGTTGCAGTTGCGGCCGATCCGGACGTCTGGCAGCACGTGGGCGAAGGCCCAGATTCGCGTGCCGCTTCCGATGTCGGTGGACTCGACGAGGGATTGCGGGTGCTCGAAGTGGGCCGGCTGCGGTGCGTCGAGCCGGCGGAACGCGTCGTAGTCGCGGATGTAGTCATCCGCGTTGTAGGGGCTCGAAGCGAGGACCACGAGGGCGCTTCCCGCGGAGAAATGGGTGCGGAGCCAGGTCTGGCGCGGAACGACGAGCGAGCGCCCGCCGCCAAGCGTTTCCCGCCACCGCCGTCCATTGGCGCGTTCGAGCTCGATCTCAACGGGGGCCGTCGTGGGGCACACCATCAGTTGATCGGTCGTTCGATGGGCGTGCCCGCCGCGAGGAAGTTCGGGAGGCACGGCCGAGATCCAGTAGACCCGCCGCACCGGGAAGGGGAGTTGGTGCTGGTCGAGGAAGCAGAGCCAGCCCAGGTGATCGGCTCCGATCGGAGGCGACTCGAGGAGCGTGGGTTCGAGCGCCATCGTGGTCCTTTCGGATCGGTGAATGCGTCGGACATTTCGGGGCCGTCGACGGTCGCGCCAAAGGGCCACGGTAACGACGGATGGGACGGAGTTGACGGAAGGATTAGGACCCGGCCGACGACTTGCCTCGGATCATTGCGAACCGGAGTTCAACGGGTGGGCAATCGTTTGCGGGTCGCCAAACGTCAGGTCGCCAGACGGGTTGAATGGGGTGCGGTATCCGTTGAGCAGTTCGACGAGCGCCTTGTGCCACTCGGGATGTTCCGGGAACTTCTGCTCGATCCGCCGGACCACGCGCTGGGCGATGGCCAGGTCGCCATTGTCGAGGTGCGAGGAAATGATCTTTCGACAGCGGTCGAGAGTCAGTCGCCGGATGTGTTCGTCGACGTCGGGGGATGCCGTTCCGTTCCAGACGTCGCGCAGCGAGTTCGACATCAGGCCGCCAGAGTTGTCCGCCTTGTACTGGCTGACGAATCCCGAGAACGGGCAGCGGCCGTAGAGTCGCGAGAGGAGCACGAAGGTCGGCTTGTCGAGGGCTTTGCCGCAGTTGTCGGGAAGCGAGAGCCGTTCGCGGCGGATGCGGTCGAGTCGCCAGCAGACCTGCGAGGCATCGACGCGGTTCGCCGGGAAGAGTTCATCGACGTGGTTGAGGGGATGGCGGCGGCGTTCTCCTTCCTCGGGGAGTTCGAGGACGGGATCGAAGCCGACGAGGTGGGAGTAACAATAGTTTCGTCCGGGGTTGCGCTCGAACCATGCGTTGAGGTTGGAGAAATAGTCGGGATGGAGCCGATCGTCATCGCAGAGGAAGAGGGCGAGGTCGGCGTCGGAGTTGTGCATGGCGTCCGTGACCCATCGCCCGCTGATTCCCCCGCGCGAGAGTTTGCTTGCGAGTCCTTCGTCGGACCGGATGAACCGGACGTGCTCGAGTTCCTCGGGAGTCAATATCTCGCGGACAATCGGCTCGCCGGGAATCGGAGAGCCGTCGTCGATGAATGCCATTTCCCAGTTCGCATGTTTCTGCCCTGCGGCGACGACGCTCTTCAGGGAATCGCGAACGAGGATGGGCCGGTTGTAGTAAAGCAGCAGGACGAGGATGCGGTGGGACATCAGCGGGCGGGCTTTATCATTGAAGAGATTCGCCAAGTCACATGATCCGCCAAGCTCCGAAAGATCGACGTGGCCTGGCCGGCGGCGCGGCAAGCTATGTCTGGTACGGGGTGGATGTCCAGTGCCGGATTCGAATGACTGCGCGGGTGACGCTGATCCCGCTGCAAACCGAAGGTGTCGGTGCACGACGCGGGATGGCGCGATCAATGTCCAAACAGGGCGGGCCGCTCCCGAGCCGATGCGGGGCTTGCTGGAGCCCGGGACGACGGGCAAGGGCCGGCGCTTCTGTCGCTTCGGAGAGAACGGCGGGAGTGACGGGCGAGAATCCGGGAGCGTGCCCCGGAAGTCCTCTGGCGCCGGGAGGCTGCGGGAGTGGTCGACGGCGCCGGAACTTCGCGTCCCTGTTTCGAAGGGCGAGACCCTGATCGGGATCAACCCCATGCGATGTGGGTGGGTCGACCGGATGGAGCGTCGCCGCCGTCATCGCATTGTCGCGGCCGCTGCGGCGTCAGTTCATGCCGCCCGACTGCGTCGTGACGAAGACGTTGCGGGATGAAGGGGCCTTGGGTTCAACGGCCGGGATTGTCGCATCGTCGAACTGTTCGGCGAACTGGAGCTCGGCCAGGCGGCGATAGTAGGGACACGATCGCAGAAGTTGCTCGTGCGTCCCCTGGTGGCTGACGCGTCCCCCTTGCAGCACCAGGATGCGGTCGGCGCGGCGGAGCGTGCTGAGGCGGTTGGAAACGACGATCGAGGTGCGGCCGGCCATCGCCCCTTCGACGGCATCGCGGATCTCGTGCTCGGTCTCCGGGTCGACGGCGGCGGTGGCGTCGTCCATGATGAGGACGGGGGGGTCGAGAAGCAGGGCGCGGGCGATCTAGAGTCGCTGGCGCTGCCCTCCCGAAAGGTTGCAGCCGTGCTCGCCGATGACGGTGTCGTAGCGGTCCTGGAGGCCGTCGATGAACTCGTGCGCCGAGGCGAGACGAGCGGCCCGTTCGATGTCGTCATCGCCCGCGTCGGGACGCCCGAACGAGATGTTGGCCGCCACCGTGTGGCTGAAGAGGAACGCTTCCTGGAAGACGAGGCCAAGGTTGCGGCGAAGCTCGTCGACGTTCAATCGCCGGACATCGATGCCATCGATCGACACGGTGCCGGATTGGGCGTCGTAGAATCGGGAAATGAGGTTGAGGAGCGTTGTCTTGCCGGCCCCCGTCTCGCCGACGATGCCAAGACATTCCCCGGGACGGACTTCAAAGGAGACGTCCGAGAGGACCGGCTCGCCCGAATGGTACGCGAAGCTGACGCGGTCGAAGCGGATGGCGCCGCGGGCTCGCGGGAGCGGGACCGGGTGAGCGGGGCTGACGACTTCTTCCTTCGCATCGAGGACCTCGAAGACGCGGCGGGCGGCGATGAGGCTCGATTGAATCGTGTTGGCGACGTTGGTGATCTGGCCGACCTGGTTGGCGAACTCGTGCAGCAGGTTCGAGAAGACGAACATGCCGGCCCCCAGCATCAGCTGGCCGTTGATGACGAGGTAGCCGCCGTAGCCGATGAGGATCAGCATGTTGAGCTGAGTGAGAAACCCCATCACGGGCTGGAACGTGCTGATGATCCAGAAGATGCGGTCCTTCTGGTCGCGGATGCGGCGGTTGGCGGCGGCGAACTTCGCCACTTCTTCAGGCTCGCGGGCGAAGCCCTTCACCACCTGCTGCCCCTGCACGTTTTCGGCGAGGGTCAGGATCATCTCGTCAACGAGCGTGCTCCCTTCGCGGTAGGCCGGCTGGACCTTTCGCGAGAAGATGGCCGCACCGACCCAGAGCAGCGGCGTGGTGGCGAGGCACACCACGGTGAGCGGGACGTGCATGCTCAGCATGTAGCCGAGATACACAAGCAGCGTGAGCGCGACGGTCAGCACCTTGATGATGACGCCGTCGACAAACGCGCGGACCGACTGCACGTCGCCGGCGGTGCGGTTGATGATCGAGCTGCTGTCGTTACTGTCATAAAACCGGAAGCTGAGCCGCTGCAGCTTGGCGTAGACGTCGGAGCGGAGCTGAATGACGATCTTCTGCGTCAGGTCGGACGCCGAGACGGTCGCCACGTACCGCAGGAAGGCGTTGAGCGCGGCGCAGCCGAGCACAAGGCCGGCAAGCAGCACCACCTGCTGACGACCCGACCAGCCGGTCGGCGGGGTGATGCCGAAGGGCCAGTGCGGGACGGCGGCGGTCGCATCGACCTGGTGCCGCAGGACGTCGACACCCAGTCCCGTGAGCCCGAGCGTGCTGAGGCTGGCGGCCACCAGCAGCATGTTGAGCCCGACGACGGCGAGCGAATGAAACCGGTAACGCCACGCCAGTCCGACCAGCCGCACGAGGAGCTGGCGGTTGCTGACGGCCTCTTGAGTGGACGATTGGGGCGCGGGCGAGGCGGGCTTCGAGTCCGAAATCTTCACGAGGCGGGGGTTCCGGGGATCGAGCGTCGCCCGCACGACGGCGCGGTCGGGCAGGCGGGGGTCGAGTGCGGCCCGCAGGGGTCGCCTGATGAAGCCGGGGTTCGAAGTGACGTGCCCGCACGGGTTTCGTGCGAGCCCTTCGAGGCCTCATCCGACCGCGTTTTTTCGCGCGATCCGAGTCTGGGGAGGTCAAGCCGACATGTACCAGTCCCCCCGGCGCAAGTCAACGGGAATGTTTCGGTGACCGCGGCCGCGGCTTGCAGAAGAGAAAGGCAATTCAACGCAAAGACGCGAAGGGTTGCGAAGGAACGCAAAGGAAGAGAGGCCGGGCAGAGCGGCCAGAAGCCGACGCCACTCCGGAATCGATTCCGCTCTCTCCCGAACTCAAAGGCCTGAACGCAGAGGGCTCAGAGAGTAGACGCAGAGGGTGGGAGACCGCAGTGAGCACGCGCAGGCGGGATGCGCGAATGCCGGTTTGAAGAGTGATGGACGACCCGATCCATTTGAAAGGATGAGATCGTTCAACGATCGCGCGTGCGACGAGTCCGTTCGAAAGGCTCTCCGTGCCCTCTGTGTCTGCCCGCTGCATCCTCTGCGTTCAGGCCTTCCCTTCTGATTGAATTCGACGTGATGACACTTCGGTGGGACTCGTACATTGACTCCATCGCCCGCCGTCCGACAAGGTGCAGACGCTCACCTGGCAGTCTGGGGAAGCTCAAGCGGTGGTGCCGGTTCTGCCGATAATGAGGAGAGACGACGCTCCGTCGTCGAAGCGCCCCTGCCGGCGCTGCGAGGGAGCCGCGACGGTCCCGGGGGGGATGACGTGCGATTCGCCTGTTCCGCCATCGCCGTGCTGGCGATTGGCCTTCTGCCGGGCTGCGCCACAGTCCAGGTGGGAGTGACCAATCCCATTCCGGGACTCACCACGGTCGCCGTCGCACCCTTCTTTAACCTGAGCCAGGAACCCGAGTTCGTCGCCGACGGCACCCGCGTGGCCCTTGCCTATTACGCCGAGCTCCAGAAGATCCCGGGCTTCCAGGTCATCCCGGTCGGCGTGGTCGAGACCGCGATCAAGCAGCACAACCTGCAGCTCTCCAATCCGGACGATGCGCTGCGTCTGTGCGACATTCTCGGATGCGACGCGGTGGTGGTCGGAGCGATCACCGACTACGACCCCTACTATCCGCCGCGGATGGGGCTGCAGGTCTCGTGGTACTCGCCCTATGAATGGCAGTTCGAGCCTGGCATCCCGATCGATCCGCAGGCCCGCAACCGGATCTGGCAGGCCGACATCGACGCCCGGCGCGAAGCCCGCCGCCAGCAGGCGCTGCGCAGCCAGCGGGCCCTCGAGGAAGCACACGGGCGGAGTTGTCTCAACCGAGACGATGGTAGCCATGGCGTTTCGACGCAAAACGGCAACCCCAAAGACTGCGCACCCTGCCCGCCCGGCGAGCCTCCGTGTCCGCCCAGCATCAGCCCGCCGCAGGCCAAGCTCAATGGACCGCAGATCCGCGGCCAGTCTCCCGACATCGTGCACGTCGCCGCCAACGCGCCGGCTGATCTCTCGCAGTCCCCATCGACTCCCGAAGCTTCGCTTCCCGATGCGAAACGTGGTCCGTGGTGGCAGGCCGAACTGCGGTCCTTCGGCGAGTGGAATACGGGGGACGAAAACGCCTCGACAGACAACCCGGCGGCGAGACTCGATCGGCCGGCGATGCCGTTCCCGATGAAGCCGCGGACGAACTCTCCCTACACCCGATCGTTCTTCCAGCCGCGATCGAAGGCGGGCGGAGATCCGTTCCTCGAAAGCGAATTGAACGCGACCGAGACGAAGCCGGTCTACGGTCCTCCCAAAGTGTCATCAAAGTATGAAACGGCAAAGCCCGCTCCTGCCCGGCCGAAAGATGCGGCTGCGCCCGCACCGCAAGCCGCGGCCGAGAAACCGCCGTCAGGAGTGCAGCGCGTCTCGAACGAAGTCCCCGCTCCCGCGGCAAAGCGACCGGCGCCGACACGGACCGCTCAGGCCGGACCACCCGTGGGACCTCCCGTACCGGCGCTGCCGCCTGAAGGTCCGATTGCGGTGGTCGAGTTCGACCCGCGGCAGCCTCTGATGTCCTACACGCGGATGTTCGACGGGGCCGACTCGGCGTTCGTTGCGACACTCCGCGACTGGCTGGAACTCAATGCGAACCGCCGAGCGGGAGGGTGGGAGGCGTCGCTGCACCGGACGCAGGAATTCATCCAGTGCTGCTCGCACCTGATGATCGTCGAGATGCTGACTCTGCACGGAGGCGAGTCGCAGAAGCGGCTGGTCATCAAGCACCGCAACTATCGGTGACGGTGATGGCAGGTGAGCGCGTCCCCTTCGCAGCACAGCACGGCAGACGTTCCCGCGAGCGAGTGACGCAACCCTTGCGACACGTACAGTTGCCGGCGATCGGCATGGTGCGGTTCTTACGCCGAAGGCGTTGGACGCAGTAGCCCAGGGTCGCGAGGCTCTGTGAGCGCACCCTGGGAATGCGTCGAACGAAGACCGGTACCCCAACGGGGTACTACAGACGGCGTTCAACGAGTCGAACGTTGAGCGGATGCGGATTGTAGAACCCCGTTGGGGTTCACTGCGGTCTAGTCTCCAACCCAGGGTGCGCTCACTTCGTTCGCGACCTTGGGCTACTGCGTCCAACGCCTTCGGCGTAAGGACCATCTCGCGAGGCGACTTCGCCCAAGCGGGCTTCGAGCGTCAGAGTGGCGTGGGGATCTGATCTGCCAACCGGTGCATCATTCGCAGGGATTCGTATGCCGCGATCGTCGATCCGATATCCGCGTCACTGCATGATGCCCTTCGTGATCGACATGAACGCGTCTTCCAGGCTCTCGACGCGGGCATGGAACTCGACGACCTCGAAGCCGGCCGATACCAGGTTCCGCAGCAACAGCGAACGGGCCTGAGGATCGCCGTCGAACTCGAGAGCCGCCACCTGCCCCGCCTGGCTCACCTTCAGGACGTGAGGCTGCTCCAGGAGCCATCGCTCGAGCGTCTCGGACTTGCTCAGCACTCGGACTTCGAGCGTGGCGATCGATCCATCGCCGCGCTTGTCGCGCTGCGAGCGGAGGATCTCTTCGACCGTCCCCGCCACCAGAATTCGTCCCGCTTCGATGATGGCTGCCGAGTCGCAGATTTCCCCCAGCTCGGTCAGGATGTGCGAGCTGATCAGGATCGTCTTGCCGAGGCGGCTGGAGAGGAGCTGGATCAGCTCGCGAAGCTCGACGCGGGCTCGCGGATCGAGGCCGGCGGCCGGCTCGTCGAGGATCAGCACCTGCGGATCATGAATGAGGGTGCGGGCCAGCCCGAGCCGCTGCGAGAGGCCCTTCGACAGGGTATCGATCGGTTTTTCGGGCAGTCGGTCGAGCTCGGTGAACAGCATCACCCGTTCGACCGCGTCGCGTCGCTTCTGGCCGCGGAACCCGTACGCCCGCGCGTAGAAGTCGAGGTACTCGACGACATTCATGTTCGAGTACTTGCCGAAGGCGTCCGGCATGAAGCCCAGAATGCGCCGCACCTGGTCCGGGTCATCGATGACCGAATACCCGCACACGAAGGCGTCGCCCGACGTCGGGATGTCGAGAGTCGACAGGATTCGCATCGAGGTCGTCTTGCCCGCGCCGTTCGGGCCGATGAACCCCATCACCTGACCCTTATAGGCTTTGAACGAGACGTCGTTCACGGCCTTCAGCCGTCCGAAGTAGCGGTGCACGTTCCGCATCTCGAGGACGGGCTCTCCCCGCGACTGTGCGGGAGCCGGTGCTGCGGGCGCCGCGACCGCGGCCGTGCCGTTTCCCAAGCCATTCGATGCCGCCGTCGCCGGTGTCTCGGTCATGAGCGTTCGATGATACCGCAGTGAAGGAAAAGCCGTGCGAAAGAACCCTGGGATACCGCTCGACCAGAACCAGGTCGTCTGGGCATTCCTGAGCCAGGCAGGACGCCAGCCCGGAGAGGCGCCGCGATGAGGCATTCAATATTTCAGGACTGCCGTGTCAGTAATACCCCAGCAAGGCGTAGGTCGGGGCGACCTCGTTGACGGGCTCGGCCCCCTTCTCGACGCCGGGATTCTCGGAAAAAATCGCGAGGTACGATCTTGCGTCGAGCTTCGGCCCGGCGTTCTCGGTCGAGCGCCAACTTGCGAACAACTTCTCGAAGCGGCTGCCGTTGAACGACACCGCTCCCAGTCCCGAGTCATACCCGTATCCCGGATAGTAGCCGCCGCGATAGCGGTTGTAGGATGAGTTCATGTTGATGCTGGCCGCGCCTTCCGGAAACTTCAGCGGGTAGCGGCTCAAAGCCTCGTTCAATGCGGCCAGTTGAGTCTGTGGGTCCGTCATCAGCGTCAGATTTGTTCCGGCCCCGGCCGGGATCGGGCCGCCGACGTACATCCTGCCGTCCGCGCCGGCCAGAACCAACGACTCGATCGCCCACGGGAATCCATTCTCCACCGGCAGCGACGTCCCGTCCGAATTGCCGATCACCAGCCGCCCGCGCTCCGTGCGATGGTTGACCGAAACGAACTGAGTTCGCGTCCGCGAGCGGATCCACGACGAGTCGAACGCCTGCGTGTCGGTCCAGTCGAGGCCGCCGTTCTCATCGGGCATGTTCGACCAGACGGGATAGACCGCGGTTTCCGGCGAATAACGCAAGCCGCGCGAAGGGGAAAGCCCCGCAAACAGAGACGTCCGCGCCGTCGTGACGGCGTCACGGCTGTTCTGATCGAGCACCGTGATGCTCCGGGTCCGCGACCGGACGCTGAAGCCATGCGCAATCGTCGAATAGCCGAAGAGCGTCGCGCTGGTCAGGAAGGCGATGGCCGGGATCGTCACGACCAGCATCCAGAGCCGCTTGCGTTTCCAGAGAATGAAGTAATTCACCGGACCGATCGCGAGGGCGAAAATCGTGATCAGCGTCAGAAACGCATAGACCGGCACGCCCCGCAACCCGGGGATGTCGAACATCAGAAACTCGCTGTTGCCGCGGCGCGACGACAGCCCGTGCCGCTCGGGCCAGTTGGAAGCGTCCGACGGCCGCTCGGTCAGAAACCACGCCCAGTCGCGGGCCGATCCGCTGAAGGGATCTTTCGGAAAGGCGACGACCGAACCCTGCATCAGCCGCAGCGTCTGATACGCTTCGCCCGATTCGGGCCAGGTGAACTTCGATGCCATGACCTGCCGGGCCGGTTCCGTTTGACCCTCGACTGAACCGCCTCCTCCCCCCGCCGACTCAATCTGCTCCGTCGGAATCAACGAGATCTTCACTCGAGCCGAGACGTCGGCAGGACTCCACGCGCGGAACGCCGCAGCCCGCGATTCGAGCCCCAGTGCCCGCTTGAGCGGTTCCGACTGGTCGGCCGTGCCTCCGACCTTCGTCACGACCAGCGTCCCGCCGGTTTCGGCCCAGTGGATGATGGCCGCCCTGGTGCCGGTCGGCAGTGCGTTCAGCACATCGAGCGGGACGAAGACGTAGTCGAGGCCCGAGTAGTCGAGCCACGAATCGGGCAGCATCAACGGCGGAACCACCTGGTGGTCGTTCGACACGGACGACGAATACCCATACCGCCCGCTCGAAGAACCCGTCGGATTGAACCTGGCCTGGACGGCGCTTTCGAGCGCCGTCATGTCGACGTTGCCGGGCGAGATCACCAGCACCGAGGGGCGAATCGCCTCGTTGAAGTTGAGGTCGGGAAGCGACAGGTCCCAGCTCATCCCTTGAAGCGCGCGGCCGTCGTTCAGCAGCGTCAGCGTTCCATAGTTGCCGACGCCCACCATGGGAATCGACAGCGTCATCTGAACGGTGGCATTCTGCTCGATCCCAACCGTCCGCGAGACCTGCGGCAGGCGATGCTCCTGCGGCTTGAACTCGAACGTCAGGTTTCTTGGGACGCCCGTGTTGGTGACCCGGATTCGAATCGGGTAGTAGCCGCCGTGCCGGCATCCGGCCCAACGCGTGTCGATCCCCACGCGCAGGTCGTGCCGCGTCGCGCTGAACTCGCGTCCGTCCGCCAGTCCGCGGTGCGCTGTCAGTGAGAACGCCCAGGCTAATCCGAAGACCACCGCCAGGCGCCGGAGCAGACTCCGTCCAGGGCATCGACGCGAAGCCGTCATAACGACCGATCTGAGGAAATTCGCCGCGGGGCTAGCGCGTCCCGCAACGAGATGGATGAGAGAATCGTCCGCACACGCGTTCCAGTCCGCGAACCTCAGATTAGCGGGTGCGGCGCGAAGATCAATGGGGTGTTTTCCGGAGGCCGCGGCGTCCCGCCGGGGTTCCCCGATTCTCCGGAAGGAAAGGGAGGATTAGCGGTTGAGTGCGTTATTCTATGCAGAGAGATGCTGCGCCGGAGCAGCGTCGCCCGTCGGCCTCTTGCCGAGGGTCATCGCAAATCCCCAAGCATTCACACCACAACTTCCCGCGCCGGCCCACGGCCGGACACGGCCCGCAGGAGATTTCCCATGTTCCGTCGACCTTTCCTCCTCACTGCCGCCGCACTGGCAGGGCTGCTGCTGGGAGGAGCCGCAACTCCCGCCCGCGCCGCCGAAGCTTCCGCCGAGATGCGGAAGGAAATCACCAAGATCGCGCTGGCGATTAAGGAAGTCCTGGCGACCGAAGGGCAGAAGACGGTCTCGATCGGCAAGATCAGCGGGACCGAGGCGATCGCGAGCGGGGCCGGCCCCGGCATGACGCAGCTTCTGACCGAAGAGCTGACCAAGGCCGGCGTCACGGTCTCGCCCGACGCCGAGACCGTGATCCAGGGCGAGTTCGCGATGACGCGGGCCGCCCAGGCCGGCGACGAACTTGCCCTGCGGATTCAGACCGAGCTGGTCGATCCGAATGGCAAGGCGCTGGCGGCCTTCAATCTGCGGGCGAACGGAAAGTTCGGCGCGACGGTGAAGAGCGAGGAAGCGGTGACGGCGGCTCTGGGCATCACGGGCGCCGTTCCGGCGGACGGCACGCCGGCCGAGCGGGCCGAGCGCATCCGTGAGAACCTCGCCAATCCGCCGGGGCAGATCACGGGCGGAACGAAGTTCTTCGCCGATGCGTCCAGCCCCTACGGGATTGAAATCGTCTCGAACGGCGCGCCGTTGCCGGTTTCGCTGGAAAACAAGGTGGGACAGTGCGACGTCCCGCTCAAGCAGTCGTACATGATCCAGTGTTACAACAACTCGGAGTACGACTGCGCGGTGCGGGTGGCGATCGACGGATTGAGCATTTTCCATTTCTCGGAGCTTCGCCACACGAGTGGTCCGAAGGCGGGGCAGCCACTCTATGATTCCTACGTCATCCCGGCCAAGTCGTTCGTGCAGTTGAAGGGCTGGCACAAGACGAACGAGCGGGTCGATTCGTTCGTCGTCGACGATCTGGCGAAGGGGGCGAGCGTCCTCGCCAAGCTGCAGGCGGCCGAGGGGACGGTGGGGATGATCACCGCCCAGTTCTGTGCGGCGTGGGACATCAACGGCTCGCCCCCACCCGACGAACCGCCGGCGAAGAAGGGAACGCCGCGGGCCACCGGCTTCGGCCCCCCCATCGGCGTGGCGGTGAAGGAAGTAAAGCGCAACATCGGCGTGCTGCGTTCGACCGTCGCCCTGCGGTACGACAAGTGAGGGAGAAGGAGTCAGGAGTCAGGAGAAATGCAGAAAGCCCCGCCGAGGCATCGTTGCCGCGGCGGGGCTTCTTGTCTTCGATGCCTTTTCTCCTGACTACTGACTACTGACAGCTGACTCCTTCTCTTCCTTCCTCTTCCCGAGCCACTTCGGTGCCGTCAGGCAGAAGAGGACGACCAGCGACTGGAAGATCCAGGCCACCCACGGGTATTTGCGTCCCTCGATTGCCTTGGCGTACTCGGCCGGCCAGCGGTGCTGGAACCACATGGCGACGTGTCCCTTCACCCCCTCGGGCACCCAGGCCGGCACGTCCTGCACGCGGGCGACTTCGTACATGTCCTCGATCGCTTTCTTGTCTTCGGCACTCGAGACGCGCTGCAGAAGTTCGTCCCGATGCTCGACCGGCATCTGGCCGATGTAGGTGAGCTGGCCGTGCTTCGCCAGGAGCCCTTCGGTCCCGGGGCGATAGTGAACCAGCGGCTTGAGATCGGACGAGAGGCTTTCCTCTCCCTGGAACTCGTGGACTTCGGCGTGCGATTCGAGCCATTCGTCCCAGTGGTTCGACAGGCTGACGTTCTGCTGCCGCACGAAGTACCCGGCCAGCTCGCGGTCGCCAATCAGCATTTCGCCCGCGGTCCACGCGAGGATGGCGGCGCCGACGTAGACGATCCAGTGATAGCGGTTCATGAGCTGCGCGATGAACGCGCTGCAGGTCATGATGATGCCGATCGACACGAACAGCCCGAACAGCAAGAGCGTGGCGTTGCCGTGGCTGGCCCCCGCCACCGCCAGCATGTTGTCGAGGCTCATGACGAAATCGGCCAGGAAGATCATCTTGATCGCCTGAAGCGTGCTGCGGTCGGCGTCGTCGGCGGTCACCTCGCCCTCTTCTTCTTCGCCGATGAGCAGTTTGCAGGCGATCCACACCAGCAGGATCCCGCCGAAGAACCGCAGCCCGGGGACCATCAGCAGGAACGCCATCAGCATCGTGAAGGCGATCCGCATGCCGATGGCGATGCCGCCCCCCCAGAGGATGGCTCGCTTGCGTTGATGGATCGGAAGCTTGTGGGCGGCGAGGGCGATGACGACCGCGTTGTCTCCCGACAGCACGATGTCAATGATGATGATCTGCAGGATGTTGAGGGCGTCGGCCCAGTGCATGGCACGGCTTTCGGAACCGGAGGCGCCGGCGGATCAGGGTGATGCCGGGAATGCCTCAAAGGCGGGATCTCGCCGCAATCCAGCGGCCAAATTGGCCAAGGGAAGGGTGCGGGCGGGAGAATGACAGCCCCGAAGTATGACGGACTCGTGAGGAATTGCCAAGAATCGCAGCGACCCGCACGACGGCCGATGTGTGCGTCAGAAAATCACATGGATTGTCGTTGGGATGGGTTTTGCTTGATTTCGGCCTGAAGACGCCATGAAGAAGAGCGGTTCCCCGGCGGGTCGAGTCGTCTCGCCCGCATGAGTTGCCGTGTGGAGATCCACCGGCAGCAATCACCTGGGCCGGCGCTTCGCTTGGCCCAGGCTATTGAGTTACGGGCCTTCAGCCCGAAGAGAAGAGCTCGGCAGAACCTGTTGTCCACAGACTCGCACCGAAGCTGGTGTCTGGTGACCCAAAGCCTCAGACCCGGCAGCCCACGTCTTCAGGAAACCGGAACACGCCGATGTCATGCGCCTTGGTGGATGCTGTCCGCCATCGATCGATCATCCACTCGGAGAGTGCGCGCCTCAGCTGACGACGTCGGCCGGTGCGGCGTCCGAATACGACAACCGCACTCGCGATCTTACGTGGAAGCGAAAGACGGTCTCCGTCACGCGGGGGGACGCACGAAGATCAGCGGGTGATCCGACTCGGGATCGGCGACGCGGACCCAGATCTTTCCGTCGAGCACGTCGGTCAGCAGGTCCCCGCACACGACGGCCCGCCAGCCCTGCGTCAGCCGCGGCGGGGTCCCTTGCTTCTCGCCGAAGACGTGCCACCGCACGAGGTGGCGCAGGTCGGCGCTCGTCGCGACGAGCTGCTTCGAGACGTTCAGCTCGAAGCAGCGATTGGTGAGAGCGAGGCTGAGGAACTGGCCGAGGACGTGTTCGTCGGAGGTCTGGTCGCCGGCGGCTGATTCGGGGGGACGTGGGCGGTCGCGCTCGGGGACGTCCTGGCCGGCGCGGATGCAGTCGATGAGTTCGGTGGCGATCCGCTTGTATTCGGGGCGGTTCATGTCGCGGGTCGCCATGACGTCGGTGACCGTTTTCGGCTGGCGCTTGGCGAGTTCGACGAGGAGGTCGTCGCGGAGGATGCGGCGGGCGGGGCGGTCACGGCGGCTCGCTTCGAGCTCGCGCCAGTTGGCGAGTTCGCGGAGGACGGCGAGTTCTTGCGGGCGCATCCGATGGACGCCGGGGAGCTTTCGCCACGACTCGCGGACGATGTCGGTGTGGACGTCGCTGATCATCTTGTCGAACTCGGCCTCGGCCCACCAGAGGCGGTCCTGTCCGGCGAGGGCGGCCGATTGCGTCGACCAGACCTTGAGCAGGTGGTCGACGTCTTCGATGGCGTATTCGATCTGCTGTGGCGAGAGGGGGCGGCGGCGCCAGTCGCTACGGGTTTCCTTGCCGTGGATTTTTTCACCGAGGACGCGGGCGATGAGGGCGGTGTAGCCGAGGGGGTAGCTGCGGCTGCGGAAGCCTTCGGCGATCTGGACGTCGACGAGTTTGCGGGGGCGGCCGCCGCCGAGGGAGAAGCAGAAGCGGACTTCGGCCTGGCCGCCGTGGACGACGACTGTGGTCGAGTCGTCCTCCATGATCTGCCACCACGAGGTGAGGTCGGTGACGGCGAAGGGGTCGACGCAGACCGAGCGTTCGGGGGTGGCGAACTGGAGCAGGCAGAGCTCGGGCTTCCAGCGGTATTCGGAGATGAACTCGGTGTCGAACGCGACGATGCCGGCCTGCCGGATCTGGTCGCAGAGGTTCTCGAATTCCGATTGATCAGAGATCAGGCTGCTCGACATGCCGGTGCGACTTCTTCACGTGTCCGCGTGGACCGGGCCCTGCGATTCAGGGGAGTTTAAACGAAAAGAGAGGCCGTAGGCGAAGAGAGACGCCGTGCGGGGGGGAGCGAGCCTGGCACGGGTCCGGGTCGTCGACAGCAAGGGATTCGCCGCAGTCTATCGGTCGTGTGCGGCTTGTGCCACCGGACGGGAATGGCGGCGCGCCGAATGAAAGGTGGGGGCAGCGAGACCAGCGTGGGGGGGCGATGGCTGCGAATGACTTCGGGTGCGCGGTCGAACATGGTTCCGTGTGCAGTTCTGGCGATGATCAGCAGGGAAGCGTCCGGTGTCTCTTCCCGCGAAAGATCTCTTGGCCGCTTCCGTGGAACTGCGAGAGTCCGGGTTTGTTGCTTTTCGAGTCTGCTGACCTGGAGTCGCACCCGTGATGAACCTGGCAAGCCTCAGGACTCAATCGGCTGATCAAAGAGAAGATGTCGCGCGGATTCGTCACTTTCACTGCTGGGCCGCCCGACAGATTGCGGAATCGCTCCGGCAGATTGAAGAGTCGCGGCGACTTCTGGAGACGATTCGCCGGCACCAGGACCGCTGTGCGAATCCGCCCGACGTCAACGTCGTCGCTGAAACTGCCTCGTATCACTCGTCGCCATGTCCCACGCATTTCGTCGAAGATCACCGACCTGCTACTGGTCGTCTTCGCGATGGCGCTCTCGGGCAGGCAAGAGTCCTTCGGGGACCGATGACTCACTTTTCCTGACTTGAGTCGAAATCGGCAATCCGGGGATTCGGGCCCTGTTGAAGGGTTTCGAGCGGATGACTATTCGATCGCGGGTACGATTTCCCTCAGCTGGCGTCCGAAACGGCCGGCGGAATTCACCCGAAAAGAGGATTGATGAGCCATGGACCGGAAGACACTGCGTCGATTCGATTTCAGCTGCGATTGACGATTACGGAATGCCGCTTGTCGCGGGAAGAAGCCCTGCAGGCGGTCGACCGCGCTCAACGGGATTGCGACCAGGCGAGGAGGAATCTCGCGGCCGCGTGCGGGGCGCTGGATGAGGCGTGCGACATTGTGGAACGCGCGAGGCGGTGCTGTACAGGCAACTCACTGCGGACTCCCGGCCCGCAACGTTCGACACAGCGAGTCCCGATTGCCGGAGCGGTTGAATAGCACTCACCTGGGCCGGCGCTTCGCTTGGCCCAGGCTAATGAGTTACGGGCCTTCAGCCCCAACAGAAGAGCGCGGCGAAAGCTGTTGTCCAAAGTTTCGCGACGACCTCTGTCTGAAGATTCGCAACGATTCTGGCGTCCGATGATTGATATAGAGCCAGTAGCGCCGTCCGCTCCGGCCAGCATCACCCACCCGGTGATGCGAGTCGCGGTCCCGGGACCTTCTCTGTGTTACTCACCTTCCGAATCTTCGCGCCACCCAAAGATTCACTGAATGCGAGAGACATGGGACCCGAACCGGGAAGAGGGACAAATGAGGAACCCAGGAAGGCAGGAACAGGACAGCAGAATAAAGAGAAGCCGCTTGAAGTCTCTGTGCAGGCTTCCCTTTTGTACGGCATTCCTGTGTTCTTTCCTGCCTTCTTGGGTTCCTCATTCAAACCCTCCGACAAATAGCATTTGAGGAAACGCCTGCGGCCAATCTTACGGTCGTGCACCCTCATCCATTGGGTTACGGGTCTCCCGCGCTTTCTTCCTCCGTGACTCCGAGTGTCCGTGGTGGTGTTTCCTCTTCCCCGATCTGTCGAATGATGGTTGAATCGCCGCGCTCGCGAGGTGGGCGGCGTCGGTTTCGGGGGGTTCCGGGGACGCGGGAAAATGTGACAAGACAGGTCATTGTCCGTCACTTTTTGTGCGCCTAGGATCCCCACTCTCCATCTTCGCTGTTCGCCCGGAAATCCCTCGCAACCGTCAAAGTCTTGCCGTTTACACGACTTTGCCTGCGCGGTATACCTTGCGCGAGTACTCGCCTCATGCGGCGCGGTGGGGCGTCATTGCCGCCTGTGAAAATGCGTCGGACAGGATGATCTGGAGACCAGCCCGTGGCCGGAAACGCGAACGTGGAAGAAAAGGTGATTGGGATTGTCAGCGAACAGCTGGGGGTTCCCAAAGAAGAGGTAAAGCGGGAAAGCTCCTTCGTGGATGACCTGAAGGCGGATTCTCTCGATGTGGTCGAACTCGTGATGGAATTCGAAGACGAATTTGAGATCACGATCCCGGATGACGATTACGAGAAGATCCGTACCGTCGGAGACGCTATCGACTACATCGAACAGAAGAGCTAGGGATGACCAGTCGTGTCGTCGTCACAGGAGGGGCGGTCGTCACTGCGCTGGGCTGCGAACTCGGCGCATTCTGGGATGGAATTTGCGCCGGGAAGAGTGGGGTCGGGCCGCTGCTGCGGTTCGACACCTGCGACTTCAAGGTGAAGTTCGGGGGAGAAGTGTCTCACTTCAACCCGTCGGACTTTCTTGATATCGACGCCCGCGACGTCCGTCGCCTCGACCGCTTCTGCCAATTTGCCGTGGTGGCCGCTCATGGAGCGGTCAAGCACTCGGGGATCGACTTTACCCAAGGCGATCCGTACCGATACGGCGTGCTGATTGGCAGCGGGATTGGCGGGCTGAGCGAAATCGAAGAGCAGCACAACAAGCTCTTCGATCGCGGGCCCGACCGCGTCTCCCCATTGATGATTCCCAAGCTGATGGTGAACGCCGCCAGCGGGAACGTCTCCGTGAAGTGGGGGCTGAAGGGCCCCAACAGTGCGGTGGCGACGGCCTGCGCCTCGTCGACCAATGCGTTCGGCGATGCCTTCCGCCTCATCCAGCACGGCGTGGCTGATGTCATGGTGACCGGCGGCAGCGAAGCGGCGGTGACGCCAATGGGTCTGTCGGGTTTCGCCCGCATGAGCGCCCTTTCGACCCGCAACAACGAACCCGCGAAGGCGAGCCGCCCGTGGGATAAGGACCGAGACGGATTCGTGCTGGCCGAAGGGGCCGGCATCCTGATTCTCGAAGAATATGAATTCGCCAAGGCTCGCGGCGCGAAGATCTACGCGGAAGTGCTGGGCTACGGCATGTCGGCCGACGGCACGCATATGACGGCCCCCGACCCGGAAGGCCGCGGCGCTGCCCGGGCGATGATGGCGTGCATCAAGGATGCGAAGCTGAACCCGGACGACATCGACTACGTCAACGCCCACGGCACGAGCACCCCGCTCGGCGACGTGGCCGAGACGGTCGCCATCAAGACGGTCTTCGGCGATCGCGCCAAGAAGATGCCCGTGTCGAGCATCAAGAGCCACCTCGGCCACCTGCTGGGGGCCTCGGGGGGCGTCGAGCTTGTTGCGTGCGTGCTGGCGATGCAGAGCAACACGATTCCGCCGACCATCAACCTCGACAACCCGGACGAAGGGTGCGACCTGGACTACGTCCCGCACGAAGCCCGTCAGGGAAAGCTCGACAAGGTGCTGAAGTACAGCTTCGGCTTCGGCGGCCACAACGCCTGCATCGTGCTGGGCAAGGTGTGAAGCAGCGCGGCGGGGCGACGATACGCAGATAACCAAGAAGCCGCACTGCATCTGACCAAGACGCGTGCGGCTTCTGTCGTTGACCGTTGCCCCGGAGGGGCAGAGTTCAATAGCCGGGGGCAACGCCCCCGGAATTTCGTTCCACTATTCGTTGTAAGCCCCAACGGGGCGAAGGTTGTGGACCATGACAGGTCACCTTCGCCCCGGTGGGGCTTCGATTGTTGATGAGTCATCGCTTACCGGGGGCGTTGCCCCCGGCTAGTCACTTCCGCCCCTCCGGGGCTCTGGAAGAGATCATCCCTTGAGCTTCGTAAGCACTGTGACGACACGCTTCGCCACATTCTCCACCGCCTGCGTGCGCTTGGGGTCCTTCAGGAAACCGTTCTCGTTGAAGGCTTCGTTGGCCACGGGGACGGTCGCCTGCTCGGGGACGACCAGGACTGAGATGTTGCCAAAAATGGCCCGCAGGTGAACGAGTCCCCGCAGCCCTCCCAGCTGGCTCGGCGAGGCCGAGACCAGACCCGCCACCTTACCGCGGAACGCGGCGACCGACGGTTCGCCCTTGCTGGTGGTCCGCGAGACCCAGTCGATCGTGTTCTTGGTGAGAGGCGTGATCGAACTGTTGTACTCGGGAGCCGCGATCAGCAGCCCATCGTGTTCGAGGAAGAGCTGCTTGAGCTTTCCGGCGTTCTCGGGATACGCGGTCGCTTCGAGATCCTGGTCGAACATCGGGAGCGGATAGTCGGCGAGTTCGATCAGCGTGACTCGCGCGCCGGCTTCCTCGGCGGCGCGGACCGCGATGCGGATGAGCTTCCGGTTGAACGACTCTTTGCGGACGCTTCCAGCGAACGCGAGGATCTTCGGGGCGGGCATGGCAGATGACTCGTGTTACGATCCGTTGGCTTGAGCGTATGGAGGCAGAATTGTAGGCGCCGCAGGTGCGGAGACGACAGAGTGGCGCCTTCGCACCGTCTGTTCTCGCTGGTTGTCTTTCGCTACCGCGAATGAACGCGAGCGTGGCAAGGCCTCGGGTGTTCATCGAATGACATCGGAGTCGTCATGATCTCAACACGCGATTTGTCACGATTGCCCGATGTCGACGAGCTCCGACGCACGCTGCAGTCGATGGCAATGCTGGACGCCATTCTGTGCCCGGAGTGGGAGTTTCGGTACTACTCATTCAACGCGGCCTGGGCAGACGGCGAGCAGATGGGATCGATGCGGAACGGGAGCGGGGACGACTTTTTTGCCCATTTCAGTTCGGCGGGCTGCTGGCTGAAAGGATTCACTCATGAGTCTCTGATGTCGCCGTATCAGCAGAGCCCGCCTTGCCCGTGGCCAGGCGTGCTGGATGCGGTGCCAAACGAGTTTGCAGCCTGTCTTCGGGAACCCGCGTTCCGTATGGATGATGTGACATTCTGCATCTGGCGGCGCTACGGTGACCCGAACTGGCAGGTGGGGCCGGTGCAGCCTCTTCCCGACGTCCCGGATCCCGATGGCTCCGAGGATCTCCTTTCGCCGCTGGACGGGCAGGCGGCAACGTACCGGGAATGGGCGGAGGGCTATTACGAACGAGAAGTCGAATTGGCCGCCGTCGAGCACGTCTACCGACATCTTCCCCTGACACCTGACCTGATCGACCGGCTCAATCCCCAGCTCACGATGGATGCGCTGTCCGCGGACATCGATGAGATCGGATATGGTCGAGATGGTCGTCTTTCGCTCCGCGAAAGAACGTAGCGTTTGACGAGCTATTCATGGAAAGCGTTCGAGACCGTCTTCCGCGCTCGCGTTCTTTCGCCTAGAGCTTGTGAAGGTGTTGAAGTCGAAAGCAGAAACAAACAGAGTCGATGCAGTGTTGTCGTGTTTTCCTTTCATCCGCTCGTCACGCGGAGCGTGACGGCAACACGAAAAACCGCGTTCTTTCGCGGAGCGAAAGACGATCATAGTCGGCGGACTTCCCGAGGAGTTTCTCATGTGGCCTCCACACTTCCAACAGTTTGCCGCTGCACATCGCCTTGTCGGCGCCATGATCGAAATTCCGGAAGCCGATGATGCCTCGGGACTGGGCGCTTCGTTCCAGATTCTCGATGACGCGGGAGTCGCGGGGGAACTCGACGCGTATCCCGGAACGGTGGTCGCGGCAGACGGCTTTGTGCCGATCGGCGGCTGCCTGCTGGGGAGCGGCGATCCGTACTTCATCCGTTCCAGCGATCCTGCCCCCGGTCCCGTCTACCGCATCTATCACGATTCGGTCTTTGATGCGGACTACGATCGCGATGAGGCGGTCGCAACGGTTCTCGAATCGTATGAGGACCTGTTGCGGTTCATCGAGCCCGCACGCGGCTGACTCGATGAAGTGACGTCTTACCCCGCAAACTTCCGCAGCAGGTCGATGATCTGGTCGACGTTGTTCGCCACGGGGACAGGGCGGTTGCCGAACTGGACCTTCATCACGCCGTGGGCGGCGAGCTTCGGATCGATGCTGCCGGGCTTCGCCGAGTGATAGCCGACCGTCGCGTCCGGGTCCTTCAACTGATGGCCGGTCAGGATGCAGACGACGCGGTCGGACGGAGCGATGATCCCCTGCTCGCGAAGAAGCTTCGCCCCCGCCACGCTGGCCCCGCTCGCCGGCTCGCAGCCGAACCCGCACGCTCCGACCTTCGCCTTCGCGTCAAGAATCGCCTGGTCAGAGACCTCGCGGACGACGCCATCACACGTCTCCAGCGCCCGCAAGCACTTGAGCAGGCTGACGGGGCGGTTGATCTGGATAGCGCTGGCGAGCGTGTCGGCCTTGCGCTTCTCGGCGTCCATTACGTGATAGAAGCGATCGATGGCGGCGATGTCGGGCTTGCCCCCGTTCCACCGCAAGCCCTGCCGGTCGTAGAGTTGGTAGAGCGTGTTGGCTCCGTCGGCGTTGATGACCGCCAGCCGCGGGATGCGGTCGATGAGGCCGAGTTGCTTGAGCTCGGCGAAGGCCTTGCCGAAGGCGCTCGAGTTTCCGAGGTTGCCGCCGGGGACCACGATCCAGTCGGGGGGCTGCCAGTCGAGCCCCTCGAGGACGCGGTACATGATCGTCTTCTGACCTTCGAGGCGGAACGGGTTGACGCTGTTGCAGAGGTAGATGCCGACCTCGGGGCAGACCTCGCGGACGCGGGCGAGGGCGTCGTCGAAGTCCCCTTCGATCTGCACGGTGAGGGCCCCGTAGTCGAGGGCCTGCGACAGCTTGCCGAAAGCGATCTTCCCGCTGCCGACGAACACCACGACGCGGAACAGCCCCGATGTGCTGCCGTAGATGGCGAGCGACGCACTCGTGTTGCCGGTGCTGGCGCAGGCGGCGATCTTCGCCCCCACCATGCGGGCGTGGGTCGAGGCGGCCGTCATGCCATTATCCTTGAAGCTCCCCGAGGGGTTCATGCCCTCGTATTGCAGGTAGAGGCCGCCGGCGTTCATGCCGACGTACTTCCCGCACTCGTCCGAGCGCTGCAGGACGGTCTGCCCTTCGCCGATGGTGACGATCTGGCTGTCGGGGGCGAACGGAAGCAGTTCGCGGAACCGCCACACGCCGCTGTAGTCGAGCGGGTTGCGGCGATTGGCCCAGCGGGCTTCGAACTCGCGGAGCGAGCGCGGGACGCGGACGCGGTCCCACTCGTAGTCGACTTCCAGCAGCCCCCCTTCGTCCGCGGAGGTGCGGACTTCCTGGACGTCGTAGCGCGACGTGACGTGGGGGAGGATGTGGCGCTGGAAGGCGGTCATGGGCGGGAGGACAGAGGGATGGAGAGATTGAGGGATGGAG
>JADZEF010000250.1 GCA_020850695.1 Planctomycetaceae bacterium | reverse complement strand
TCCCGAAATGGTCGAAGCGGGCCTCGCCCGCATGATCGACCTGTTCGCCGGCGACGTCTGGTCGCAGATTGCGAAGCTCGGAGAGAGTCCGTCGCCTTAAAAGTGGCACGAGACTCCGTCTCGTGAAGTGGCGTGGCGAGCCGAGGATTGTGCCAAGCTCATCGACTCTCATGAGCGAGACCTTCGAGAGTCGGTTCGCATGGAACGGTCTTCGAACCGCGCCACGCGAATTCACGACATGGAATGTCGTGCCACACTTAAGGCACGTTCTTCTCCCTCGCACGCGGTCATATCAGGTAGTAGAATTGCGTACGCCCTCCCAACGCGCCGCCAGCCCCTCCCCGCTCGAACTTTCGCACCCGCGAGGCCCTGATGCAGCCGGATCCCCTCCATACTCATTGCGGGCATTCCGTTCCGAATTACTCCTCGCGGCGTGAGTTCCTGACGTCGTCGGCCATGGGCATTGGCGGGCTGGCCCTTGCCTCGCTGCTGGGAAGCGAAACGGCCCACGCAGTTCCGCCGATTCTTCAGAAGCCGGCGTCGTTCGACCTGAAGCCCAAGGCTCCGCACCACGAGCCGAAGGCGCGGGCCATGATCTCGCTCTTCATGCACGGCGGTCCGGCCCACATGGACCTGACCGATCCGAAGCCCGAGCTGACCAAGCGGAACGGCGAGGACTACCCCGGTGAAGTCGTCTACAGCTTCGTGAACCGCGCCAGCAAGAAGCTCCTTGGCTCGCCGTGGAAGTTCTCGAAGCACGGCCAGTGCGGGACCGAGATCTCCGAGTTGCTGCCGAACCTCGGCGAAATCGTCGACGACATCTGCCTGATCCGGTCGATGCACACCGGCCACAACGGCCACGAAGTCTCGATCCGCTACTTCCACTCGGGCATTCCCGCCGTCCTCGGCCGGCCGACGCTCGGCTCGTGGCTCTGTTATGGCCTTGGCTCCGAGACGCAGAATCTCCCGGCCTACCTCGTCCTGACCGATCCGGGGGGGCTGCCGGTCGACGGAGTCAACAACTGGACCAACGGCTTCATGCCGCCGCTGTTCCAGGGAACGGTCCTTCGCCCGCAGGAACCGCGGATCCTGAACCTCAACCCGCCCCCGCATCTCCGCGGCGAGTTGCAGCGTCAAAATCTCGAATTCCTTGCCGACCTCAACAAGCGGCACCTCGAAAAGCATCCCGGCGAAGCCGACCTCGAAGCCCGCATCGCGAGCTACGAGCTGGCCGCCCGCATGCAGACCGCCGCCCTCGAAGCCCTCGACATTTCGCAAGAGACAAAGGCGACGCAGGAGATGTACGGCATTGACCAGGACGTCACCCGCGAGTACGGCACGCGATGCCTCATCGCCCGCCGCCTCGTCGAGCGGGGCGTCCGCTTCGTGCAGTTGTTCCTGGGCGGTCAGCCGTGGGACAACCACACCGACATTCGCAAGGGGCTCCCCGCGATCTGCAAGCGGACCGACAAGCCGGCGGCCGCCCTCGTGAAGGACCTGAAGGCCCGCGGCATGCTCGATTCAACCCTTGTTCACTGGGGTGGCGAAATCGGCCGCCTGCCGGTCACCGAGGGAGACCCGAACACCGGCGGCCGCGACCACAACGGACAGGGATTTACCAACTGGCTGGCGGGTGCGGGGGTGAAGTCCGGCATGACCTACGGCGAGACCGACGAGTTCGGCCACAAGGCGGTGACCAACGTCGTCACGCCGAATGACTTCCAGGCAACCGTCCTACACCTGTTCGGCCTCGATCACAAGCTGTTGACCTACTTGCACAACGGTCAGGAGCAGGTGATCACGAACCGCGCCAACTGCCGCGTCGTGAGCGACATCCTGTCCTAGTGTTGCCGTCACGCTCCGCGTGACGAGCGGACGAAGAGAATGCGGGGCGAGACAGAGAATTCCTCGGATTCATATCCGTCGACATTTGCGAGCACCAAATGTCGCACCGCTCGACACGCGGAGCATGTCGGCTACTCTCAAGTGACCGGCCACCAATGTGTGACACTCTCGCAAGGCGGGTGTTCCACGGCCTTCGCCCGACGGATAGACGAGCAGATCATCCCAGTCGCGAACGAAGTGAGCGCACCTTGGGTAAACAAGGGAGAACGGCGCGAACCCCAACGGGGTGCTACAGGGCGCGCTAGTCGGCGTTGATTGTTCCACTTCTTGCAGCACTCATTGTAGTACCCCCTTGAGATACCGGAGGCGTTGGTCGTGAACCCAGAGTGCGCTCGCCAGGCCTCGCGACGCCGGGCTATCTGATGTTACGCCTTTGGCGTGTCGATCCGGATGTCTTCGAGTGATGACTCCTGACCGTCCCTCTTACAACAGCCCGTACTTCTTCAGCGTGTTGCCGAGTGAGGCGACCTGCTTTTCGTCGAGCGGCGTCAGCGGGAGGCGGACTTCGCCGGTGTCGCGGCCGAGCAGCTTCATCGCCGCCTTCAGCGGGATGGGGTTTGTCGAGAGGCCGAGCATATCACGGCACAGCGGGAAGAGCTTGTGGTGCCATTCCTGCGCCTTCGCGATGTCTCCCTTGTTCCACGCGGCAATCATCGCCCGCACGTCCTTCGGCACGATGTTGCCGACGACCGACACCACTCCCTGGCCGCCGAGAGCCATCAGCGGGAGGGTCAGGCTGTCGTCGCCCGAGAGGACGGTCAGGCGGCTCTGCGAGAGGATCTGCGAGGACTGATCCATCGAGCCGGTCGATTCCTTCACCGCCACGATCGTCGGGATCTCGGCGAGGCGGACGATCGTCTCGGGCTCCATGTTCTTGGCGGTGCGGCCGGGAATGTTGTAGAGGACGATCGGCAGGTCGCAGGCGTCGGCGACCGCCTTGAAGTGCTCGAAGAAGCCTTCCTGTGTCGGCTTGTTGTAGTAGGGGGCGACCATCAGGGCGGCATCGGCCCCGGCGGCCTTGGCGGCCTTGGTCAGGCGGATCGCTTCGCGGGTGCTGTTCGAGCCGGTCCCGGCCATCACCTTCACCTTGCCGCGGGCCTGCTCGCAGACGATCTTCACGACCCGCTCGTGCTCGTCGTGCGAGAGGGTCGGGCTTTCGCCCGTCGTCCCGCACGGGCTGAGGCAGTCGGTCCCCGCCTCGACATGCCAGTCGACCAGTTTCCGCAGGGCGGCTTCGTCAACGGCGCCGTCCTTGAACGGCGTCACGAGGGCAACAGTCAAACCGGCGAAGCGATCACCTTTGCGGGACATGGCAGATTCATCCATCGAGAGAGCGGCGAGACGTCGCCGCAGGTACCAGACTCAGATCCCCGCCGGGAGAAGCCCGGCGGCATTTCGCGGATCCATTATTTCCGCGACTTCCAATCAATCCCAGCCATCCGGGCGAGCACCAGTTCGAGGGCGTGCGTGCCGTCGCGGCCGTGCCCCTGGGCCTGCAGCGAAACGTAGAGCTGGTTGGCGAGGGCGAGCCCCGGCAGGGCGAGGTTCATTCGCCTGGCTTCGGCGAGGGCGATGCCCATGTCCTTGATGAAGTGCTCGACGAAGAACCCGGGATCGAAGTTGTTGTTCATGATCCGCGGGCCGAGGTTGTTGAGCGACCAGCTCCCGGCCGCCCCGCTCCCCACCGATTGCAGCACCGTCGGCAGGTCGAGCCCCGCCTTGTAGCCGTACAACAGCGCCTCGCACACCCCCACCATGTTCGACGCGATGAGAATCTGGTTCACCATCTTGGTGTGCTGGCCGGCCCCCGGCCCCCCCTGGTGAATGATCGTCTTGCCCATCGCCTTGAAGCACGGATCGAGGGCTTCGACGACGCTCTTGTCCCCCCCCACCATGATCGACAGCGCCGCATTCTTGGCACCCACGTCGCCACCCGAAACGGGGGCATCGACGCTGTGGCATCCCTTGGCCTTCGCCGCTTCGGCGATCTCGACGGCCAGCGACGGATCGCTGGTAGTCATGTCGACGAAGATCGTTCCGGCCTTCGCCCCCGCCAGTGCTCCCTGTTCGCCGAGGAAGACTTCGCGGACGTCGTTCGGGAAGCCGACGATGGCGAAGACCACGTCGGAGTTCTCGGCGACCGCTTTCGGAGTTTCGCCCCACTTCGCCCCCGCCGCCAGCAGCGCTTCGGCCTTGGATTTCGAGCGGTTGTAGACAGTCGAGGCGAAACCGGCCTTCATGAGATGGCCGACCATGCTCGAGCCCATCACCCCCGTGCCGATCCAGCCGACGCGGGTCTTTCCTGCCTCGATCTTCGTAACAGACATGCGTCATCCCCGCCGGTTCGCGACCTCGTGCCCATCAATGGAAAGTGGGTCGAAGTATACCGGTCGGTGTGCGGGGCGTCACCCGACGGCAGGACGCGGAATCGTGTCGCGAAGTGATCTCGAAATGGTTTGAGGGCTGAAGGCCCGTCACTCATCAGCCCAGCCCAAGCGAAGCGCCGGGCTGGGTAAGCTTTCGCCTCATGATCGGAAGGCCCAAAGGGCCGTGACTCGGGATGGAGTCACGGCCCTTTGGGCCTTGGAGACTTGGATTCTTCGCCAACCTGGGCCGGCGCTTCGCTTGGCCCAGGCTATTGAGTTGCGGGCCTTCAGCCCGAAGAGATGAACCTCAGCAGGCCCCGGTGTCTACAACACGACTGGGTGGCCGGGTCTGAGGCTTTGCGAAGGCCCGGAGCGGACGCCGATTCCGGGCCTTCCCTTCGGTCAGACCCGGCCACCCGAGTGTGCGCCGGCAATGCGCTCAGCGGATGACGGGCGCGTCGAAGTTCGTCCAGCGGTCGCTGGTGCGGATGGGGCGACGGGTTTCCGTTTCGAACGGCGGCGAATCGGACGCTTCCTCGTCTTCAGCCGGCTCTTCCCTCGCGGCCTTGCCGGGAGCGGGGGTCATCAGCTTCGGGGGATTCTTCGCCGACGGGGCGGGGAGCGATTCCCATGGATCGTCGTCGAGATCGCGCGGTGGCGGGACGACCGGGGAGCGGTCTTCGGGGAAATCGTTCCATTCCTCATCCGGACTCGCTTCGTCTGGAACGACCGGCTGAGGGTCTGTCTCCCACTCTTCGGGTTCAACGTCCGGCAGGCGAGCGCGACCGCGGGGCGTCGTGATGGCGCCGGCGCGACGCAGGGGGGCTGCGCTGCGGGGCAGAGTTCGTCGCGATTGCGGTCCTTCGAGAGCCGGAGCCGGCTTGTTCGCCGGAACGCGCGGCGGCATTTCGATCTCTTCGTCCGCCGGTCCGGGAGTCGCGAATCCCGGACGTTCCAGCGCGGGGGCCGACGTGTCCTTGAGCGTTGCCTTGCCGCTCGGCTTCGACGCCATGCGGGCCGGGCGGCGACGGTCTTTGCGTGCGAAGGTGGCTTCGCCCGCGAGCGAAATCGCGACCTCGTGCGAGGTGTCGAACTGGCGGCCGTCGGTCGTCGTCAGTCGGGCGTGAAGCGTCAGCTTTTCGGACTGCGGCGTCTGCTGCCACGGCAGGGTCAGCGAGTATCCCGAGCCGACGAATCCCTTCTTCCAGAACTGCTCGGCTTCTTCCGCGGAGAACTCCCAGACGCCGACCTGGCGTTCGGCCCCGTCTCCGGTGAGGTCGATGAGTTCGATCCGCAGTGCGCCGGGCACCTTGACCAGTTCCCCCTGGGCGTCGACAGGGACGATCACCGTCGACAGATGATCGTGGCCGGGCTGTCCGTCGCGGTTGAGGCCGCCGGTGAGCAGCTTGTTGATCCGGATCCCTTCGACGCGATGGAAGGCCCGCGACTCTTCGGGAGCAGGCATCGCCGAGGCATACTGCGTCATCTCGGCCCGCAACGCCTCTGTCTCGCGTCGGGCAGCGACCAGCTCACTACCAGCTGTCTTCAACTGCCGTTGCAGGGCGTAGATCTGGTCTTCCTGCACCCGCAGCCGGCCTTCCAGCATCTCCACGTTGCCACGCGACGCGCAGCCGCACAGGACGGCCGTCGTCCACACCGACATCCATGTCAGTGCAAGTCGCATGGGAAAACAGTGGGTAGTGGGGAGTTGGCAGTGGGTAGGCAGACGAAAGAAAGCTGGAACAGCAGAAGAGCGGAAGGAGTCAGAGGGTCAACACCAGGCCGTGGGGCCGGATTGTCTTTCTACTGACTCCTGTCTCCTGACTACTGTCTCCTTCTCCCTCACGCCGCCGGCGGAAGTTCGAGGCGTTCCAGGACGTTGTCGATCAGGCCGTAGGCCTTGGCTTCTTCCGACAGCATGAACTTGTCGCGATCGGTATCCCGCTCGATGGCTTCGAGCGTTTGACCGGTGTGTTTCAGCAGAATCTCGTTCATCCGCTGCTTGATGCGGATCACTTCCTTGGCGTGAATTTCGAGTTCGGCGGCCGTTCCTTCCATCCCCGCCAGCGGCTGGTGAATCATAATCCGGCTGTTGGGGCGGGCGTTCCGCTTGCCGGGAGCCCCCGCGGTCAGCAGGACGGCGCCCATGCTCGCGGCCTGTCCGATGCAGTACGTCGCCACGTCGCAGGTGATGTACTGCATCGTGTCGTAAATCGCCATGCCGGCCGTGATGGAGCCGCCCGGCGAGTTGATATACATGTGAATGTCGGCTTTGGGGTCTTCAAACTGCAGGAACAGCAGCTGGGCGACAATGCTGTTCGAGACCTGATCGTTGACCTGGCTGCCCAGCAGGATGATCCGGTCGCGGAGCAACCGGCTGTAGATGTCCATGGCCCGCTCTTCGCGGCCACTTTTCTCGATGACATAAGGGACGAGAACCGTCATGTGAAAGGCTCTTTCGAGTGAAGACGGGCAGCCCCGGCAATTGCGGAAGTGCCAATTCGCTGTCCAACCCTCCTCGAAGGAGCGGTTGGGTATCAGACCGGTGGAAAATCAACAAGGGGAATCGGAGAGGGAAGGGGCAAAGGGATCAGGGTCAATGGGACAGAGGGACTAACACCGACTTGCTTTCCGCGTCCCTTTGCCCCTCTGTACCTCAACCCCTATGTCCCTTCTGCGTCAGTCTTTCTTCTCTTTTGACGGAGCGGCCGGACGCTCGAGAACCTGGTCGACGAGGCCGTATTCCTTCGACTGGATGGCCGTCATGAAGCGGTCGCGTTCCGTGTCCTTCGCGATCACGCTGATGGGCTGCCCGGTGTGGCCGGCCAGAATCTTGTTCAGGGTTTCGCGGGTATCGAGGATGTCCTTCGCCTGGATCTCGATGTCGGAGACCTGCCCGCCGACCTGACCGTACGGCTGGTGAATCATCATCTTGGCGTGCGGGAGGATGTACCGCTTGCCCTTGGCGCCGCCCGCCACGAGGATCGCCCCGCCGCTGGCCGCCAGGCCGACGCAGTAGGTGGCCACGTCGCATTCGACGAACTGCATGGTGTCGTAGATGGCCATGGTGGCCGTCACCGACCCGCCGGGCGAATTCACGTAGAAGTGGATGTCCTGGTGGCGGTTTTCGGACTGGAGATACAGCAGCTTCATCACGAGCAGGTTGGCGGCCGCGTCGTGAATCGGACCGTCGAGGAAGACGATGCGGTTCTCGAGGAGCAGGTCGCCGATGCCCATCTGCCGCTGCCGCGCGTAGTCGCGGCCGCGCTGGTTGACAACGAAATGGTCCCGAACGGCGAGCTGGTCAAACATCAGCAAATCCTTACGGAAGAACCCACAACAGGGCGGACAAGTCGTCCGCTAGCTGATGGATACGTTGCGACGGGAAAATCGTCAAGGGAGCCTGTTGCGGCGAACGGCGCAAACTCCGGCGTCAGCGAATGAACCGCTCGACGTAGTCTCCGCCAAGCCCGCACGACTCGAAGTGGCGGCGGCACATTTCGATCTTTGTATGCACGTCGTCGAAGCCGACGGTCTTGCCCGCTTCATCGCAATAGATGAGCGCGCCGCACACATGGAACAGCGTGATCATCTCGTCGGCCTCGTCGCAGACGAGCGTGTGAACCTCGCCCGGCGGCTCGAACACATACATACCGGTCCGCGCGACCCAGTTGTGTTCGAGGTACCGCCACGACCCCTTGATGACGTATCCGTGCACCGGAGCGGGATGGCGGTGCCGGCTCAGCATCCCTGCCTTCCGGACCCGCAACAGATTCACCCACTCTCCCTGAACGCGGTTAAGGAACAGCGGGCGGAACCAGACGTCCGGAGCTTGCGGGACCCACAACCGCTCGTCCTCGGGAATTGCCGGAGTGGTGAGGTCGGCCACGCCGTAGGCGACGGCGTGCAGGGGATTCGAAGTTGTCATGACAGGGTAACCGAAGGGAGCGCGGGATGAGATACTTCGCGACTCCGCGCATTGAACGATTCCGCCGCCGTCTTTGCAATGAACGGGATTCCAACGAACGAATCTGTAGCGAGCGAGGTCATTGAGAGGGAAGCCCGATCGCCGCACGATCTTGCGACCGTACCGCGGGCGGGTGATAATTCGAGTTGGTCCTGCGGCATCGGCCCACGGCGTTCTCGCGCGATGAGGATGTTTATGTTGCGGTTACTGGCGAACGGTTCGTTTTGGTCGGTGTGTCGCTCGACGTTGGCCATGGTGGCCGCCTGCGGTGTCAGCCTTGCGGTGAGCGGTTGCGGCGGTGCGAAAACGCCATCGAGTGGGGAGCACGCCGGTTCGTCGAGCAGCGGCGGGGAATCGAAGTCTGCCGCTGCCAATGACGCGCCGGCTGGAGCGAAGAAGAACGCCGCACGCAACGAAGTCTATGCGGACGCCCGAGGAACGAAATGGGTCGGGAAGGTGCCGTACGACGCCTTCTTCGACAACCCGCTCGCCGTGGCCAGCAACTCGAGCAAAGTGGCGGGTGCGACTCCGGCCCCCGCCGCCGATGCGAAGCCGGCCGAGAAGCCCGAAGCGACCGCCAGCACCGACACGCCGAAGCCCATGGACACCGGCAAGGCCGCACCCGCCGGGGATGACTGGACGGTTCTCATTTCGGCCAAGGACATCGAGGACGAGATCAAGGAGATCCGCAATCGCACGTCCGCCGGACTGACGGGGGTCGGCCAGTACAACGGCAAATACAAAGAGATGCAGTGGGACGGAGCGGTGCTCGCGGCCCTCGGGACGATCGCCCAGCATCATCCGGAATCGGTGAAGTGGAAAGCCAACGCAAAATACGTCCGTGAGTACGGTTCGCAACTCGAAAAGACAGCGAACGGACTCGGCAAGAAACCGTTTGAAGCGACTCAGGGCGTTTTCGAGAAACTGACAGGAGTGCTGGACGGGAACGCCCCGTCCGATGCCGACGTTCCGGACGAGGCCCAACTCCACGAAAAGGCGAGCCGCAAGATGCTCATGTACCGCATGCAGCGGGCCAAGGACTGGCTGCGCAAGGAAGTGACCACCGAAGCGAAGTACAAGGCCGAGATCGAAAAGGTCAAGCACGAGGCCTCGATGCTCGGCACGATTACCAAGGCTCAGCTGACTCCCGGCTACGAGTACGTCGACGACGAAAATTACCGCAAGCACGTCCAGGAAATGATCGAAGCCGCAATCACTATTAGAAAGTCGGTCGAGACGCAGGACTTCAAGGCGTTCGAAGGAGCCATCAACAACGTCGAGAAGAAGTGCAACGGCTGCCACACCGACTTCGTCGGCGGCGCATGATGATCGTGGTGGCCTGGCCGGAACGAATGAGTTGCCCCGGCGAGGGATTCAACCGCTCACGCTCGACTCGACCCGCCAACCCGTCTGCGCCTTGGTTTCAGATCGCGCTCCATGCGCTGCTGAAGCAGGGCAAGGACCGCCGCCTCTTCCGGCGTGAGTGAGTGCAGATCCTGTCTCAAGCGTTCCTCGGTACGGCGTTTCAGAGTTTCGACCAGCGTCTTATCGAGGTAGGACGCTATCACCGCCGGATGGACATAACTCTTGCGGCAGACGGTTTTCGTGTTGCCAAGTTGCGACGCGACCCGTTCGATGGCCTGCGTGACATTCCGCTTGGCGGCAGCCTGATTGTCGAAGTCTTCGAACTCCTGAAGGGCGCGCGCCGCGAGCGCCGTTCCCGCCCACGTCCGGAAATCCTTGGCCGTGAAATCGCGGCCCGAAATCTCCTGGAGATATCGATTGACGTCGTCCGAGCGGACGTCGCGGACATTTCCGTCCTCGTCGAGATACTCGAACAGTTCCTGCCCGGGAAGTTCCTGACACTGGCGCACGATGCGGGCCAGTCGTTTGTCTTCCAGGTCGACTTCGTGCTCGACTCCACTTTTGCCGCGGAACTCGAACTGCAGCTTCGACCCGTCGATCTGGACGTGATCGTTCTGCATCGTGGTCAGTCCGACCGACCCGGTTGTACGGGCATATTCGTCGTTGCCGACGCGGATCAGTGTCGTTTCCAGCAGCCGGACGACGGCGGCGAGAACTTTCTCCCGCGGCAGACCGCGCAGGGCGAGATGTTCGTTCACGCGCTGCCGGATGCCTGGCAACGCCTCGGCGAAGGCAATCATCCGCCCATATTTCAGATCGTCGCGGACGTTGTTCCATTCGGGATGATAGCGGTATTGCTTCCGCCCGCGGGCGTCGCGGCCCACGGCCTGGATGTGCCCGTTGGGGTCCGCGCAGATCCAGACGTCAGTCCATGCCGGGGGAATCGCGAGCGAACGGATGCGGGCCAGCGTCGACTCGCGTCGAATGATCGCCCCTTTGGCGGTTCGATAGGAGAAATTCTTTCCGACTCGTACTCGCACCAGCCCGGGATGGCTGTCCGTGACGTACTTCAGCCCCGCACGCCGGGCGCTCAGCTTCGGATCGGCGGAGCGCGACACCGTCTCTCCGGACGAGCGACCTTCAGTGCGGGACCGGAGCGCAGAGGGCTTGGAGCGGGACGGAGTTTTCATGGCGATTGTTACTTCGTCGACCACAATGCACGCATTTTTTTCAATCAAGACGGCGTTCTGCCCCATTCATTCCGTGGGGGAAGCGCCGAACTCTCGAACGCAAAGCCTGTACCAACGCGGGCGGAGGCGTCCGGAACGTAATCCTCCCTTCGCGCAACGGGCGATTCCACGATAATTCCGCCGTAGTGCGATTCGACGCCGGCACGACGCTCTCCGCCATGCTGCTCCAAACGCTTCAGAACCAGTACATCTGCCCGGGTGAATCGCATCCGATCTCGCGGGCCGTGCATCTGTCGCGCCTCGCATCGTATTATCCGGCATGCCGCGAGTGTCCGTTTCGTGACGATCCGGAATCGCTGGTCCGGCTCACCGGCCCCGCGGGCGATCCGTCCGTCGAACCCGCCCGGAATCCCTTTCCCCTGCGGCGCTCGATGTTCGAGACCGACGGTGTTCGCGGCGTATGGCGGAATGAACTGACGCGTGCGCGGGCCAGCGACATCGCCGCGGCATTCGCTTCGTTACTGTGGGACCTGTCCGCCGGCGACCGTCGTTCAGCGCCGACGATCGTCGTCGGACATGATGCCCGCCCCTCGGCTCCTGACATTGTCACGGGAGTCGCCTCAGCCCTGCGACTGATGGGCTGCGAGGTGATCGACATTGGACTTTCGACCCGGCCGACGCTGTGGTTCGCGGTCGACCACCTCGAGGCGTCCGGTGGCATCCATGTGACCGGAAGCGGCCGTCCTCCCTCGTGGACCGGACTCGACTTTGTCGGCCAGAATGGAACGCCCCTCTCCCTCGATCGAACGGCTTGGGAGATCGGCTTGCCCCATGAATGTTCCCTCCCCATTCCAGGAATGGACCGACTGTCGCTCAGTCGAATCGAAGAACGCCTTGGACAACCGTTCCTGCGACCGGCCCGCGACGCCCGCCCGCAACGGACCTTCCACGCCTCCGCACCTTACGAGGCAGGGCTGCTGCGGCATTTTCACGCTCTGCGACCTTTGAATGTGCGGTGGGGGAGTTCCGTCCGGCTGGTCCAGCAGACGATCGAGAGGCTGTTCGAGAACCTTCCCTGCCGTCTGCAGCGCGTCGACATCCCGGAACGGGCGCGCGATGTGCGCGATGAGAACGACGACGATGTCCGGCGGGTGGGAGCCGCCGTCACGGAATCGGGGGCCGACCTGGGAGTCCTGATCGACGACGACGGCCAGCGTTGCGCATTTCTCGACGATCGAGGAAGCCTCGTCCCGGTTTCCGTCATGACCCGACTGATGGCACGACGGACGGCCACGGACCAGAACGACCGAGTTGTCGTCCTGCCCGAGACCGTCGATCCGACCGTGAGATCCGAGGTCGAGCGGCATGGCGGACGCGTGGTCGTTGTCGGGCCGGGGCTTCAACGCATGTCGGAAGCCCTTCGCCAACACCGTGCCGACTGGGGGTCCGGTCTCGATGACCGCTACTGGTTCCGCGAAGGCTTCGCTGCGTGCGATGCCATCATCACATTGGCCCGCGGGCTCGACCTGCTGAGCCAGAGCGATCGGCCTTTTTCCGAGATCGCATCGACCGCCACTCCCTGAGAGCGGCCTGGCGATCGCGGGTGAGGCGTCCGTCACTTCAATGCGGGAAATTCCAAACGGTATTTCGCCGCGAGACGGGTCCGGACCTGTTCTCCCTGGGTGTTCAGTCCAGCAACACTTTGCTGGTGTTCCTTATCCTGCTTCTGCCATTCCTTTCCCTGGGGACCCTTGCGAGTTTTCATGTCCGCCTTTTCCAGCAGGTACTTTCCCTTCTTGCAGATCTCGACACCTTTCAGATACCACGCGGCGAGCTTCCCGCTCAGTGCGAGGGCTTCCGTATCAACGCCGGCGCTTGGAATCGACTTGAGGCTCTCGGCTGCGAACGTGCCGGCCGCGATGCGGCGGTCGACGAAGTCGACGGCGTTCGAGTTCGTAATGCCTCCCGTCGGCGCCGCCCGCATCTTCTCTTCCTGTTCGATCACCGAGTTCATCGAATTCCAGTAGGCGAGCGTGGCGGGGCCCGGCGCGGTCGCCTCGGGCCGGGATCCCGTCGCCGTCGGGAGCCTTTGAGGACGTGTTTCACGCGGGTGGGTGTTCATCGAGGGCGTCGCCTCGACGTCCGAAGGGATCGCCGCGAGTTCCTTGCGGAGGCTTTCCAGTTCGCGCTGGCGCCGCCGCTCGCGTGCGGCGCGAAACTCGAGCGTGTCGCGTCGCGGTCCACCGTCGGCAGTCAGTTCTTCCTCACGAGCCGTCGACGGAGATGCCGGGTCCGCATGGCGGACGACGGGCTCTGATTTCGTCGGAGCCGAAGCCGGTGCTGCCGCGGCCTGCGTTTCAGCGGCATGATCCATTGTTTTCGGTTCGTCCGCGGGTTGATCGGTCGGCACTTGCGGGCCGGCCAGATCGGGAACCAGCGAATCAATCGCCACAGCGCCGATCCCCCCCAGCAGCAGCGCGATCGCCAGGCCCAGCGCCAGGCGGACGGCAGAGAAGGCCTCGCACGATTCGCCTTCAGGCGGCGCGTCGAATCCGGCCGGCGACTGAGACTCGAACGACTCGTTGATGTTCGTCGGCGGATCTGCCGTGATGGATTCCTGCATGGCCCCACCCATGTCGATAGGCTTTGAAGTCTCCCCGAGAGTGCACTGTGGGGAGATGCCAGGAGCTTACGTCGCGTGAAAAGCGTCCAGAGGCGTTGCGTCCCCACCTCATTCGATCGCAGTCGCCTCTTCGTCCGAGGGAATCGATGGAAACGATTGCAACGGATCTGCTTCGACCCGATTTGTGAACGGCATCCTGCGAATGCGGTCATCCATGTCGGGAAATCACGGACGCCGAAGGACGTTTCGGCGCGCGTTTCCACTTCGATGAGTTCGAATGTGCGGGCGAGGCGTCTCTCCGGACGACTGAGCCGCGGCGTGCGGGTTGCCCATGGGGACGTGGGGTGCCTTGACTCCGGCATGAGCCGCGCTCGCTGCGACGTTGTGCGTCCGCACGAACGACGGGGCGACCGTCAGTTCATGCCGGCCGGGCGTCGGGAGAGCTTCCGCCACGCACAGCGGGGAATCGGCGAGGTCGAACAAAGCGCCGCTCGAATTCCTTGGCACAGTCCGGCCGCGGGAATCCTGCACCAGCCTCACGATCGGTTGGGTGTACTGGTCTCCATTGGCCCGCATCACCTGGGCAACGCTCGAGTCTGACAAGGTCACGTAGCTTCCGACCGGAAACAGTGACTTCACTCGAAGGAGCGCCCGCAACACAGTTGGATCGCAGCCGTGGGCGTTGTCGCCCGTGAGCAACGAACGCATCGCAGCGTACGGCGTGAATGCTGCCCGCCACGGGCGCGGCGTCGTCAGCGCACAATAGATGTCGGCCACATGTAGGATGCGGGCGAAGAGGTGAATGTTTCGCTCCACGCGTCCGCGCGGATACCCGCTCCCATCGAGCTTCTCGTGAACCTGGTACGAAATGAACGGCACCAGTGACGGCAGCCCGGCGATCCGCTCGTGGATTTCGATCGCGTAGATCGGATGCTTGCGGATCTCGATCATCTCCGACTCGCTCAGGCGGCGCTCCGCGTCGCGAATTTCCCGAGGGATTCGCAGCATCCCCCAGTCGTGCACGAGGGCCGTCACGCCGATCCGCCCGACGTTTTCCGCGTTCAATCCAAGTTCGACGCCGATCGCCATTCCCAGGGTCGACATCTGGAGTCCATGCTGGGCGATCTGCCGTTCGCGTCCCAGATCGATCGTCGCGCCGAGCGTCTGATCCATATCGGCCGTCAGGTGGCCGAGACAGCGCGTCGCGGCATCGCACAGAGATTGTCCATCGACCTCGCCGCCGGCGAGTGCGTTCGCCATCAGGGTGTCGACGACGGTCGCCGTTTCGCGCGACTGCTCGGCAATCTGTTCGCCGCGGGCCGCGTCGTAGCCCATCACCCCGTGCCGGACGACGCTCCGTCGAACCGCCGGGCCCTGGTTGGTCACGAACGGAAGGCCTTCGGCCAGCGCGCTCTCGAGCTTGCGCGTGGACTCCGCCGTGCAATGGGAAATGGACGGTTGAATTTCGGTACGCGACTCGGCGGGAAGGTCGAACGCGATCAGGCTGGCGTCGTCTTGATGGACACAGACGGCCGCGATCTGTCGCGCTTCGAGCTTCCGCTTGAACTCCGACGTAATGACCGACCCTTCGCGCAGCAACAAAACCCCGGAGCGATCGTGTAACGGGAACCGAATCTCCCGCCCGAGGATGAGCCTGCTGACATCGATGGTGACGTTGGGATTGGCGGGCGGGGGCGGGGTGGGATGTTCGCCATCGGCGCGCAGCACAGTCGATTCGTTTGTCGCCACGTCAGACTCCGGTGCGGGGCGCCACGAGGTGGTGGCTGCCAAAACGGGACGACTGCAGGGATCTACAGTCGCGTCGTTGTTCGTCAGGCGGCGCTCGTGTCACGCCACATGCTGCCGCCGCACAACCTTACGTTGCGAATGAGCAACGCGTGGCGAACGCGAATGGGACGACGCATCGAATCCTCGCGTCATTCCGCCGGTGCGGAACGTGCGGGTCGTTCCGCGTCATGCCTCGGCAGGTTCCATGTCGGATTCCTGGCCTGCCTTGAGGTCTTCCCACTGCTCCATCGTGTAGAGGACTTCGCGAGCCTGCGAACCGTTGTAGTCGCCGACAATTCCATCCTCGGCCATGTAGTCGACGAGGCGTGCGGCGCGGCCGTAGCCGATGCCCAGCGCCCGCTGGAGAAGACTCACGCTGCCGCGGCCTTCCTGAATGACGACTTCGATGGCCTGCTCGTACATTTCGTCGCGGGCCCGGAGCGCATCGATGCTGTTCTTGCCGCCGCCAGCGGTGGTGACGCGAGCCAGCTCGGTGCTGTATTGCGGCTCCTGATCGCTGTAGAAGTCGATGATGGCGTTGATTTCCGCGTCACTGACGTACGTCCCCTGGGCGCGGCAGAGGTTGCTCGTCGCCGGCGCGAGGTACAGCATGTCGCCGTTGCCCAGCAGGCGCTCGGCCCCCATTTCGTCGAGGACGACTCGGCTGTCGATGCGGCTCGCCACCTGGAACGAGATGCGGGCCGGCAGGTTCGACTTGATGAGCCCCGTGATGACGTCGACCGTCGGCTTCTGCGTCGCCAGCACGAGGTGAATACCGACCGCACGGGACTTCTGCGCGAGACGGATGATGTGCCCTTCGACCTCCTTGCCCGAGGTCATGATCATGTCGGCCATTTCGTCCGCGATGATCACGATGTAAGGCATCCGCTCGGGGATCTTCTCCGCCTCCAGTTCCTGCTCGGGGTCGTCCGGATCGAGTCCCAGACGTTCGAGGACCGCCTCGTGACCCATCTGGTTGTAGTTGTCGATATGGCGGACCCCGCACCGCGCCAGCAGGTCGTACCGCTCTTCCATCTTCTCCACGGCCCACGCCAGCACCGCTTCCGCCTTCTTCATGTCCGTGATGACGGGATGCATGAGGTGGGGGACGCGGCGATACGGGCTGAGCTCGACCATCTTCGGGTCGATCATCAGCATCTTGACTTCGTCGGGCGTGCGGGTGGCGAGGATCGACAGGATGAGCGTGTTGAGGCAGACGCTCTTTCCTGTGCCGGTGCGGCCCGCGATCAGCAGGTGGGGCATCTTCGCGAGGTCGACGATCATCGGACCGCCGCTGACGTCCTTCCCCATGAAGAACGGGATCCGCTTTTTCTTGGCATCTTCCGCGCCCGTTTCGATCAGTTCGCGGAGGCGGACCATCACCTGCTTCTCGTTCGGCACTTCCACGCCGACCGTGTTCTTCCCCGGAATGGGCGCGACGACACGCACCGACGGCACGCGCAGGGCGATCGCCAGGTCGTCGGCGAGCGCGGTGATCTTGTTGAGGCGCAACCCCGCTTCCAGTTCCAGTTCGAACTGGGTGATGACAGGCCCGGTGTCGACTTCCACGACGCGCACGTTGAGGTTGAACTCGCGGAACGTCTTCTCAAGAGTGGCCGCGGCGATGCGGGCCTTCTTCGCGAGAAGGTCGTACGGGAACTCTTCTGGATGTTCGAGCAGTTCGACCGATGGCAGCTTGCGGTCACCCGAGGCCAGCGCGGAGGTGCCAGCCCCCGTCGGCGCGGATCCCTTCTTGGCGGTGACCGGCGGGTTGACCTTGATTGGATTGCGCGGCGGCGGCAGGGGCTCGTCGTCCTCGTCGTCGTCCTCGTCCCGGGAAGCCGGAGTTGCCGCAGGGCGCGACGGGGCCGCTGCCGGAGTTGCCTTCGCTCCCTTCGCGGGCTTCACCGGGAGCGACGAAGCCCCGTCGGAGTCGTTGTGCTCCGCGGGGTCGTCGTCTTCTCCCTTTTTCGATTTTTTCTTCGACGACTTCGCGGGTTCCGGTGCCGCCTGCTCTTCCGGCGGCGGACGCCGGTAGAAGACACGCAACAGCAACCAGAACGGACCGCACAGGAGATACATCAGCGGTCGGAAGACGATCGGCTCGCTCCAGAGGAGCGCCCCCGCGGCGAACGTGGCGCCCGTGAGGACGGTCAGCCCCATCCCCGCGAAATGCTGTTCAAGGAACGCATTGCAGGTGGCGCCGACGTATCCGCCACTTCCGACGACCGGGCCGCCTCCGAGACCGGGGGCGTACTGCGCCAGAAGGATGCAGACCGAGAGCAGCACCAGGCACGCGCCCAGCATCCGCTGAAACTTGTCGGGGGATTCGGCGCGGGAGAAAAGCCGGAGATCGATGGTCACCAGCACCGCAAGCGCAAACCACGAGCCCAGCCCGATGCTGGACCGCATCGCATCGGCGATCTTCGCGCCGACGGGACCGCACCAGTTATTGACGGTTTCCTGCGGCGGGTAGATGCTGCACGCAGGCGGGTCGGCCGAGTCGTAACTCGCCAGGGACAAGCCGACGAGCAACGTTGCGGCCAGGAGGCCCAACGCCAGGAGATCGTTCCTGATTCGTCGGTAGTCGATCATCGGAAAAGCCCGAATGACGAGCGCAGTGCCACACAGCCCCTTCCATGGAAGAGGCATCCTCATCACGAGGACGCTGCGCGCACGGCGCGTGCCTTCCGGAGTTCGTCCAAAGACGGGCGAACCACGGATCACGGCGCGCGATGCGAACCGGGCCTCTGGATGTCCAGGCGATTTCGATCGGCGAGGCGGTCGATGAGCGCGTCGGCCCACGGACCTCGCCGTCGAGGGTTGATCTGGCAGGATGTCGATGTGCGGTCTATGGGCGCACGGACTTCGATCGCCGGTCGCGAAGACAGTTCGGACGCTGTCCGTGTCACGGAACGCGCGGCGACGAACAGTCGCCGCAGGCAATTTCCGCGAACGGACTCCAAGCGTCCGGTCCGGTGTTGCGAACCGTGCTGAAGAGTCAATGCGCCATCAGTCGCCTGCCCAGGGGGCAGGCGATGCAGTCAACAAAGAGAGCGGAACAACCGCCCGAGAGCGGCCGTCATGCCGTGCAGGGACACGCCGGCATTCCTCCCCGCGTGCAGGCATTCGCTTGCGCGCGGAGAAGGCGTTTCGGGGTGTCACTCGAACCCTATCACGCGTGGTGTCAAATGATGAAAAAAAGCGACACCCTTTGGACGCGACTCCCGAATGCAATGCGGTCGCAACGAACGTGTCGGTCGCGACGCGGGAACAACTGATAGAATCGTCGTTCGCGGCAGTTCGTGGGGCGCGGAGCGTTGCCGAAACGCCACGAAGAGGGGTGAACTCTCGACCTGTCGAGCAGGACTTGGCGCATTATCACGACGGCCGATCAATCCAGGCGACGAGCTGCCGCGCCACGTCGGTCTTCGTTCCCGACCACGTCTGCACGACCGAGCCGGTCGGATCGATCAGCTCGATGCGGTTGGTTTCCGCGCCAATCGCCGTCGGAGCGTTCAGGGCGATCCAGTCGCAGTTCTTCGCTCGCAGCTTCTGCAGCGCGTTCTCGCGGGCGTTCGTCGCTTCGAGGGCGAACCCCACGACCCAACGGCTTCCCTTGGTCGCACCCAACTCGGCCAGCACGTCGTCGGTCTCGATCATCTCGATCGTCACCGGCTCCCCGGTCTTCGCGATCTTCCCCGTGATTCGCTGCTTCGGTTTGTAGTCACAAACCGCTGCCGCAGCGATGACTCCGTCACACTCCGGAAATCGCCGCACGCAGGCATCGCGCATCTGGGCGGTCGTCTCGACAGCCAGCAGTTCGCAGCCGGCAGGAGGCCGCAGATCAACCGGACCGCTCACCATCACCACGCTGTGCCCGGCCGCCAGGCAGGCCTCGGCGAGGGCATAACCCATCCGCCCGCTGCTGGCGTTCGATAGATAGCGGACGTCATCAAGGTATTCGCGTGTCGGACCGGCGGTGATCAGAATTCGCATGCGTCTGTCAAGCTTTTCGAAGTCGAGGAGTTTCAACGACGCCGGCCGGCGATTCGCTGTACGAAATCCGTATGTTCGGGGCTCTCGAGTCCCTGCTCGAGCGTGGAAATCAGTTGAGTGTGGTTGCGGGCGAACAGGCCGGCCGCATGAATCCAGAGACCCGGGAAAACCGCCGATCGATAGACGCCGTCCGGATCAAGCGGCTTCTCCACGTCATTCTGCAGGTCGAAGGCCCTGAGCCGCTCTTCGTTGACGCAGACCACCAGATATTCCTTGACCCCCGCACGCCGGTAGTCGTCGTGCTTTGAATGCAGGTCGATCGACTGGCTGCTCAGAGCAATCTCTGCCAGCATTTCCGGCGGTCCGACGACGTAGTCGTCGTCCGAAATGGTCGATTGCCCGCCGAAGTCCTCGAGAATCCGCAGGTAGAGATCGGGTTGCGGTTCGGAGTCATCCCCCAGCAGAATCGACGCGTTGTCGCCGGATTCGACGCCGCGGGTCCGCCCTTCGTAGATTCCGAAGACAATACCGAGCGAAATGTGATGCGTCCCGTGTTTCCGGCGAAGCGGCGACGCCACGTAGACCACCCCCTGAACGAGTTCCGCCCGGGTGTTCTCAGGCATCCGCGAGTAGATGCGATGAAACTCCTCGCGGGTCATGCGGTCCCCGCTGTGCAGCTCCAGCCGCTGGAGAGATTCCGTCGCAGAGGACATGATAGCTCGCAACCGATGGATTCCCGTTCAACCCGTCCAACGCCGCTTCTATCGTATCCGCGAACTTCGCCCTCAGCCAACGCCTCTCCGGTGAGACATGCAGAACGCCGAGATCGCCCGCCTCTTTGACGACCTCGCCGATCTCCTTGAGATCCAGGGAGCCAATCCGTTTCGCGTGCGGGCTTACCGGAACGCTTCGCGGACGATTGGCGACATGACCGAGTCGGTGGCGGCGATTGCGGTCGACCCGTCACGAAAGCTGGACGACATTCCAGGGATCGGCGCGGACCTCGCGGGGAAGATCAAGGTGATTGCGGCAACCGGAGAACTACCGCAGCTGAAAGAGTTGCAGGCGCAGGTGCCGCCGGGCGTCGTCGAGATGCTGCGGAGTCCCGGGCTCGGTCCGAAGAAGGTCGCGTCGCTCTTCAAGGAACTTCACATCGCGTCGCTCGACATGCTGAAGGCCGCGGCCGTGGCGGGGAAGATCGCCGAGCTGAAAGGATTCGGCAAGAAGACTCAGGATTCGATCCTCAAGGAGATCGACCGCGTGAGCGAAGCCGGCAAGCGGTATTCGATCGCTCAGGGACGCGTCGAAGCCGAGTCGATCGTCGCCGATCTGTTGAAGCTCAAATCGGTGACGCAGGCCTCAGTGGCCGGCAGTTGCCGGCGCCGACGCGAAACGGTTGCCGACCTGGACGTGGTCGTAACGTCCAGCGACTCCGCTGCCGCGATGGACCGGCTGGCGGCGAACGAACGCGTCATAGAAGTCCTCGCGCGCGGCGAGACCAAGCAGCGCGTGCGGCTGAAGTCCGGTATCGAACTCGATCTGCGGGTGGTGCCCGACGAATCCTACGGCGCGGCGATGCAGTACTTCACCGGCTCGAAGGAGCACAACATCGTCATCCGCCGCCGGGCGCAGGAACGCGGCCTGAAAGTGAATGAATACGGCGTCTTTCGCGGCGACGAGCAGGTGGCGGGGCGGACCGAAGCGGACGTCTATGCGGCGGTTGGACTCCCCTGGATTCCGCCCGAGCTGCGTGAGAATCGCGGGGAGATCGAGCGGGCGGAGGCGGGGAAACTTCCGGAACTGGTCGAGCTCGCCGACATCCGCGGCGACCTGCACATGCACACGACCGCCACCGACGGTGCGTGCAGCATTCTCGAAATGGCGGAGGCGGCCAAAGCCCGCGGACTGAAATACATCGCGATCACCGATCACTCGAAGCGCGTGACGATGGCCAACGGTCTCGATGCCACTCGCCTGCGTGCCCATTGGAAGAAGATCGACAAGGTCCGCGGGCAGATTTCGGGTATTGAGATTCTGTGCGGCGTCGAGTGCGACATCCTCGAAGACGCCACGCTCGATCTTCCGGACGACGTGCTGAAAGAGGCCGACTGGGTGCTGGCGGTGCTGCATTACGGACTGAAGCAGCCGCGGGAAAAGATCATGGAGCGTCTGATGACGGCCATCCGCTGCCCCTGGGTCGACGCCATCGGCCATCCGACCGGTCGCATGGTCGGAGCACGCGAAGGAGCCGACATCGACTTCGATCCGTTCCTTAAGGCGTGCGCCGATCATGGAACGCTGGTGGAGATCAACGCGAATCCCAGCCGGCTCGACCTCGATGACGTCCATGCCGCGGCGGCCCGCGACCTGGGGATCCCCATCGTCATCAACACCGACGCTCACAGCATCAGCAACCTCGACTTGATGGAATATGGCGTCTTCCAGGCGCGGCGGGCGGGCCTCGAAAAGAAAGACGTGGCCAACACGCGGACCGCCGCCCAGTTGCGGAAGCTCCTGCGTCGGAATCGGTAGAGCAATTGTCCGCCGACCCCGCTGATCGGGCGCCATTCGCGCCCTCAATCTCGCCTGAATGCTCCGAAAAGCGAGGGTTTCCACGCTTCGGGAATGGAACGAAGTGGATCTCCGTTCGGAAGCCAGACTTGGCGAATCCGCGATCATTGCGTTGCCTGCCCGCGCAGGCTATCCGCACCGGGTGATGGCAAGGCCATCAGGGCTTTTGGCCAAGCCGCCCACTTGAATCCCCGGTCGTTCGCCAACCGTCGTTGAAGGGGCTCCTCACGACAGTTCCTCTGAGCGAACCTTGCCGACTGGCACAAACTTTGCATTCACGCTGCCAGGGAGACGAGCAAAGCCATCGGCACTTCTCCTTCAGCGCGAAATGCGGATGGCGTTTCAATGGGCGACACGCTGCCAATCGATGGCGGCGAGGAGGCGTCATGGGCCAGGAACAGTCCCGCCGGGTACGTTATGCCGTCGTCGGGCTGGGTTGGTTTGGGCAGGCGGCCGTGCTTCCCGCATTTCAGAATGCGAAAGGGAACAGCGAGCTGCGCGCGATCGTTTCGGACGATCCGAAGAAGCGTGAAGAATTGAGCGGGGAGTACAACGTCCCGGCCTGCTCTTACCAGGACTACGACGCGCTGCTTGCGTCCGGGACAATCGACGCGGTTTACCTTGTGCTGCCGAACTCGCTGCACCACGACTACACCTTGCGTGCGGCGCGGCAGGGTGTGCACGTCCTGTGCGAGAAGCCGCTCGCGGGGTCATCCAGCGAGGCGAAGGAGATGATCGATGCGTGCCAGCGGGCGAATGTCCGTCTGATGACGGCCTACCGGCTCCACTTCGAGCCTGCCAACCTCAGCGTCGTCTCCCTGATCGACCAGGGGGCGATTGGCGAGCCTCGACTGTTTACCGCGACTCATACGAATAACGTCAAACCGGGCAACACGCGGCTCGAGGGGAACCTCGCCGGGGGACCGCTGCGCGACATTGGCATCTACTGCATCAATGCCGCTCGGTACGTCTTCCGGAGTGAACCGACGGAGGTGACCGCCTTCGCCGCCAGCAGCGACGATCCTCGGTTCAAGGAAGTTCCGGAAATGGTGAGCGCGGTGCTTCGATTCCCCCGCGATCGCCTGGCGACGTTCAATTGCGGTTTTGGAGAAGCGACCGTTTCCCGTTACTCTGTTATCGGGACCGAGGGGGAGATCGGGATGGAGTCGGGCTTCTCGTTCAATTCCCCGATTACCCGCACAATCCAGAAGGGGGAGCAGAACGAATCGAAAACCTTTCCTCTTGGGGATCAAGTCGCACCGGAAATCGTGTACTTCTCCGGATGCGTCCTGAAGGGCCGCGATCCCGAACCTTCGGGGCTCGAAGGGCTGATCGACATGGAGATCATGGAAGCGATCGAGCAATCGGCCCGCGAGGGAAAGTCGGTCGCCCTGGACCTTCCCGAAAAAGTGCGGCGCCCCGATCGGAATCAATCCCGGACGAAGCCGGCAGTGGAAGAGCCGGAACTAGTCCACGCCGATACGCCCAAGTGAGCCCGTCTCGCGGAGCGGGCGGCGACTCTCATCAGAAGTCAGTTTCCGTGTCAGGTTTCTGCGCCACCGGATCTGGGGAGACCGGCCGATGCAGTGGATTCATTACGCTTCGTTCTTTCGCGAGTTCTTCCGCCAGCCAATGCAACTGGGGACTTTCCTCCCCAGCTCGCCTTTTCTTGAACGGCGGGTGGTCCGGCTTGCGGAGCTGGAGCAAGCCGATGTCGCCGTGGAACTGGGAGCCGGCGTTGGCGGCATTACGTCGCGCGCACTGGAATGCCTCCCCAAGAGAAGCACACTCCTTGCGGTGGAATTGAGCCCGCCGTTGGCCCGTGTTCTCCGCACCTGGAAGGATCCGCGGCTGATTGTCCATGAGGGATCGGCGGGGGAATTTCGCGACGTTCTGAAGGCTTCCGAATTGGCGCGGCCAGACGTAATCATCAGTGGCATTCCCCTTGCGGTCATGCCGCGCAGGGAATCCGCGTCCTTGCTGAGCGAAGCGTGGGAAACACTGGCTCCCGGAGGGCGGCTGGTGATCTACCAGTTCCGCCGGGACGTCGAGCGAATCGCGGGATTCTGCGGACAGCCGGCCGCGGTCGAGGTCGAGCCGCTCAACATTCCGCCGCTCCGGGTGTACTGCTGGAGAAAGCCTGCGGAAGTGCGGACGAGGCTCTCCGCGAGGTTGCTGCGGACCCGCGTCGACGGCCCCGTCCGTACGCGTGATCGCTCCAACGATCCACGCCGACGCCCCCTTCAAGCGGCCTTGGCGAGCGTGCGGGGGGGAGGCAGACGCCACCGTCCGATTCACGGCGTCAATGCGGAAGGAAGGTCCGAAGAGCCCTCGACGGCCAGATCGTCGCGCGACGCGTGATCGACTCCTTCGAAGCCACACGTCCATCGCCGCCGTCCCGTTTCATTTCGATTCACGCGGTGTCGAAACCGCGATTCCAAACGGATCGAGCTCGACCACGTACGCCGTGGCCCGACCGCCTCGCTTGGCTCGGTAGAGGCAGATGTCCGCCTGTTCGATCAAGATTTCCGGCGAGCAACCCGTATCGACGGTGTGCATGACGGCCGCGCCGATGGACAGCGAAATCCCGCTCGCGGCCGCGGTTGACGACTGACGTCCAGCCAACGATTCGCGCAGCCGCTTGAGGGGGAGCGCAATGTTCTCCGGGTGGCATCCGGAGCACAGGATGGCAAACTCGTCGCCTCCGTATCGGGCGACGAAATCGTACGAGCGAATTCCGTCTCGCAGGCTGCAGGCGACCGCTCGCAACACGCTGTCGCCGACGCGGTGGCCATAGCGATCGTTCACCGCTTTGAAGTGATCGAGGTCGATCAGCAGGACCGCAAGCGGCTGCTGCGATCGCGCCGCCCGCTCGACCTCCTCCCGGATGCGGCGATTGAACGCCAGGCGAAGCGGGAGCATGGTGACGGGATCGACGTGCGTGCGGGCAATGGCGCCGCTGACGCGATTCCAGTTCACGTAAGTGACGCCATTCGACACGACGGCGGCGATTCCGGCGTCGTCGTGGATGGTGTGGCAATCGTCCAACTCGAACGCGTACGAAGACGAATGGTTCGCGGACTGTGCGGCGCCGTTTCCCGCGGCAAGGGGCTCGGCGATGCTGCTGGCGGGGAGCTGTTCCCAGCGGGCACGTTCCACCGGATTCGGAACCGCGAGCAGTTCGCGGACGTGAGAGAGGTCGACGACGCCGTCAATGACTCCATTCGCACTTTCGACCAGAAGATAGCGGACGTCCTGGCTGGCGACCAGTTCCGGAAGACGCGAGAGAACGGTCTCTCCCGGAACGACGTAACGCCGCCCGGCATCCCGCGTCTGGATGGCATCCAGCAGTGCGCTGTGCTTCATGGACGTGGCCCGCCCTCGACCGCAGCCGGAGGAACGCGTCGTCGGAAAACGGCTCGAGTGGGGAAGAGACCGGCGGTTCGCGGCATGGATTCCGGAGGCCGAGGCGAACTGCCACGCTGAACGTATTCGCCAGGCTCGAATGGATCTGCCGGGGAAGACACGTTCGAAGGAAACGTAGCTTTCGACGGGGCGAGGAAAACCCTCGTCGGCGGGATTCCGCTGGGCTCTGCCCGACGAGCGGTCCGACTGTGACGACTTTGTCGAGTCGATTCCTGCGGGCAGCGAACGCCCGTTGCCGAATGGCATCGCCCGCCCGCGAGGACTGCTTAGATTTCCGGAGAACTCTCCGAGCGCATTGCCTCGGGATAGAACTTCCGAATGATGGTGGGGAGCCGGAAGCGTGGAGCGTCGCGGGGCGGATCATCGACGTGAACGGGGTGCGTCTCCTCAGTGCCCGGAGACGGAGTCGGAAGCGGTTCTGTCTCGGGGAGCCTGGGTAAAGGGTTGAGATTGCAGCCGTCGTTGCCTCGGGAACGGAAGAGGGGATTCGGCGAGGGGGACGTCTTCGTCACCGCGGGAGGATCGATGCGAGTCGGGAACGTCCGGTCAGGCTCGATGGGGTGCAAGGGAGAGCCTTGAGCCGGTGAACGCGGACCAATCGAAGATTGAGGCGGAAGGAGCGTCGCCGGATTCGGCGGCGTCCGCGTGGGCGGCGTGCGACCCGCTCCCGCACCATTCACACCGGCCCCCTGGGGACTGGCCGGGTAGCGCCCGGTGCCGTAGTTCGTCGGAGGAACATTGGTGCGCAGCGTGCCCGGAACGCCGTTCGATGCCGGCTGTGCCGAGAGCGGGTTGCCCGCAGGTTGTCGGACGTTGGAAGGCGTCTGTCCAACTCCCGGCTGGCGGAATGGATCTCCCGGGGCGGGAGCGAAACGCGCTGTTCCCTGGGGAGTCGTGGAACCAGGCGTTGCGGGACGATACCGCGACACGTCGGAGGGAAGCTCTTCGAATGTCGGTTGGGCCGCCGGCGCGCCGAGGTCGGGCGACTGGGATCCCGGATTCGGAGTGAAACCGCCGGAAGGGCCCGTGGGAGAAACGGAGTTCGGGACCAGGGGAACCTGACCGCCGGTCACGTCCCCTTCGAAATAGACGTACGGCACCGCAGCGGTCGCAATCTCGGGACGCCGGATGTAGGACGGCCAGAGGTGGTTGGTCCCCAGCAAACGCGAGACATCCACTTCGCGGATCTTGCTGTTCAATTCGCCAAGGCGACGGCGATCTTCGTTATAGAGACCGTCTTTTCCGAGGGCGGCCCCGGCGAACGGACGCCGCCACTCATAGAAGGCCAGGGCCCAGTCCTGGCAGTTGCGGACATTCAAGAGGGCGTCGATCCGCGGCAGGGCGCGGCCGTACCGTTCGCCAGGGTCGAGCCAGTGGTGGTCGAGTGCTCCCGCCATAAAGACAACCCGCACACGGTGCGGAAAGGCTTGCGGGTTGGGATAACGATACCCCTGAACGATTCCCCCGCCCATCAAGTGCAGGGTCGACGAGATCGCCCGGGCCCCATGGCTGTGACCGATCATCGAGACCGGGGATTCGGCGGGAATTCGCTGGATAAGCTGCGACAGGTAGACGTCATTGAATTCGGCGCGAGTCCCCATGATGCCGGTGTCGACCGGGGGAAGCAGGACGGTCGTCGGTTCGCTCGGCCACGAGAAAAGGACGATCTGCACGGGAAGGTGAGGTGCGGCCGCCCTCAACCAGCGCTGTGTAGCGGCGGCGTCCGCACACACGGTGTCCCAGTCGGTGAAGCTGCCGTGCACCACGATGCAGACCGGAACGCCGGGAGGAATCGAGCGGCGGAATTCGTTCTCATCCTTCGCGACGCGACGGTTTCCCCGGTCACAACGGTAGTAGTCGAGAGGGCATGACGCACTCGTGCGGTTCCCCTGCTGGATGCAGTTGCGACTGCTGACGATCCAGAAGTCGTTCGCCTCGACGGGACAGGGAGGGGCCGACCCGACGATCCGGGGGATGGGTGCCGGGCGACGTTGGGCCGGACCGAGACTGTCGGGAGCAAAGGGGACGACGCTGCGGTCCGGTTCCGTGGCGGCGGGTGGCTCGAAGGTCGGAGTCGGCGTCGTGTCGACGGGAGCGTCCGAGTCGGGGAGCGGTTCAATCGAGGGTTTGAGGAGCCGCGGCCCTCCCGAGTCGCCGCCATCCTGCACGGGCCGGACAGTCCTGCCGGGAGCGGTGCCGTAAATCTGGCGTGCCCGAATGGCCGAGGGCGTACGATCGGCGGCGAAGGCCGCCGATCCCGAGGCCAAGGTCGACGCGAGCAGCGCGAGTGTCAGGGGGAACGGTCGCATGGCAGCTTCGTGCCTTCCAATGCGTTGCGGCCGTCCGTGACCGGGTGTTGGAGGATTGAGGGATGAAGAGACGGAGCGATTGAGGGTCGAATGAGTCAGTCAGCAATCCACCACGCATGATGAGTGTCGTGGCGAATCGAAGAACGTCACACGCACGGGCAGAAGTGCCCGTGCGACAGGACTTGCGAACGTCGTTTACTCCAGCAGGCTTTTCACGAGGACATCCCGGGCTTTCTCGAAGAACGGCTGCCAGACGATTTCCGGCTTGCCGTCCCGCAGACAATTGCGAACTTTCGCCAGCGTGTTGCGAGCCATGTGCGGGCAGCGGTTGCAGGCGCATGTCTCGCCGGTCGACGTCATGATTCCCGGGACGGGAATGTAGGTGTGCTGAGGGGCGGCCGCCCGCAAGGGGTGGATCATGTTGGCTTCGGTCGCGACGAGGAAAGTGGTCGGCGTCGTGGTCGCCATGACGTGCCGCCGCATTTTCTCGGTGCCGCCGATGACGTCGGCCACCGCGAGGATGTTCTGCGGACATTCCGGATGCGCGATGACCACGCTCTCGGGATTGTTTTTCTTCGCGCGGATGAGATCCTGAAGGCTGAAGACTTCGTGAACCATGCACGAGCCCGGCCAGAGGATCATCTTGCGGCCGGTCACCTCTTCGAGGTAGCGGCCCAGATGCTGGTCGGGAACGAAGAGGATCTCCTTATCCTTCGGGACGCGGTCGATGATCTCCCGGGCGTTTCCGCTGGTGACAATCCAGTCGCAGAGGCTTTTGACCGCAGCGGACGTGTTGATGTACGCGACGGTCGCGATGTCGTGCCCTTCGGCTCGCAGCTTGTGCTGGAACGCCGCAAGTTTGTCGGGAGGACAACTGTCCGCGAGCGAGCACCCGGCCAGGAGGTCGGGCATCAGCACTCGCTTCTGCGGGTTGAGAATCTTGGCCGACTCCCCCATGAAGTGGACGCCGGCAAAGACAATCGTGGACGTGGTGACTTTGGTTGCGTCGCGGGCCAGCTTCAGGCTGTCTCCGGTGAAGTCGGCACAGTCCTGAATGTCGCCGTCGACATAGTAGTGCGCAAGAATCGTGGCATCCTTCTCGACCTTCAGACGATCAATTTCGTCCAGAAGGTCGAGCGGATCCTCGGTCGATTCAGGTTCGATTCCCGCAATGGGAAGGTCAATGACTGGAAGGGGCATAGGGCCTCCCGACGTAACTGATGCCCGCGTCGTGCAGCCGGCCTTCATCGGCCGGCTTCCCGTGCGTTGGACTCTCCGTCGTGCGAACATCGGACCGTTCCGGCCCATCCTGAGGGGACGTCCGATTTCGATCCGCTCGAAGTCCCCCTCGGCGACGGAAGGCAGCGGTCGTGTGATGTTATCCGATTATACGAAGCCCGTACCGGCACAATGCACGAATCGGGCCGAATCCGTTCAAGTTTCATCCGTCGCCCCGTTCCTGCGTCGCAGTCGGCACTTCGGACGGAACCCGCACGATACTCGCAGATTGCCCGTCTTGCGCCGACCGTCTGGCCGATTGTCGAATCAACAAGGTCTGATTCAATCGGCGGTTCGGCGTGCCGCCGGTCAGGTTGCCCAACGGAACGGTTCGGCGGTCATCTCGTAACCGGGACGCATGCCGACGTTGAGGAGCAATCCCAGCGCCAGGCACGTCGTCAGCAGGCTCGATCCGCCGTAGCTCAGGAGCGGCAACGTGATCCCTGTGACGGGCATCAGGCCGACGGTCATTCCGGTGTTGATGACGACCTGAGTGGCGATGAGCGCGACGATTCCGACCGCCAGCAGTCGGCCGAAGGGTTCGCGAGTGCGGGCGGCGATCCGCAGGCCCTGGGCAAAGAGGAGCAGGTAGAGACCGAAGGTCGCCATTCCACCGAAAAAGCCCCAGCGTTCGCCCACCATGCAGAAGACGAAGTCGGTCCGGCAGGCGGGGAGATGGTAAGCGGCGCGGTCGTCAATGGGCATCTCGCCGAATTCGCTTCCCCAGACGCCCCCCAGCGCCAGCACCTGCTTCGACTGGTGAAGATGATACCCGTCCCCCTTGGGAGCGGTCCCCCCGTCCTGCTGTGTAAAGACTGCCGTGACCCGCGATCGCTGCTCGGCGCTCATTCCCATCCAGAGGACCGGCAGCATGGCGATCCCGGCGATCGTCACAAACACCAGATGACGCGATCGCGCTCCCGCAGCAAACAGCATGGCGAAGAGAATCGGCATGAAGACCAGCGACGTTCCGAGGTCGGGTTCCTTGAGGATCAACCCCATCGGGACGAAGGTCAGCACGAAGGGGGGAATCAACCCCAGGAGCGTCCGGTAATTGCTGCGGAACATCAGGTAGTGGGCGAGGGCGAAAATGAACGCGATCTTCGCCAGCTCCGAGGGCTGCAGAAACAGGAATCCGAGCGGGATCCACCGCTGCGCGCCGCTCCGCGGCGGAAAGAAATAGACCGCAACCAGCAGCACGAGACTGAGCGCGAACAGGGGCGCCGCGATGTGCTTGAGGCGGCGGTACGGAAACAGCGTCATCAGCAGCATGGCGGGGATCGAGACCGCTCCCCACATCGCCTGACGGCTGAAAAACGTCCCCGCCTGCGACAGGACGTCCCCTCGATCGATGGCGGTCAGTCCCAGCCCGATCAGGGCGATGGTGCACGCGACCACTCCCCAGGGGAGCCGCAGGAACCATTGCGGAGGGGACATGGAATTGCAGGAGTCAGGAGTCAGGAGTCAGGAGCGCCGACGGTCGCGCTCCTGAGGAAGACTGATCCGTTCGAGTCCAACACGTCTATGGCGCTTTGGCCGTCATCGGCGTCAGGAACTTCAGGCTCTTGACCATGGCCAGGTCGCGATTCCCGAGTTTCTCGAGGAGGTCGGCCTGAACGGCGAACGCCATCGACGTCTGCTGTCCGCTCGGCGAAGCGCACAGGTAGTAAATCCACTTCATCGGAATCGGCTTGACGGCGTTGTCGGCCTTCGACTTCCCTTCGCCATCGACGATCACGCGATAGAGGTAGCGACCGTCGTCGCTCTTGATCTCTTCCGCGCCGGCGAACGATTTGAACTGATCGCCCAGCCCCTTCTGGATGTCCGCCTGGAAGGAGTCCTCGGAGGTGTGCTGGCCGGCTTTGGCCGGCGTCATCAGGTGCAGGTTGCACTGCGCGATGAGCGATCCCTTGTCGAGCAGTCGCAGGATCGCCGCATCACCTGACTGGTGGAAGACATGCCAGTCGCGGTCGTGCACCATGCGGATGCCCCACGGGGCATCGTAGTACAGCATCAACACGCTGACGTCCGGTTCGAGCGGAATCTTCTCCGCGGCGGCGTCGGTCAGGGGGCCCTGATCGGCCGAGGGAGAACGTTCGATCGTCACCTTGGCGGTGACGTTCAGACCGGGCGAGACCGCTCCGACCGAACGCTTTTCCTTCTGTTCCATCTCGACCGAGCGGACATAGCGGCCCTTTCGGTCATATCGCAGCTTGCCCGAGATGCTCACCGTCGCGGCGGCCCCGACCGTGGCGCCTTCGATTGTGCCCGCGAACTTCACGACGGCGACGTCCGCCGTCACCGATTCGATCTCGCACGAAAGCTCGCTCTTGGTCACCGCATCGATCCCGGCGAGAGACTGCAACACCCAGGCTTCGGGAGTCCACTTCTCGCCGTTTTCCACATTCGATTTCGGCAGCAGCGCCAGGAGCGCAAGGCTGTCGCCGGGCACATTGAGCAGGTCGACATCGGCCCGCGTCATCGCCCCATTGGGCGAATACCTCGAAATGCCTTCGCGGCGGCCCTGAGAGACGACAAGACTCCGGGCCGCGACGAGTCGCCCCGACGAGTGCGTCTTCTCGACGTCGATCTTCGATTCGGCCGCCTGGTACGACCTCAACGATCGATACGCTTCCGCCTCGCGACCGGCCGCCGGCAGACGCCGTTCGAGATACTTCTGCACGGCATCGACGGACAGGGGGAGGGCCTGCGACTTGCCGTTGCTCAGCGACGTTTCCAGGTTGCCGGTAATCACCTGCCGGGCCGAAACCTGGAAGACCCGCGTGTCGGACGTGGGCTCATCGACCGGGAAGGACTCGGCGCGGGCCACGGTGGCGGCCGCGAGGCCCACAAAACTCAGCACCGAACTCCACAGCACCGTCCGCATGGCTCCCTCCCTGAAGATCATCCGTCGTCGCGGCGCGCTTCCCGTCGCACGCCGTTATCTTTCCCTGGCCATTCCGACGGCGCAGGCTTCCGGATCTGCGTATTCTCTATTGGATCGCGGCGATTCGTGCAATCCGGAGTTGGCCGGCGGCGATTTGCCGGTCCGTGTGATCAGGCCGGGAAGTCGTAGAAGTGGATTGGCGACTTGTTCGCCGGATACTTCCCCTCTTTGTCGAGGTTCCGGCCGTTTCCGTTGCTCCCTGGGTTCGTGGTGGCGACTGCAAACCTCTTGCCGCCGGGATGCAGGGAAATCGAATGAACGTTCGAAAGGGACTGCGTGAAGAACGGCTTGTCGTCCCCGGGGCTGAGGAAATGGAACTTTCCCTGCCCGGGGTTGCCGCTCGAGGCCACCATCAGGAAGCCGGCGGGATGGACGGCAATGTCGGTCACATACACGTCGCCCACCGCGCCGAGGTCGGCCTTCTTCGTCTGCTGACCCGATTCGACGTCGAACGTCAGCAGCGTCGGAATTCCCTGCACGTTGCCGCCGTTCGCCGGCTGGGTCCCGCCGACGAACAATGACTTCGCGTCGTCCGAGAGCCGCATCGCGCGGATACCCCCGATGTCCTGCAGGCGGTCGGACTTGGTCAGCATCGAAGCGGTATACGATTTGACGACTTCCCCGGTCCCCAGGTCCCACCGGCGCACCGTCCCTTTGAAGTCGGCGGTAAACAACGTCTTGCCATCCGGATGAAAGGCGACGCAGTAGACGTCGGCGCTGTCGCCTTTCAACTCTTTGACTGGCTTGCCATCGGCGGCATTCCACAGACGAACGGCCCGGTCAGACCCTCCGCTCGCGAGCAGCGTCCCGTCCGGCGAAAGCGCGAGATTGCGAATCCAGCCATCGTGTGCCGCATCGACCTGCCAGACCCGCGCGGGCTTCTCCCCCGCATGCTTCCAGGCGGCGAGGCGGCCCCAGGTGTCGGCTTCGAAGATTGTCTCGCCCGTCTTGTCGAACGCCAGCCCCTGGATCCAGGATCCGTTTGCTTCGATGGACGGCAGGGCGTCGAACTCGTCCCCGTCGGCCTTCCAGCGGCGGACCTTCCCTTCGTAATCCCCGCCGGCCAGGAACCGTCCGCACGGACTGAACCGGGCCGCCAGCACCTGGATCTCCGAGGTGACGACCTTCAGTTGCTTCGGCTTGAACTGCGCTTCGAGCTGCTTCGGATCGTTCATGGCATCGAACCTGAGACGCGTCGGGACGGGCGATCACCGAGCTCCGATTCTAGCAGGACGAAGGTTGTGGTAAAAACGACAGTCGTCGTGTTCACGATCGTTGGATTCCCCTGTCTCGGGTGTCGTCGTGCTGCGATTTGTCGATGACTCTCCCGTCGGGCCGTTGGCCCTGTCCCGTCGCGAATGGCTGCGGATCGGCGGCTTCGGACTCGGTTCGAGCCTGCTGGGGAGCCTGCCGCGAGCGGCGCTTGCCAATGAGTCGGCGGTTGGCGGACCGGGATTCGGGCGGGCACGGTCGGTCCTGTTGATCTATGCGAGCGGCGGGCAGAGCCAGCTCGACATGTGGGATCCGAAGCCCGAAGCGCCGGTCGAGATTCGCGGGGAGTTCTCGTCAATCGGCACGCGGACGCCGGGATTGCGGCTGTGCGAGCACATGCCGCAGCTGGCGCAAGTCATGGACCGCTGCACGGTGTTGCGGACGATGTCGCATGACGACGTCGACCATGGATCGGCGACATACCTCGCGCTGACCGGGCAGTTCCACGCGCAGAAGTCCGGCAATCCGCCGATTTCGCCCAATGATATTCCGACGTATGGGTCCGTGCTGACGCGGGTGCGGCCCTGCCGGACGTTTCCTTACACGTCAGTCCATGTCAACGCTCCGGCCCTGACGCCGACTCTTCCGGCCCCGGGCCAATCGGCGGGATTGCTCGGTCGTGGGTTCGACCCTCTTGAGATCGGGGACGTCTCGGCCGGCTCGATCGTGATTCCCGAGTTGCAGCAGTTGCCGGGGCTGCCGCCGGTGCGGCACGATTCGCGGAGGACGCTCCTGGAATCGATCGATCGACATGCCCGCACGCTGGAGGGAGATCGTCGACGCCTCGAGCTCGATGCAATCTATCGCCAGGCGTACGAGTTGCTGTCGGCTCCGCAGTGCCGCAAGGCGTTCGATGTGTCGGCCGAGCCGAAGGCTGTCCGCGATCGATACGGAAGGCATCGCACGGGGCAGGCGTGCCTGCTGGGACGGCGGCTGGTCGAGGCGGGAGTTCCGTGGATCACCGTCATCTGGAATAACCAGAATCGCGGGCAGGACCATTCGCCGCGTGACATTGACGCCTACGGATGGGACACGCACAACGACATCTTCGACGCCTTGAAGAAGTATCTGTTGCCACGGTTCGACGTCACGCTGTCGGTGCTGCTGGAAGACATGGATCAGCGCGGGCTGCTCGACACGACACTGGTCGTGTGCATGGGCGAGTTCGGCCGCGCTCCGGTCGTCGCTCACGAGGCGAAATTCAAAGGCGCGTCGCCGGGACGCAAGCATTGGGCGTCGGCCTACTCGATTCTGCTGGCGGGGGCGGGGATCAAGCGGGGCGCGACAGTCGGCGAGACCGACGCGACCGGCGGCTATCCCGCCACGACGCCGTACTCTCCTGGCGATCTCTCCGCCACGATGTTCGCTGCCCTGGGAGTCGATCCGGCGGGACACTTCCAGGATCCCGAGGGACGTCCGTACCCCATCGCGACCGGTCGGGCGATTCACGAGGCGTATTCGGGGTGAGGCGGGCCGCGATTCGACGTGATTTGATCGCCGCAATCTGGCTTCCGGCGCGATCGTTCTCCGGAACATTCTGCCACGCCGCAACTGCGCCCGGCTTACTTCTTGCGGAGCAAGAAGGCTACATTTTTGGAGTCGCCGTCTTGAACTCTCGATGTCCGTCCCACTTCCCAGAAACGTCCACGGTCTGATGTCTCTTCTCTGCATTGCGAACGGCACCCTTTACGATCCGGCGAATGGCATCGATGGGGAGACGCGCGACGTCTGGATCGGGGATGGACGCGTTGTTGAGGCACCGGCGGATCCGGCGGTGCGGGCCGATCGGACGATCGATGCGGCCGGCATGGTGGTGATGCCGGGAGGCGTCGACATGCACTGCCATATCGCGGGTCCGAAGGTCAACACGGCCCGCAAGATGATCCCCGATGAGAAGCGATCCACCCCGCCGGTCCATCGAACGGCGATCACACGGTCCGGAACGACCGGCAGCGTCCCCAGCACGTTCGCGACCGGCTACCTGTATGCGGGGCTGGGCTATACGACGGCATTCGACGCCGCCATCCCACCGCTGACGGCCCGCCACACCCACGAGGAGCTTCAGGACACCCCGCTGATCGATAAGGGGTTCTATGTCCTGATGGGGAACAACCACTATGTGATGGACCGGCTGCGCGAGAATGAGCCTGAACGGGTGCGGCACTATATCGGGTGGCTGCTCAACGCGACGAAAGGGTACGGGGCGAAGATCGTCAATCCCGGCGGCGTGGAAGTCTGGAAGGCGTCGGGCGGGAATGCGACAGGCCTCGACCAGGTGATTGACCACTTCGGCATCACCCCGCGTCAGATCGTGCGAGGAGTGGCCCGTGCGGTCGACGAACTTCGCTTCCCGCACGCGGTGCACATCCACTGCAACAACCTCGGCATGCCGGGGAACTGGTCGACGACGCTCGAGACGATGAAGACGCTGGAGGGGCAGCGCGGGCATCTCACGCACATCCAGTTTCACAGCTACGGCGGCGATCCCGACGACCAGTCGACGTTCCGCTCGGAGGTCCCGCGACTGGTCGAGTACGTCGCGGGGCATACCAACCTCACGGTCGATGTCGGGCAGGTGATGTTCGGCAACACGACCTCCATGACGGGGGACGGCCCGCTCGGTTACTTCCTGCACAAGGTGACCGGGCACAAGTGGTTCAGCGGCGACACCGAGATGGAGTCGGGTTGCGGGATCGTGCCGATCACCTACAAGGACAAGAGCTTCGTCCATGCCATCCAGTGGGCGGTGGGGCTCGAATGGTATCTGTTGACGGCTGATCCGTGGCGGATCGCCATGAGCACCGATCATCCGAACGGGAGCTCGTTCCTCGCGTACCCGCAGATCATCGCACTGCTGATGGACCGGAGCCGCCGCAACGATCTCCTGGCACGGATTCCGGCGAAGGCGCGGGAGCGGATGGTGCTTCCGGACATTTCACGCGAATACACGCTGCGGGAGATCGCGATCATCACGCGGGCGGCGCCGGCACGCATTCTCGGGCTGAAGACAAAGGGGCACCTTGGACCGGGTGCGGACGGCGATGTGACGATCTATCAGCCCGACGTCGACATTCAGCGGATGTTCGAACTGCCGCGATACGTGATCAGTGCGGGGCGGGTGGTCGTCGAGGATGGCGAGATCCGATCGAGTGACGAAGGGAAGCTGCTGCACATCGCTCCGCGGTACGATGAAGGGGAGCTCCCGCACATCCGGATGTGGTTCGAGGAGTGCTATACCGTGCAGTTCCGCAACTATCCGGTTGAGGAGAGCTTTCTGCACCGGCATGAGACTGTTGCGACGGATTAACGACGTCCTTCCGGAAATCGGGCACTGGACGGGCGAACCGCGCAAGGCCACGAGATTGACGGGGCGATGGGTGCCCCGTCGTTTGATCCATTGGGTTCCACACCGCGATGGCCAGCTTCCTCGAAAAACTCCGCACTGGATGGGACGCGTGCGGCGTACGCAAAAGGGACGCCGTGCTGCTAGGGGTCTCGGGCGGGGCCGACAGCGTTGCACTGATGTCGGGAACTCACGCGATTCTGCCGGATGTCAGGTTTCGCGTGATCGTCGCGCATTACAATCACAAGCTGCGCGGCGCCGAGTCGGATGGGGATGCGGAATGGGTCCGGCAACACGGAGCCTGTCACGCCGAAGAGGTCGTCGTGGAGTCGGCCCAGGAACCGAGTCCCGGAGTGGCGGTCAGCGAAGAGTCGGCACGCACGGCCCGCTATCAGTTTTTGACCGACGCTGCGCTGGAGCACGACTGCAAATTCGTGGCCGTGGCGCATACGGCGGACGATCAGGCGGAGACGATTCTCCATCACATCCTGCGGGGAACCGGCATCGCAGGCCTGCGGGGCATCCCGCGGTCTCGGGAACTGGCGACGGGCGTCACGCTTGTGCGTCCGCTCCTCGAGACTCCACGGAAGGATCTCATCGAATGGTTAGTCGACCACAACCAGAGCTACCGCACCGACTCCACAAATGAGGAGCTGCGTTTTACCAGAAATCGGATTCGTCACAGTCTGCTTCCACAACTGGCTGCGGAGTTCAATCCGCAAATTGTGCAGGCACTGCTGAAGCTGGGACGCCAGGTCGCGGAGACGGATGAAGCCTTGAAGGAGCTTGCGGTCTCCGCACTCCGGCAGTGCGATCCGCAGATCGCTGCGGATGGGAACGAGTGTGTTCTGAACGTCGGAAGAATTGCCGCGCTGCCGCGGCATGTGCTTCGCGCGATGTTCGTGCGGCTCTGGACAGAGCTCAATTGGCCTCGACAGAAGATGGATTATCGGGCCTGGGATGTCCTGGCGGGCCTCGTGGAGCGGGCTGGCGAACTCGTCATCCGTCAGCAACGGGTGGAACTGCCGGGCAACGTCCTGGCCACTCAGATTGAATCCATGGTGAAGCTGGTCCGTCGATCGCGGAACGCGAAGACCATGCAATCGCCGCACGACGACTAGAAGCGTCGCGCCGTGACAGGGAGACGTTTCCGCCGCGGGATTCGATGCGACGTCATTGCAGACCGGACATCAGGCGCGCCCAGAGAGGCGGTCCGAGCACAAAAAGCCCCACGGCGAATGCCGAAAGCGCCGTCAGTAGGACACCGGCCGCCGCGAGATCCTTCGCCGTTCGGGCCAGCGGGTGGGGATTCGGCGATGCCAGATCGGTCAACGTCTCAATCGCCGTGTTGAAGGCCTCGGCCGCCATGACCAGGCCAATGGCCAGTGCGAGGAGCGCGGCGTCGGTCCACGACACGCGCAGCAAAAAAGCGGCGACGGCCACCAGGACCGCCACCGCGACATGGATCCTTGCGTTCCGTTCGGTCCGCACCAGAGAGGCCAGGCCGGCCACGGCGAAACGCAGGCTCGCGAGAAACGACCGGGCTTTCATCGCGGCCGTCACTCGCCTGCCTTGAACTCTTCCAGCTCGAGCTTCACCTCATTACCGGCGAAGTTGAGGTTCTGCTTCACCATTCCGACGTCCTTCGCGTACCAGCAGACCGACTTGATCTGCATCGTGCCGGTCTTGACATCGGTCGTGACCTTGAACGTGTCGTAGGTCTTGTCGCCGATTTTCAGCTCCTCTTTCTCGACGTTCGCCTTCCCCTTGATCGTCTCATCGCCGACCTTGCTATCGATGTCCCACTCGTCCTTGTCCTTCAGCGGGAACTTCAGGAGCAACACCGGCGGCTCGGGGCGGAAACCGAGCGTCGCGTGCCGCTCGACGCCGTTCTTCGTAATCGTCACATGCTCGTTGCTGACGACCTTGTCCCCGGACAGCGTGTCGAGCCGCGCGCACAGGACGTCGCCGACTTTTTCGTGCCGGGTGATCTTGTTCGTGAGCACTCCGCGGGCGAACCTGTACTTCCAGGTTGATCCGATCTTCGTCGGATAGTAGGGGGCCGATTCGATTGTCTCTTCGGCGAATGCCGGAGCAGCGACTGCGAGCAGGACCGCGAACAAGGCGGCAGGACGTTTCACGGACGACTCCACGGAGGTGAATGGGAGAGGGCGATCAAGGGCGAGGGCGGCGGCAGACACAAGTCGACAAGCGCGGCGATTGTCTCACGGGAAGTTCAGGTTGGCAAAGGTTAATCCAGGCAAACTGGCCGTTTGTCGCCGTGTTCCGGACCGGGCGGCCGGTTCAGGCGCTGCAATCCGGACGGTCGCGGTCGCCGCAACCGTCCCGTCGCAGAATTGTGTTTCGACCAGGACAGGACCAGAATCGAAGCGTTGTCACCGGAACGAGATGTCACTCCGCAATCGCCGGCCGCTTTCGAGAAAATCAGGCCATCCATGACGATTCTCGCCGCTCCCGCGCTCCTGCTGGCTGCCGCCCTTCCCGCTCAGACGTTCGCCGACGAGGCGTATCCGCCGCACAAGATTGCGGGAAACACCTACTACGTCGGTTCGAAGGCTCTGGCGACTTACCTCATCACGACGGCCGAAGGCCACTTCCTCATCAACAGCGGCTTCGAGGAAACGGTGCCGCTGATCCGGGCGTCGGTCAAGAAGCTTGGGTTCAAGATGAAGGACGTCAAGTACGTCCTCGCGAGTCATGCGCATTCGGACCATGTTGCCGGCCACGCGGACCTCAAGGAGTTGACCGGAGCGAAGGTGCTGGTGATGAAGGGGGACGCGAGTGTGATCGCCGAGGGGGGCAAGGGGCAGTACCTCTACACCGACAGCCGCTGGAAACCGTGCGTTGTCGACCGGGTGCTGGAGGACGGCGAGAAGGTGACGCTGGGGGGAACGACCCTCGTCGCGCGCCTCACGCCCGGGCATACGCGCGGCTGCACGACGTGGACATGGAAGGTGACTGACGGCGACAAGACGTACAACGTGGTGGTCATCGGCAGTCCCAACATCAATCCGGGTTATCGCCTGGTCGACAATTCCGATTACCCGGGCATCGCCGACGACTACGCCCGGACGTTCAAGACGCTCAAGGAGCTTCCCTGCGATCTATTTCTCGGAGCGCACGGCGCGTACTACGGGATGGAGGCCAAGTACCCGAAGCTGAAGGCGGGCGAAGCGAATCCCTTTGTCGACGCCGCCGGCTACCGGGACTATGTCGACATGAAGGAGAAAGCGTTCCGCAAGCTGCTGGCCGAACAGAAGGCCGAGAGCGGCAGGTAGAGGACCCGCTGGTGGCACGCCGCACATGCCAAGCCCGGCGCATATCTTGCCTGCGCGGAGTTCTGCACAGCCCCCTCACGGTCAACGGAACAAAGTTTCTCGCGGAGATTGACACGTCGCGCCGCGGTGGGGGCGTGGGATAGAGTTGATCAGAGCCGTTTCACGTTCACGAGCTGTCCGCCGCCAGACGCCGCCGGATCCTGGTTCGGAAACCTTCGACGACTCTCCCGAACAATTCATCTCCAGGGAGAAACCATGCTTCTCGCGATTCGAACCACTCCCCTGCTGCTTCTGGGACTCTCTGTCGGTTTCTCGAATGCGGCCGAGCGTCGCTCTGAGCCCAACGTGAAGCGTCCCTCGGTCATTCGTCAGACGTCGTTCGGACCGGAACTTCGGCAGGCCGGCATCGAGCCCGCCGCTCCGCGGCTCGCGGTCCGCACGCCGGCTCCGCTGCTGCTTCCGACCATTCTGGCCGGGGAAGGGGAACCGACTCCGCCTCCTCCCGCACCCGTCGCTGCCCCCGAGCCGGCGCCCGCCGCCCTGCCGACTCCGGGCGTGGGAGAGAACTTCCAGCCTATCACTCCGGTCCCGATGGAAGGAACGTCCGTCTCGATCCTCTACCCGCACGTGCGGTACAAGGACCTCGACAACGTTCCGAGGTGCGCGGTGCCGATGATCGTGGCGGTCCCGCATCCCTGCAAGAAGTGCTGTTACACCTACGTGCAAATCTGCGTTCCGCCGAACTGCCGCCCCAAGGTCGTCTGCAAGCACCACGGGCACGAACTCGAGTATCAGTTCGGTTCGTATGAAGTCGAGATCAAGACGAGGAGCGACGGCACGATCGAGATCGACTACGACGACTGAGTCCGTGGGACAGGCTTCCGGTCTGTCATTGTGGCACGAGACTCCGTCTCGTGAAGACGCTCGGCAGGCCGATCAACTGCCGCATGCGACTCGACCTGCGTGGTCGCGGTTTCTGGCTCGCAACGCTCCTTCACGACATGGAAATGTCGTGCCACTCTGGCCTGTCATCACAACCTGACGCGAACACTTCCCCAGATCGCCCGGCGTCATGCTCCGGCAACGATCTGGGGAAATTTCTGCGCGATGAACCGCCGTAATTCGGCTCCCGATCCGAGCTTCAGGAACTGGCCGGCAGCTGAGGAAAGTTCCGCGATATTGAGCCGGCCAATCGTCGAGACGGCCGTCGGATAGTGCGTCCGCGAGACGCTGAAGCGCCGCGCCCCCAAGCCAAGCAGCACCGCCGCCAAGGTCGGATCGCCGGCCAGTTCCCCGCACATGGTCACGGGGCGGTTCTTGCGCTGGGCGGCGTCGAGAATCGACTTCACAAGCCGCAGCACGGGGGGTTGAAGTGCGTCGTGGTACCGCTCGAGCATTTCGTCATCGCGATCGGCGGCGAGCAGGTATTGCGTCAGATCGTTGAGTCCCACGGCGACCGAATCGACCCGATCCAGGATCTCTTCGATCATCAGACCGGCCGCGGGGACCTCGATCATCGTCCCGATGCGGAACGGCAGCTGGCCGCGTTCCTTAACCCCGCAGATAGCCAGCAGGCGTTCGATGGTCGCGTCGAGCGTGTCGAGCGAATCGATCATCGGCATCAGCATCGTCACCGGACGTTGCCTGGCGACGCGCGCGATGGCCCGCACCTGGGGACGGAGGATGTCGTCCCGCTGCAGCAACAGACGGATCCCGCGAATGCCGAGGCTCGGGTTGCGGTTGATCGGAATGTCGGCGTAGGGGGGGCTTTTTTCCGCGCCGAAGTCGGCCAGTCTCAGGTTGAGTTCGCGGTCCGGCCCCAAGGCCTCGGCCACGCGAAGGTAATCGGCGAAGCACTCGTCCTCGGTCGGCCAGGTGGTGCGGTCGATGTAGAGGAACTCGGTGCGGAACAGTCCGACTCCCTCCGCGCCGACCGTTCCGATCGCTGCCGCTTCGATCGGGTCGCTGATGTTGAGCAGCGTGGTGATGTGGATCCCGTCCTGAGAGATCGCCCCCTGTTGGCCTGCCTGGAGGGTGGGAGCGACGGCGATGCGGGCGATGATCCGCTCGGCCCGGCCGGTTTCTACGCCGGATGGGTCGACGAGGACCGTCCCTTCGCCCGCATCGAGCACAATCTCCGTTCCTTCGGCAATCCTTTCGAGAACCGCAGAGACCCCCGTAACGAACGGAACGCCGAGTCCGCGGGCCAGGATGGCGGTGTGAGACTTGTTGCCGCAGGTCTCGGTGACGAATGCCACAGCCCCCTGGTGGACGAACCGCACGAACTCGGACGGCGCGACCTCGGGAGCGACGATGACGGCCCCCGGCGTGGCAGTCCGCGGGGCCGATTCATTGAGGTTCTCGATCAGGCGGCGGCCGAGGTCGAGGACATCGGCGCTGCGGTCGCGGAAGACCGGGTGGTCGCTGGCGGCGAAGTCGTCATGCAGTTCCATGACCACGGCGGCGACAGCGGCTTCCGCCGACATGGCCTGGTCCATGATTCGCTGCGTGATGCGTTCGAGCAGCGAGGGATCGGTCAGCATCGTCGCGTGCGCCGTCAGCAGCGCCGCATCCTTGTTGCTGAAACGACCCAGCTGCTTTCGCAGGCGTTCGAGCTGCGCGACGGCGCGACTCACGGCCGACTGCAATCGCTCAACTTCCCGAGGAGCCGGGTGTCGTTGCGGGAGCGCCGCCGCATTCGCGAAGGTGCTGTCGGGTTCGAGAACGCGGGCTCGACCTCGTGCCGCTCCCGGACTGATGCCTCGTCCTTTGAGGATCACGCCTTCCTGCTCCCCAGTTCGTCGAAGACCGCCTTCATCAGAATCGGCCAGACCACGGTTGCGTCGGCATAGACTTCGGAGAACCGGCCCCCCTCGGCCGGCGGCATGAACTTACCCCAGCTCACACCCTCGGAGTAAGTGCAACCCGAAAGGCCGCCCCAGTGCACCGGCTCGGGGCAGATGCGAACGCCGTACTTGAACCGCGGGGCCTTGAGCTTCGCCCCCAGGCGATGGTTGGTGATGTCGTAGTACGGGGCGACCTGCTGAGCCCAGTTGCGGGGAACGCCGCCGCCGATCGTGAAGATGCCAAGATCTTCTGAACGGCCGATGAGCCGGGCGTATTCCTGCAGGTCGAGGAAAGGATTGAACGGCGGGACAGACGTCAGAAGCTCTTCTGAGTTGAGCGATGCCGCTTCCTTGCCCGCCGCTTTCAACGCCCGTCCCATCGCCCAGGTGGAGACGTCGAGTCCGAGTTCGCTGTCGGTGAAGGCCGGCACGAAGACCGGGACGTTCGCCCGGTAGGCGCTGCGGAGGACGCCGGGACCGTCTCCCATTTCGTCGAGTTTCTTGCCGATGGCGCGGCAGAGGCGGGCCGACGACCAGACGCCGTCGGGCGGCGTGTTCTCATTGAGGACCGCCGTCATCAGCCGCTCGACGTCGTTGAGGTTGGCCTCCATCTCGAGCGTGTCGTAGATGCGGTTGTAGCCAAGCTCGAAGAGGTCCTCGTCCGTCTTGCTGGGGTCGTAGGCGTAGTGCGTCAGCCCGATTGACTCGGTGAGGCCGTGAGCCATGAGGGCGCCCGTGGCGACGACCGCCTGGATGTAGCCACGGTCGATCATGTCGCAGATGATCCGCCCCTGCTTGGCGACGGTCATCGCTCCCGAGATCGTCATGACGGTCGTGACGTTCGGACGGTGGAACATCTCGGTCAGGATCTCGAACGCTTCGCCGAGCGAGCGGCCCGAAAAGGCGGTCCGGCTCATCGCCCGCAGCAGTTCGGGAAACGATTTCACATCGTCGAGGCTGAGGCTTTCGAGGGGCTTGAGGTCGTCGTTAGTACCGTCGTGGAATTCGCGGGCGTGCATTGCAGGCGTGAGTCCGAGAGGTTTGCCGGTTGTCCGACGCGAATCATCGCGTCCGGGGACTCGGGCGGTCAAGCAGAGCCTGCACCGCTGCGGGATCTGGCGATCGCTTCGAGGAAAAACCGAGCGTGCTGCGCGACGGCTGACTCGTCCTCAAAAAGGACGGGCCCGCGCTCTTTGAGAAGCGCCCGCAACACCTGCTGGCGATCGCGATCATTTGCGATGCCCACCGCAAGCTCCGCATAGTGGGCGGGAGTAGTCGCGACCAGTTCCGGCATGCCGAGCCGTTGCGTGATCCCGAAACCATACCGACCCCGATGGTAAGAGCCGGGAAGCGTCACGAACGGCGTCTCACAGGCCACGGCATCGTTCAACGAATTGGCGCCGCCGCCGTAGTGCGGGGTGTCGAGCATCACGTCGGCCAGGGCCACCAGGTTGAGATAGTCGGGCTTCTCGTGCCGCCGCACGAACACAATCCGCGAAGCGACATCCGGGATGCGGCGATCGAAGCGGTCGCGCAGCAGACGCGTGATCCGGGGCTGTGCGTCTTCGATGACGTAGACCCTGCCTTCCGGATCACGTCGCAGAATGTCGGCCAGGATCACGTCAAAGTCGGGATGGTATTTCCGAAGGTTCTGCGAGCAGAAGTAGACGCGCGCATCCTCTGGAATACCGTAGGCCGAGCGTGGTTTGAGGGGCTTCGGAACCGGAGGCCGGCGATACCACGTCGGCAGTGTCTCAAGGCGGACCAGCTGCTCGGTGTAGTGGGCGTCGGCCCCTTCCGGCTCAATCAGTTTGCTGGAGACGAAGTAGTTGACGTGCGGTTGCCCGCTCGTGGTGGGCCATCCCCAGCAACCGCTTTGAACCGGGGCGGGACGAAAGAACGGCAGAAAATAATTCGTCGAATCGGTGCCGATCTCCCAGTAGTGCAGCAGATCAAACTGCTCGTCCCGCAGGCGACGGGCCGCCTCGTCGAGCCGATCCGGAATGACGCAATACTCGACCGGTAACTCGGGGCTGAGATACCGCAGGATGTTCCGGCCCGAGGCGCTCGTGACCACGGTCACCCGCATTTCATCCTGCGGAAGCCGGGCGACCAGGCGTCCGAGGCATTCCAGATACACCCCCTCGTGCCCGCTGGTGACGACGACGCCCACGCGCGGCATTTCCGTTCGCGGCGGGTGATCCAGCGGGGCAATCGCGCGGGAGAAGAGCGCGGCGTACCGCTCCTTGAAAGGGCGTTCGTCGCATCCCTGGTAGGTCCAGGGCATCAGGGGCTCGGCCCCCGACGTGTGGAGCTTGCTCACGTCGACGGAAAGATTCGATGCCGCCAGCTCGTCGAACGTCGCGAATAAACGGGCACGCTGACGCCGGATGGTCTCTTCATCCGGGGCGATCGTCTCGCACAGCGATTCCACCCGCAATCTCTGCAACAGGCTGTCAGGCTTCGCCGCGAGAATCCGCCGAAAGGGCGCCGCCGCCTTCTCAATCTCCCCCATCGCGTGCCACGAGTTGCCCAGCGCCGCCTGGATTTCGAGGTCGTCGGGCTTCATCGCCGCGGCCCGCTCGTGCCAGGCCATCGCCTCTTCGTGCTCGCTCAATTCGGCGAGGACGCCACCGATCGATTTCAATGCCTCGATGTGATCAGGCTGCCGTCGCAGAACCTCATGGTAGTGGGCCAGCGAGCGTTTCAATCGCCCTTCGCTGCGAAGGGTATTCGCCAGATTGAAATGGGCTTTGGAATAATCGGGCTTCAAGGCGATGGCCTGCTGGTAGGCGGCAATCGCATCGTCCGCTCTCCCCACGTCTTTCAGCACGTTCGCCAGATTGAAGGTGGCTTCGACGAACCCGGGCTGCTGCTTTAGAGCGTCCTGCAGTACACGCTCCGCATCCACCAACCGCGCCATCAACCGGTAGATTTCTCCGAGATTGCAGAGAGCCGCAGGCTGCTTCGGATTGAGGGCGAGAGACTTTTCAATCGCCGCAGCCCCCTCGGCATTCTCCCCTCGGCGACTGAGAGCCAGTCCCTGGAGGTGCAGGGCATCGGCGTTCGTCGGATAAGCCACGAGGATCTTGCGGCACAGTGCAATCGTCTCATCCAGCCGCCCCGCCTGAAAACGGCCGACCGCGTCCAGGAACGTTTTCTGCATGTTGCCGTCCAGGGGCGAATGGGAGGGCGGAGCGTCGAGTTGCCCGGCGGAGCCAGACCGTGCAGGAAGAAGCGTTGACCGTTAGAGCGCGTTACCGTCGCGCTTTCCGTAGTCCGGCCTTCCAAGGCCGGACGAAACCTCGCGTCCGGCCATGGAACGGCAGGCTACGAAGCGGAACACCCGACGGTAACGCGCCATAACCGCACACAAACCAGGTCGCAATGCATGACTCCAGTGACCGTCCATAACCGTTGCAGCGGTTGGAACGGCTCAAAGCCGGAAGCGTCACAGACGTCTGCCGGTGGTTCAGCAAAAATACCACCGGTCCAGGCGCGATGCCGCCACATCTCTCCGAGATGAACGGTCAGCGTTCCGATTTTACTCGACCCACTTCAGAACGCGCTCGTGGTAACTGTCGACGATGTAGAGAGTCCCTTTCGGATCGACGAAGACTCCGTGCGGGCGACTGAGCTCGGCCTCGCGGGGTGTCCCCTCCAGATTACCCTTGCCCGGCTTGCCGGTCCCTGCGATACGGATCAACCGTCCGGACCTGGGGACATAGCGGACAATGACGTTATTCTCCGCGTCCGCGATGATGACGTCGTCGTTGCGGTCGACACAGAGGTGCTTTGGGCCGTTCAGAGTCGCCTCCAGGGCCGGGACGTCATCCTGGGGCGGACCTTTCTTTCCGGTGCCGGCCACGGTCCGGATCTTTCCGTCCGGTGTGACGACCCGCAGTGCATGCCCACCGCGCTCGAGAACATAAACGTTCTCCTTCGAATCGGCGACGGCCGCACGCGGATCGATGAGAGGGGACTCGATCGCCAGGGAGCCATCCACGGGAACGCCCTTTTTGCCGTTCCCCGCGACGGCGGCGATGGTGCCGGTTTCGAGATCAATCCCGCGGATCCGGCGATTGTCGAGGTCGGTCACATAAGCCCGAGTTCCCGCGGGATTGAGTGAGACACAGTACAGGCCGCCGCACTCGGCCTTGAGAGCCGGGCCACCGTCTCCCGAATCTCCTTTCTTTCCCGTGGCGGCAAACGGACCAATGAGCCCGGTCCGGGGGTCGATCCGGCGGATGCGATTATTCCAGGTGTCGGCCACCAGGATGGCTCCTTCTCTCGTGACGGCCAGATTGTGCATTCCGTTGAATGTCGCCTGGGCCGCGGGACCGCGGTCCCCCTCGTCCCCCTTCCGCCCCGTCCCGGCGATTGTCGTGAACTCTCCCTTCGGCGTGAGCTTGTGGATGCGGCCGCCGCCGAGTTCGGCGATATAGAGGTTGCCTGCTCCATCGGCGTCCACTCCGAACGGCTCCTTCAATTCGCCGCCGGCGAAGAGTCCATTCGCCAGTCGACCCGCGACGACCACCAGCCGTGCCCGGGAGCCGGCAGCCAGGTCCTCGGCCGGGGAGGGTCGTGCGACGATCGCCACGCAGAGCACGACCAGAGGAACCGTCATCGTTCGCATGTTTCAATCTCCTCGTTTCACGGATTTCACGATCGTTCGTGTCCTGCCTCCGCCGGCGAGCACGAAGGCTCCGATATGACGGATACCGGTATGTGCAGGGATTGCCGAAAGCGGCAGCGATAACGATTGCGCCGGGTCGGGAAACCCGCTGGAAGCGCTTATGCGGTGTTTATCGTGCACGCACTTCCGGACTGATTGATACCAACCCCCCGCACGTTGCGGAATCGAAACACGTTGCCGCGGTCCATCGGCTCCCCCAGCGGAATTGGAAATAGGCTTCCATGAGTCTCATCCCCTTGGAAGCGATCCATGCCGTCCGACCTGCTCCAATCGACCGTACCACCGCGCAACCGGCCGCTTCGGGCCGAAACCGCGCGGCCCGGCCGCGGACTGTCGACCGGTCAGGCGCGGCGGTTCCGCCAGCTCTCCGAGTTGACCCGGCTCGAGCTGATGGCCGTCGATATCATGACAGGCCGCGTTCTCGATTCGACGGGCATCGACAGCTTCCAGATTGTGCCAGGGACGCTCTGGAGACATCTCGCGACAACCAGCCATCCCCGCGTAGTCGAGATCTCGCGCAAAGTGTTGTGCTGCGCCATCCCGCTGCCGGAAGCGGAAGACTGCCAGGCGGTCGCGATGGGGTTTGCCTTCCGCGAGCCATGCGCGCCCCCTTCGGATCTCGTGCTGGCGTCGGTCGAAAGTGGTTGGAGCCAGGAACGGCTCAACCATTGGGTGTCGCGACAGCATGTGACGACGACCGAGTTGTTGCGGTCCGTGGTCGACTGCGCCTGGCGGCAGCTTTTGCTGGCCGATGAAATGCAGTCGCTCCGGTCGGAACTGACGCGTTCGACCGAGCGACTCGAGCAAACCTATGAGGAGATCAATCTCCTGCACGGTCTGGCGAAGAATCTGCAGTTCTCGCGCAGTCCGCTCGAGTTGTCCGAGCTTTGCATGAACCGGCTGCACGGCCTGATTCGATCCGAAGGGACCGCGATCTGGATCGAGGAACGTCGGGGCGGCAGCGGTCGCATGCTGATCCGCGGACGGATTCCATTTGATGAACTGGGGCTGGCCCGCATTCTGGCCGGATCGGAGGCCCACGACTGGTCACAGCCGCTCGTCTTGAACGATATCGAGCGGTCGTGCCTGGGACACGATTTCCCCGGTTTGCATAACCTGGCGGCGGCCCCGATCGGCGATGCCTCGCGACGTTCGGGCTGGATCGTCAGCGTCAACCTGCCGCGGAATCGCAGCTTCGGCATGCTCGAAACGAGCGTGCTTGGCTCGGTCTCGACGATTCTCGGCTCGCACGTCCGCAATCTCGACCTCAAGGAGCAACAGGACGAGATGCTGCTAAGCTTCGTCCGGTCGCTGGTCTCGACGCTGGATGCCAAGGACGCCTACACCCGAGGGCACAGCGAGCGCGTCGCGCTGGTCGCGCGGCGCCTGGCCATCGAAATGACGCTTCCCGAAGCGGACCTTCACGACATCTATCTGTCGGGACTGCTGCACGACATCGGCAAGATCGGCGTCGACGATCGACTGCTCCACAAGGTCGAACGGCTGTCGGCGGATGAGTTCGAAGCCATCAAGCAGCATCCGATGCTGGGATACACCATCCTCGTCGGCCTCAAGGATCTGCGGCAGGTGCTGCTGGGTGTGCGAAACCACCACGAGCGGTACGACGGGCTCGGTTATCCCGATGGCCTGAAGGGAGAAGAGATCCCCCTCATGGCACGGATCCTCGCCGTCGCCGACAGCTTCGATGCCATGCAGAGCAACCGTTCCTACCGTGACGGGATGCCTCTCGAAGAGACCGAGCGGACGTTTCGCGAACAGGCGGGCAAGCAGTGGGACCCGCAGGTGATTGAAGCCTACTTCGCCTGCCGCGAAGAGGTCCACGCTTTATGCGCCAACTGGCGGCCCAACGACGGCACGCTTCTCTCTCGTTCGGCACACTGAGCCAGCCGACACGCGGCGTTCCGGCCGTCAAAGTGGTCGGCGAGCGGTCCACCCACGGGAGGGCCGCGTCCGACCAGGGTGCACAGGTTGAACGGACCCTGCCTATTCGGAATCAAATTCCGAAAAGATCTTTCGGAATCCCGACACGGATTCGACATTCCCCCGGTCGCACGTCATGCTGGAAGCCGCGCTTCCGCACGCGTCTGTGGCATCAACCGGAACGTCGAAAGGGGCTTCCGTGGAAGAGGGGTCTGCCCAACTCTCAGTCGGTCTCAGGCCGGCCGATTACGTCACCATCGTCCTGTATTTCCTGCTGACGTTCGGCATCTCGATCTGGTTCGGCCGCAAGCAAAAGAACGTCGACGACTACTTCGTCGGCGGCCGCCGCATGCCGTGGTTCGCCGTCGGACTCAGCATTCTGGCGACTCTCTTTTCGACCCTTTCGTACCTGGCGGTGCCGGGCGAGATGATCAACAAGGGGATCGGGTACTTCATGGGGTACCTGGCCGAGCCGTTCACGGCGTTTGTCGTGCTCGGCCTGTGGATCCCCTTCTTCATGCGGTTGCGGCTGACGAGCGCCTACGAATATCTCGAGCTGCGATTCGGCCGCATCGCCCGCACCCTGGGTGCGAGCCTGTTCATCGCGCTGCGGCTGGGCTGGATGAGCATGGTGACGTTTGCGGCGTCGAAGGCGCTGACCGACATGGTGGGAACCGACAGCCCGCGGCTTCCAGGGGACGATATCTATTGGACTGTCGGAGCCATCGGGGTCATCTCGGCGGTCTACACGGCCCTCGGCGGCATCCAGGCAATGATCTGGGTCGACGTCATTCAGTGCATGCTGCTGTTGTCCGGCGTGCTGCTGGCGATCGGCGGCGTGGCCTGGATGGACGGCACGGGTCCCGTCGACTGGTGGCACACCGCATCGCAATACGGGCCCACGCACTCGTCCGTCGAGTTCTTTTCATTCGACGTGACCACCCGAACCACCGTCGTCTTCGTCATGCTTGGAAACTTCTTCTGGACGATCAGCACGCACGGTTCGGACCAGGTCGTCCTGCAGCGATACTTCTCGACGTCGTCGCTGCGGTCGGCTCGGCGGAGCTACCTGATCAACCTGTGCGTGAACTTTTCGATGTCGGTGCTGCTGGGCATGGCGGGACTGGCGCTGCTGGCGTTCTATCTCAAGCACCCCGGGGCGCTCCCCGAGGGGATTACGACTCCGACCGCTAGACCGGACCGACTGTTCCCACACTTCCTTGGCAGCCAGCTGCCGGCAGGATGCGTGGGGCTGATCATCTCCGCGTTCCTGTGCGATGCCATTCAGACGCTCGAGTCGGGCATCAACGCCATCTCGGCCGTCGTGACGAACGACTTCTTCAATCCGTCGAAGGCCCATGCCAGCGATGACGTCGGCCCGGTCTCCGAGCTCAGCGAATCATCCAAGCTGAAGATCGCCCGCGGCGTCGCAGTCGTCGTGGGAGCAATTGTGTTGTCCACGGCACTGGCCGTGGCCTACTGGACGAAGAGCCGTCCCGACCTGACGCTGCTCGACATGATGCCGAAGTTCTTCAATCTGTTCGTGGGACCTCTCGCGGCACTGTTCGTCGTCGGCATGTTTATTCCAAGGGCCCGGACGCGGACCGCCATTCCGGCCGCCCTGTTGGGGCTGACGCTGTCAATCCTCTGGAGCTGGTGGAGAGAGATCACCGGCGCCGAGAAGGCGCCGAGCCCGTTCCTGGCGATCTTCGTTCCGTGGACGACAACCGTCGCCTCGGCCTGGCTACTGTCTCTCTTCTTTGGAAGCGACGAAGACGATCCGAAGCGGAACTACACGTGGCGGAGCGTCATGAAACGGATCCCGCATCCGACCGGTGAGGAGTAACTCGCTCAGTCGGTCGATGCGCCCGCAATGTCTGCCTCGTTTCCGGCGTTTGCCTGATGCACAGCTTGGGAACGGAGCGGCCGCGAATCGCCGGTTTTGGTTCGCCTCGTCCGGGCATCTCGAACGCCGCGTGATACGGTTGATTGTCCGCACTCGGGAATGAGTTGATCGCCCGAGTCATCAACGATCGACTGTTTCAGGGGGCTGACCATGACGGCAGGTTTCCGAGGAGTGGCGGCGATTGCGGCCGGCACGTTCTTCCTCGCCGCGCCTCCCTGCTATTCTGAGCCGATGGCCGTTCAACCGGCGACGATCCAGAAGGCGGGGTGTTGCGGTGGGGGAGCGTACGGCGATGTCGGACCGGGGGGATACTCCGGACCGGTCTATGACCATGGACACGGGATTGCAGGACCGGTCGGCGGGGCCATCGGAGGACCGATGCCTGACCCCTTCTACGACGAGGCGCATGCTCCGGCGCCGATCCACGGACCGACGGCTCCCGGTTTCGGGGGCCTGGGGTACGGGGGGCACGCGTTTGGAGGACCTGTCGGGGGTCCGGCGGTAGGACCGCCGCCCGGAACGGTGGGGACGACTTATCGGCGGCCTTCACGGCCGGTTGGGTCCGATAAGCATCCGCGGGCCGGCATCGTCGATGTGTCGGTGGAAGGGGCTTACGACATGGGCGCCGAGGGGATGAAATCGTTCCGGGCCAAAGATGGAATCTGGCGGCTCGAAACGAAAGAACCTCTCATTCCCGGTCTGCCCCACATCTACCACATCCGGGCGGTGCTGGGCGATGGGGACGATGCTCCGGTGGAGTATCGGACGGTGAGATTGATCCCGGGACGGATCGTCGAACTGCAGTGGTGAAACGGGGTGTGGTGTGGTGTGTGACGTGCGAATTCGGACGACTTGTCGGGAGTCGGTTCCGGTCGCGGCCGGAGGAGCGGGGTTGGGAGCGAATCGCGATCGCTCCCAACCCCCTCGGCTTTTTTAAGGCGTCAAGCCGGAAGCCTGGGAAGACAAAGACAGGGCATAGGAGCGGATTTCTGCATTGCCTGTCGTGGTGGACTTGAGAGACGCGGCGAGCATCACTACGCCGAAGGCGTACAGAGCGCTTGCGTTCCCCCTCGCATCTCAACGCACGACTTCGACAATTCCTGCAACGAAAACTTACTACGCCCACAAAGACACCACCCGCGAATGGAGCAAAGGAACGCCGATTAGAAACCTTGCTCGGCAGCTTCACGGAATCAACGGAAAATGGATCGAGGAGCTTCTCGAAGAGTTCAGGCGAAGCTTGCTTGGGACAGAGCTCCCTTTGCTCCGCGCCTGCGTCGCCTCAACCCTGCACGCACATCCGCGGACAACGGTCCCGGATCCTTCAGAGAGGGAGCAAGAGCGTTGGAGAACAAGAAGTCCTCGCGCCACGTGAGGCGAACCACTCGCATTTGATCCCCTGACGATTCGGCTTCCTCCCGAAGCAGACGGAAGCAACTCATCCATTCCCCCAGGGAGATCGCAGATTTCTGAAACTCCGACAGGGCGGTACGATGGATAATTCGACAGATTCGGAGTCTTGTTGACGGGGCTTCCGCACGCCGTCCGTACATGTATCCTGAGGGTCCCGCAAGATCTTACGTTTCCGTAATATCGATGCGGCGAGCGCGACAGGGCCTTCCCTCCGACGATAGGATGATGGGATTGCGGGGCGGGGAGCGGGTTGCCCGGCATATCAGGCTGCATGGTCCGGTCAGGCGATTCTGTCCCTCGTCGGCACCCTGCGGCGTTCACGGTCACAATGACGGCAGCTGCCGCTGGTGTGGCGGTGGACGATGAGGTTTCCGGAGTCGACTATGGAATTGCTCGTCGTCGAAGATGACGCGGTGCTCGGCCGGGTGGTGCAGCGCGAGTTGAACGAAGCGGGCTACCAGTGCGAGTGGGCTCGCAATGGGAGCAAAGGGCTGGAACAGGCCCGGGCCCAGAAGTTTGACGCGATCCTGCTCGATCTGATGCTTCCGGACATGTCCGGGATGGAATTGCTGCGGCAGCTTCGCGGGGCCGGCATCCTGACGCCGGTGATTGTGCTTTCCGCGATGAGTTCGGTGGATGAACGGGTTTCCGGCTTGAACGCCGGGGCCGACGACTACCTGGTGAAGCCCTTTTCGATTGCAGAGCTGACCGCCCGCCTCACCGCGGTGTGCCGCCGGTCGCTCAACAAGCCTTCGACATCGATGAAGGTCGGCCCGCTGGACCTTGACCTGACGACCCGGAGGGTGTCGCGGAACGAGCAGGAAATCGACCTGACGCCGACCGAGTTCAGCATGCTCGAGTTCCTGATGCGATACCACGGCCAGGTGGTGACGCGGAAGATGCTGTGCGAGCATCTCTGGGAATCGGACTGGGAAGGGGCGACGAACGTCATCGAAGTCCACATCAACCGGCTGCGGAGCAAGATCGACAAGGGCTTCGACGAGCCGATGATCCACACCGTCCGCGGGCGCGGGTATACGCTGCGGGGGAATTGAGCCGGCCCGTGCGTCAGCGTGCGCGGCTGTCATGTCGAGCGACAGGCCGAAACCCTGCATCCCACCAAGTCGTCCGACAGTGAGTGCCGCGTTCTTTGCGCTGAAGGCGTTGCACTCCATAGCCCGACGTCGAAGGCGATCCCGGACAGGACAACCTCACCTCTCTTCGGGTGACTTCACGCACCGGAAGCCGACGTGCGACATGCCGGTGTCGGGCGAGCAGCCGTGCCGGGCGCTGGGGCGATACCGCGAGCAATAGGCATCGTTGCACAGGAACGAGCCTCCGCGCTGCGACCGCAGCGGAGTGAATGGCTGATTCGGATCGAAGCTTTTCGACGGGCCGGGCGGATCCTCAACAACGTCCCGTTCCGCCCTGCGACGGTACTCCGCCTTGTCATACCAGTCGCTGCACCACTCCCAGACATTCCCCGACATGTCGTAGAGGCCATAACCGTTCGGCTTGTAAGACTTCACGGGGGCCGTGCGGACCCACCCATCCTGCCGGTTATTGGTTGACGGGAACTGCCCGTCCCACAGGTTGGCTTGCGGGCGCGATGCGCTGGGAGGGTCGGAACCCCACACATAGGGCTGCGAGTCGAGCCCGCCCCGAGACGCGAACTCCCATTCGGCTTCGGTCGGCAGTCGTTTGCCTGCCCACTTGGCGTACGCCACCGCATCGTCCCAGGAGACCTGCACGACGGGATGAGTCTCGCGCCCTTTCAGATCGCTCTCCGGACCTTCCGGGTGCCGCCAGTTGGCCCCCTTGGTCCAGAACCACCACCGCGACACGTTGTCGAGGGGAACCGGCTTCTCGCTCTGGCGAAAGACGACCGCACCGGGCGCCAGGTCCGCTTTCGACGGGGGCGGAGTTCCCGGAGGCAGCTGCCTCATGATCTCCTCAAGCGAAGGAGGAATTTCCGCAGTCGTCACGTGCCCGGTGGCAGAGACGAATCGCTCGAACTCCTCATTCGTCACTTCGGTCGCGTCCATGAAGAACCCGCTCACCCGCACCCGGTGCGCTGGACGCTCGTCGGGCCAGGCGGTCTTGTCGTTCGTCCCCATCACGAACTCGCCGCCACGAACCCATATCATCCCTTCCGGCGGGTCCGAGGGAGCGTCGGTTCCTGCGGGGTCGACGTTTCCCGAAGCAACCGACTCCTTGCCCGTCGGAGTCACGGCGACGGGAATCGGGTCCGGGGGGGATGGCTTCTGCTGCGACACCTTCACGAGAGTATAGATGCCGGCAAACGACGCAACGGCGAGCGCGAGTGGAACAAGCACCGGACGCATGGAACAGACTCGAAGTTGCGAATCGATCGGCGGTCCCTCGTCCGGACCATGGACGAAAGACGAACGAGTGCATCATACCGTCTGTGACTTCGCCACGGACGCTCGATTCGACCGGTGTTATCATGACCGGAGCGCCTTCCCCTGACTGAGCCAGCGTCCCGACGATGACAGACCTTCTGGTTGCCGCCCGCTTCTACCTCACGCCTCCCGCGGGCCACTTCTGGCTCTGGTCGGAAGACGGGGAAGTCGTCCTCTGGCAGCGCGGGGCGACGATCGCCTTCCGTAAGGAACTCAAGGCGGTCGTCGAGCGGCTCGCTCCACGCGGGCTCCCCGCCTTCGACGAGATCCTGCTGCTGTTCGCTTCATGCCGCTGGGATTCCGCCCCCTCGACCGACCTCATCATCGCGATGTTCGAGTCGGACAGCGGCGAAAATGGCGAGAGTTCGAGCTGGCCCTATGAAGCCTTCAGTTCGATCGACCAGATGTGGCGGCTCCCCGCGGATGTCCGCGAACCGCTGGAAGCGAAGGCGCTGCTGGCCGAAGTGGTCTTCGAGACCCGCCCGCCGATCGTTCCTCCCGAAGTGGCGCGGGTCGTCATCGAACTTCTCGACACCGCCGCTCCGGACGGATTCACGCAGCGGGTCGAGTTCCTCGGCACCGCACGCACAGGCACGCTCCGACAGAGCGTCGATTACCTGATCCGCGGCATGCAGCGGGTCGATGTCGAAGCGCTGCGACTGCGTCGAAAGACTGGACTCGACGTTCCGCCGCAACCCGCAGCAACCGAGGACGATCCGCACACGACACCGGGCGATCTGATCGCACGGCTGTCCGAGGATGCCGAACTGGGCGGCATGGCGCGGCTGGCGCGAAACCTGCTTGCGGTGACCGATCTGCCGCGGAGCGTTTCCGACTCCGATGAACTGCCGCTGGGGGGCGTCTCGGACATCGGCAATCGCGGGACCTTCGACCGGCTGCTGCTGAGCGAACTCGCCCAGGACGACCTGACGCTCTCGGTGCGGGTCGCCTTGAACGAGGCCCTCTATCTCCGCCGCGAATCCCCCCCTCGCAATCCCCCGCAGCGCCGCCTGATCCTGATCGACTCGGGCCTGCGGATGTGGGGCGTCCCGCGCGTCTTCGCCGCGTCCGTTGCGCTGGCCTTTGCCGCCCGCACCTCCAAAGGAGCCGAATTATCGGCGTGGCGTGCGGCGGGCGAGTCGCTCGAACCGGTCGACCTCCGCACTCGCGAGGGTCTTGTCAAGCACCTCGAAGCGCTCGACGCGACACTGCACCCGGGAGCCTCGATTCCCGCTTTCGTCCGCGAGATCGAGCAGAGCGAGGAACCGCCCGAAGCCGTGATCATCGTCGAGACCGACACCCTCGACGATGAGACCTTCGTCCGTGCCCTGGATGAATCCGCTCCGGCGCGACTCTTCGTGGCGACCGTTCGCCGCAACGGCGAGTTCCGCCTCTGGCTCCGCACGCCGCAGGGACGAAAGTTGATCCGCGAGGCAACGCTCGACCTGGAACGCATCCTGTTTGCACCAACTCCGCGCCGCATTCCTCCCGTTCCGTTGATCGACGCGGGCCAGCAGCCCTTGCCGGCGATCTTCCATGTGCGACCGTTTCCGCTGAGGCTTCCGCACCGCCTCGACCCCAAGAGAGTCTTCTTCATCCATCAGGCAAACCAGCCATCGTCCATGATGTCGCGCGCCCCGGACGGGAGGCTGACGCTATGGGACGAACCGTCGCAAGGGCCCAGGCAGATCGCCGAGGGGGTCTTCGGAGGCACGATTTTCTGGTCTCACGTCAGCGGCGATCTTCAGGTTGTGGAGTTTCTCATTCAACGGACTCGCAGTGAGAAACCGCAACTCATTCGAATTCAACTCTCCAGCGGGCGCGCCCATGTCATGCCCCTCAACTGGATTGATGGGGCGATCCTCGGTGCGTCGCATCAATCGGATGTCTTGATTCTCACGGGAAGAGAGAAACGCCGTGTCCCGGGAAAGGCGTCTGGTGTCGTCTCGGCCGCATACCATCGCACAACGGGAGAACTCCTCGGAATGCTCGTCCATAATGTGGGATTTCCGAATCCGTGTGGCCGGTTCGTTCTCTCCCCGGATCCGGGAAATCCAAGCGGAGAATATCAACTGTCATATGTCTCCTGGGTCAATGAGAAGCTCGAAGCCATTCCCAGTTCCATTCAATTTCGACCGAGTCATCCAACGGTCCCCTTTTTCGAGATGATTTCAGGAGCTTTCTTCCACATTCCGGGCAGAGATGGTCCGTTCGCGATCAAACGGAACGGCATCATGGTCAATCTATCGACCGGCGAGGGACAACCGCTTTCTCAAGACCTGACAGGACCCGTTCGGATCTGGGACGTGGATCCCGAAAGCGCGACGGTGATTCTTGATGCGGAAGTCACCGCGACGGCGAGGAAGCAGGGTTTCGAGCCGGGACGATTCGCCGTGAACTTCAAATCTGGAATAGCGCAAAGAATCCCCGACGTCTATCTGACGGTCAACCAGTTGCGGGTCGCGAATCATCCTCTGATGCCGACGCAGCGGCGTCGGTGGAGAGCGATTGCAGCGACTGGCTCGCGACTCTTCCTTCAATCCCGTCGCGGGATGTGGTGGGAAGTGACCAGCGATCTGAAGCTGAAGCAGGCGGCGTCCGCACCGTCAGGCATCCAGTGGTTTCAACGCATGCCCCGCGGAACGCCGTATCGGATGAGCGTCGCCGCCTGGGCCGATGGAAGTCGCGCCTTCGCCGACTCGCGCGGCCTTGTCCACCTGCAGAGTTCTCATCGCGAGATTCCCGAGATCTCGCTGGTATTGACTGATCACGGCATCTCGGGCTGGTGTGCGGACGGCCGGCTCTTCGGCGACCCCTATTTCACCGGACGCGCGACACGGACCCCCGCACCGGTCGCACTTCAATGGACGTGCCAGAAGTGTGGCACTACTAATCGCAGCAAGACGCCCCGCTGCGGGAGTTGCCGGCAACTGGGACATCCCAACCTGACGGAACTCGGACATCCACGCCAGAAGATCGCGACGGACCGCGCGATCATATATCGCGATGTCCTCGCACCCTTCGCTCTTCATTGCCGACCGGACGGTTGAGAACGAGAATCTCCCGCATTGGAGTTCGATCCTCGTCCATGACGAGAGTGCGGAGCACCGCCCCGGTTCGCCTTCTCTGGTCGTCGACCATGGGACAGCTATACTCCATGGGACGTCCGAAGTCGCTCACGACATTTACTTAATGAGTGGTCCTGCCGCTGAGGAATGACGATGCGTGGATTGACACTGTCAAAAGTGATTCTGACCACAGCCGTGGCTGTGGCCGGGATGAACGGATTCTCGAGTTTGACCAGAGCCGCCGAGCCGGCCGATTCGATCAAGGCGATTCTCAGCGTCAACCATGACGGAAAGGGAGCCGCCGAAGCGCAGCAGGCCGTGAAGGCCCTCTCGACCGCGGATGCCTCCCAGATTCCCGCCGTGCTCGCCGCCTTCAAGGGGGCCAATCCGCTCGCCGCGAATTACCTGCGCGGCGTCGTCGAGACGATCGCCGATCGCACGCTCCGCAGCGGCGGCAACCTTCCGACCGCCGAGTTGAAGAAATTCATCGATGATCGCGGCAACGACGCGAAGGCCCGCTCTCTCGCGTTCGACTGGCTCAAGCAGGCCGACAAGCCGCTGGCCGAGTCGCTCATCCCCGCGATGATCACCGACCCCAGCCCCGACCTGCGGCGCGAAGCGGTGGCCCGCCTCATCAAGATCGGCGCCGACGCCAAGGAAAAGGCCGATGCGGTGAAGGCCTATGAAGAAGCGATGGCCGGCGCCGTCGACGAAGACCAGGTGAAGGACCTCGTCGAAAAGCTCAAGAAGCACGGCAAGACGATCGACCTGCAGAAGCATTTCGGCTTTCTGACGAAGTGGCACATTGCGGGACCGTTCGACAACAAGGGGCTCAAGGGCTTCGCGACGGAGTACCCGCCGGAGAAGGGGGTCGACCTGAAGGCCAGGTATGAGGGACAGCTCGGCGAAGTGACCTGGACCGAGATCTCGACGAAGGAAGACTACGGCATTCTCGACATCGCGAAAGAGGTCAAGCCCTACAAGGGGGCCGTGATGTATCTGACAACCGACTTCACGTCGGACAGCAAGCGGCTGGTCGAGCTTCGGCTCGGAACGCCCAACGCGTGGAAGGTGTGGGTCAACGGGAAAGAGCTGTTCGCCCGCGAGGAATACCATCGCGGCATGGCCGTCGATCAATACCGCGTTCCGGCCGAGCTGAAGGCGGGCAAGAACACGATCCTGGTAAAGCTCTGCCAGAACGAGCAAGAGCAGGACTGGGCGCAGCGCTACCAGCTTCAGCTGCGCGTCTGCGATCCGTCCGGCACGGCTGTTCCGTCGAACGACGCCGTCGCGGCGAAGTAGCCGAGTCGCTCCGTGATTCAATGCGATTGTCGGTTCCCCGTGTAAAGTCCTCGCTCATTCACTCCTTCAGGAGTCTGATCCTTATGCGTCGGTCGATGACTCTCCTCGCTCTGGCGTTGACTCTTTCCGGTGCGGCACACGCCGCCGACTGGTTGCAATTCCGCGGAAACAACGGGGACGGGATCGCCCCCGACAGCGATCTCCCGCTCACGTGGTCGGACGGTGACAACATCGCCTGGAAGTCGGCGCTCCCCGGCCGCGGGCTGTCGGGGCCGATCGTGGTGGGCGACAAGGTCTACGTGACGAGCAGCAGCGGGTTCCGCCAGGACCGCCTGCACGTCCATTGCTTTGATGCGAAGTCGGGCAAGGAACTCTGGGACCGTCAGTTCTGGGCGACCGGCAACACCATGTGCCATCCCAAGATGGCGGTCGCCACCTCGCATCCGGCGAGCGATGGAAAGCGAGTCTTCGCCTTCTATTCGTCGAACGATCTGGCATGCCTCGATCTCGACGGCAATCTTCTGTGGTATCGCGGCCTGGGCTGGGACAATCCCAATGCCAGCAACAGCCTCGGAATGGCGTCGTCGCCCATCGTCGTGGGCGATACGCTGGTCGTGCAGGTGGAAAGCGACGCCGAGGCCTTCGCGACCGGTATCGATGTCGCCACCGGCCTTCACCGCTGGAAGATCCAGCGCCCGCGAGCGGCCAACTGGACCTCCCCGTCACTGCTGAAGGGAAAGACTCCCGAACTTGACGTCGTGCTGCTCCAGTCGTCGAAGGGCATCGAAGCGGTCGACCCGCACACGGGGGCCGTCCGCTGGACCTTCACCGACGGCGCTTCGACGATTCCTTCACTCTCGGTCTCGGGCGACACCGCCTATATCCCGTCCAACGGCCTCGTCGCCATCAAGCAGGCCGACGACGGGAAGTCGTACAAGACCGTCTGGCAGACGGCCAAGCTTCGTCCGGCGACCGCCAGCCCGCTCGTCTACGAAGGCCGGATCTACACCAGCAACACGGCCGGCGCCCTGGCCTGTGCGGACGCCGCCACGGGAGACATCCTGTGGCAGCTTCGCGTCGAAGGCCCCTTCAGCGGGACGCCGGTCGCCGCGGGCGGGCATATCTACCTCTTCAACGAGAAGGGGAAGGCGATTGTCGTGAAACCCGGCGAAAAGGAAGGCGAGATCGTCGGAAAGAGCGAGCACGGCGAAGCGATCCTCTGCACGCCGGCCATCTCGAACGGCGGCCTCTACGTCCGAAGCGACGGGCACCTGTGGAAGATTTCGAAGTGACGTCAGGCTCCATGAGGGGTCGGCTTCCATCGAAGCCGACCCCTCGGCAGTACGGCCCTGCCAACATCAAGGCGCTCGACTTCTTCGCATGAACCTGCACGGCATTGAAGAAACCTGCCCAAAACGAACTTTCCCGCATGTTTGCGGGAGAGGATGGGGAAGACGTTTCGTCCGCCTTGCCGGTTCACGACAAGGGCTATCGTGCCACACTTAAGCACTCCCGCTGCCGCTGCTAAGCTGGTGGCGTGAGCATTCTCAACCGGAAATTGCGGCGCGACCTGCTCGGCAGCAAGGCCATGCTGTCGGCCGTCGTCGCCATCATTGCCCTCGGCATCGCCTGCTTCGTGTCGATGGTTTCCATGTTCTACAACATGGACGGCGCTCGACGCAGCTACTACGCCCGTTGCCGCATGGCCGACTTCTGGGTCGATCTCAAGAAGGCACCGCTCACCGAGCTCGACGTCCTGCAATCGGTCCACGGCATCACCGAATACCTGCCGCGGATCGTGTTCGAGGTGACGGTCGACCTCGAGGGGGAAGAGAAGCCCCTGTCGGGACGCGTCATTTCGCTGCCCGACCTTCCCAAGCCGATCATCAATAACATCGTATTGCGGAGCGGGGGATACTTCACCGACTTCCGCCGCGAAGAAGTGATCCTTCACGATGCATTCGCCCGCGCCCGCAAGATCCGCGTCGGGCAGACGATTCACCTCATTCTCAATAACCGCCGCCAGGAAGTGACGGTCGTCGGCACGGCGATCAGTTCGGAATTCGTGCATACGCTGGGTCCGGGGGCCCTGATTCCGGATCCGAATGCGTACGGCGTGTTCTGGGTGAAGCAGAGCTTCGCCGAAGACGCGTTCGACATGCAGGGGGCCTGCAACCAGATCGTCGGGCTGCTGAATCCCGACGCTCGCGAGCAGACGGACGAAGTCTTACGGCAGATCGAGACGCGGCTCGACTCGTACGGCGTCGCTGCGACCACGCCGCAGTGGCGGCAGAGCTCGCACTGGTTCCTCAACAACGAGCTGCGGCAGCTGCGGATCTCGGTCACCATCATGCCGTCGATTTTTCTGACGGTGGCCGCGCTCATCCTGAACGTGCTGATGATGCGGGTGGCCGAACATCAGCGGACGATCGTGGGAGTGCTGAAGGCGCTCGGATACACCGATCGCGAAATCCTGTGGCACTACCTGCAATTCGGCATGGCGGTCGGCGGGACGGGGGGAATCGCCGGAGGGGGAGCAGGGTACGTGCTGGCGGGATGGCTGGCCTTCGTTTACCGCAGCTTCTTCGAATTTCCCGAGCTTCCGAATCGGGCGTATCCCGGAGTGATACTCGCGGGCGTGTTGATCAGCACGGGATGTGCGGTGTTGGGGGCGATTCGCGGCGTGTGGTCGGTGATGAAGCTGGCGCCGGCCGAGGCGATGCGTCCCAAGCCGCCGCCGCACGGACGCCGCGTCTTTCTGGAACGCTGGCCGAATCTGTGGAAGCGGCTCGATTTCCGCTGGCACCTGGTGCTGCGCGGGATTGTGCGGCACCGGATGCGGACGGTGGCGGGGCTGTTCGCGGCCGGGATGGGGACGACGCTCACCATCATGGGGCTCCATACGCGCGACGCGATGGACGAAATTGTCCATTTCCAGTTCGATCGCCTGCTGCTGAGCGATTTCGAAATCACGCTTAAGGACGCGCGGCACTTCAGCGCGCTGTATGAGGCGAAACGCTGGCCCGGCGTCGACTATGCCGAGCCGGTGTTCATGCTTGGCTGCACGTTCGAGTACGGCCACCATCGGCGGCAGGGAGCCGTCACGGGCGTCATTCCCGGGGCACGGCTTACGGTACCGCGAGATGGGACGGGAAGGCCCGCGGTCGTCCCGAAATCGGGCATTCTCCTGACGAGCAAGCTGGCGCAGCTCCTCCACGTCAAAGCGGGAGACCTGCTCACCATTCAGCCGACTCAAGGCCTTCGCGAGCCGTTGAAATTGCCGGTTTCGCAAGTGGTCGACAGCTACCTGGGGCTGTCGGCCTACGCAGACCTCGAATACCTCTCGCACGCGGTGGGCGAACAGGACGCCATCTCGATGCTGCAGCTCAAGGTGCATCCCGGCGACGCCGAGCAGCGAGAGTTCTACCGCACGCTGAAGGAGCTGCCGGCCGTTCAGAGCGTCGGCGGCGTGCGCGAGGCGAAGCGGAAAATGGTCGAGGTCATCGTCGAAAAGATGATGGTCTCCATCACCCTGATGATCCTGTTCGCGGGGATGATTTTCTTCGGAAGCGTGCTGAACGCCTCGCTGATCTCGCTGGCCGAGCGCGAGACAGAGATCGCCACGTTTCGAGTGCTCGGGTACACGCCGCGCGAAGTGGGGACGATCTTTCTGCGGGAAAGCCTATTGGTGAATGTGACCGGGACGCTGCTGGGAATGCCGATCGCCTATCTTTTCTGCGCCGCCCTGGTACAGCTCTATGACACCGAACTCTATCGCATTCCGCTGGTCATTCAGCCGAAGAGCTGGCTGATCACATTCGGGCTGGGAGTCGTCTTCACGCTGCTGGCCTACCTCCCGGTGCGGCGGGTGATCTCGCGGATGAACTTCCTCGCGGCTCTGAATGTAAAAGAGTGAGACGAGGATGGGGGGATTGAGGGACGCGGCGATGGGGGGATAATACAGTCAACAAGTCTGGTTCCTTCCGCATCGGTGCTCCGCTTTCAGAAGTCGACGATGTTCGACAGATGGAACGGCCAGCAGACGCTTTGGATCTCGTCCCCCCATCGCCCCATCCCTCAATCCCCCCATCCTCTCCATGGCCGCCGACACCCATCGTAAGTCGATCGGTTACATCCTCTGGATTGTGGGCTTCACCGGATCGCACCGCTTCTATTACGGCCGGCCAATCACTGGAACGCTCTGGCTCTTCACGGGCGGCCTGCTTCTGATCGGCTGGTTCATCGACTTCTTCCTCATCCCGGCAATGGACCGGGATTGCGACTTTCGCTATCAGGCGGGTCCGCTGGATTACAGTGCGGGCTGGCTCCTGCTGACGTTCTTCGGCTACTTCGGACTTCACCGCTTCTATCTGGGGAAGTGGCCGACGGGCATCCTTTATCTGTGCACGGTTGGCCTCGGCGGAATCGGCATCATCTACGACTTCTGGACGCTCAACGAGCAGATCGATGCCGAGAACCGCGCACGGCTGGCATTTCGCGTTTAGTGCATTCCGGCGGAATAATGGGCGTCATCAGGTCGGCGCAGCGGCGAACTACCGCTCAATTCTTCGGCCGACCGCGAAGCCCCGGCAATCGTCCGCTCGCTGTCACTGCATCGATGTGTCGGCGTCGGGAGCCGGGGTCGGAGCCGCCGGGACTGCCGCGGGGCGGGGCGGAGCCGCCGGCCCGATGCGATTGAGACGATCGGTCACCAGCGGAGCGTTGGGTTTCAGCGAGCCTACCACCGCCGCCAGCGCCGTCGAGACCGCGGGCGACTGCGCCGCACGCCAGGCCGGCTCAATGCGGGCCGCGTCGGTCGATGACGCCAGGAGCCCATACCGCTGAATGTGGACGGCCAGCTGTACGGCCGCCAGCTCGCGGAGCTTTTCTTCCGCTCCTTCGTTCACCGCAAGCTGCAGCAGGGCCTGCTGTGCGGGGCGGGTTCCGAGCGATCCGAGCGTCCGCAGGACGTTCTCGGCAAGGGCCGGGTCGGACATGGCCGAAAGCAGCGCATTCTCAGTCGTCCGGAGCGGATAAATGCGACTGCGGTCGGACGTCGCAATTTGAGCAAGCCAGAACGCGGCAGCCGAGGCCTGCCCGGCCCGGGCTTCGGGCGTCATCTCGGGCACCGCACGGGCATCAAGGAACGGCTTGAGTTGCAGCCGCACATTGTCCGCGGTCGACGATTCGACCATGTAGATGCTGTTGGGCGTCCGACGCACCCGCAGCGCCAGATCATCACGGCGCTCTTCCGGGCCGAAAATCACGATGGGGATCGACGCCGTCCGCGCATCGGCCCGCAAGTTGGCGATCGTCTGCGAGAGGTCCCACTGGATCGTGTTGTAATCGAGCAGGATCAGCTCGATATCCGGACGGCTGACGGCGATCTTGAAGGCTTCGCGTCCGGTGGGCGCCGTCAACGGCTGGTACCCCATCTGTGAGAACAGTCCCGCAATATTCGACGACTTCTGCAAGTTGGGATGAACGACGAGGCAGTGCCGCTGGCCCGTGTCGCCCAGGGCCCGGGCCAGGATGGCCACGACCCGCTCGGCTCCGGTGAAGGGCGCGGTGGGGTTCAGCTGCATGATGGCCATGGCCGCGGCGAACTGAACGCGCGGGTTCGGATAGCTGAGGGCGTCGATCAGCGGGGAACGGCCGGTGAACGACGTCGCCAGAGCTTCCCTCGTCCCCACCTGCCCGAGCACCTGCAGCGCCGCGATGGCTGCCTGCGGGTAGCTCGACTGCAATGCCAGTCCCAGGGAACGTGTGATGGTGCCGGCGCCGGCCGAGAGGGCCGCGTCATGAGCCGTCCCCGGTCCGCTCGCGAGCCCCTGATCCCACCCGGCGTAATAGGCCTGATCCGCGAGGGCGAGGCCAAGGACAATCGACTGAAGTTCCGCATTCTCGGGAGAAAGCGAGAGTGCCTGGCGGGCGAACAGCTGCCCGGCCCGAAGCGAGGCGGCTTGCGGTGTCACGCGGTCCATCACCACGGTCCCGGCGGACTCGTCCCACGACCACTGCTCGACTTCGCCGGCTTCGTTCGTCGCCCATTCGTACTCTCGACGATAGTGCTCGAGAGCCAGCCGCTTCAGTTCCGCATTGATGCCGGCCGCCGAAACGGTCGCCGCGCGGGCTCCGGGCACCCGCAGCAACCGGCCGAGGGCGGTGCGGGCGGTTGTTTGAATCGCGGGAGGCTGATTGGGGCCGAAGGCCGGATACCAGAGGTAAGCGGCCGTCTTGCGTTCGCCGACGTAGCCGAGGACCTGGGCCGCCATCGACCGGACGCTGTCGTCGGTCGATTCGAGAGCCCCAATCAGTGGCGGACCGACAGGCTCGCCCATGGCGACGAGGGCGTTGATCAGCGTGTCGCGGTCGATCCCGCCGTTGGGATTGCGGAAGACCTTGATCATCCGCGGAACAACGACCGCCCCGGCGCTGCGGAGCGTCACAATCGCGACGTCGCGCTGCTGGGCCGTGCCGTTGAGGTCCTTCAGGATTGAGTCGATGCGGGCCGGATCGGCGCCGCGCCGCCGGAAGGCTTCGTTCGCCCGCACCAGGAGCTGCGTGGAGGTCGGACGAAGCTCGGGGACGTTCGCCAGCTTCAGGAAGATGGCGGGACCGTGCTTGTCGCGCAGGGCCAGCAGGGCCTGGTCGTCCGGGTTCAGCGCCATCATGCCGTCGAGATAACGACGGGCGAGAGCGGGGCGACCGAGGTCGACCGAAAACGTCACCGCATGGAAAAACTCTTCAACGGTCTTGGGCTCGATGAGGAAGGGGGATTCCTCCAGTCCGCCGGCCACCGGAGCGGCCGGAGCGGCGGCCTCTTCCCCTTCGGCCATGGGTGCCGCCGCCGGCTGGGCGTGAACGTACGTGTGGTCTCCGGGGCGAAGTCCGAGAACCAGCCCGAGAACGAGAAGTTTCCACAGCACGCGCGGCATTCGGCAGACTCCCTGGCGGACGCACGGCCTCACGTCACCGTAAAGGTTGCAACCGCTGGAACTTCCGCAATTGGACGAGGGTCGACACCGTATCTCCCCCCGTGGCATTAGCTTATCCCGAGAAGCTCCATGTTAGGAACCGGGAGGGACCGGAGACAACGAGATTTTCCTGTTTTGTGCAAGCTGCCCCGCCCAACAGGGCGCGTTGCCGGAAGGCAACTCGTCGGTTGTCGCGCGCAGACGGTCGCCCTGCGCCGATGGCGTTCAGGGTTCATCGTATCGCGACGACGTGTCGCATGAGAACGGTCCGACCCGAGGGGCGCAATCCAACCAGCCGAGACAAACGGACTTGCGGTCCCCTCCCTGCCGTACGGAGTGACGGCTCGCCCCCGGGTTCCGGAAACTCTTCCGGAAACTCCGTCGCGGGTATGGCCGGCCCAACCCCTTGCCGCACTGCGTTCTCCGTAACTCCCGCTCCAACCAGCCAATTGACTCCCGATTGAGAATCCGGTTAGACTGGCCCGCACGAATCAGCCGATCATCATCTGTCGGCTGCTTCATGCGACGCTCGCCAATCCTGCCTGCCTTCCCTGCCAGGAATCTCATCATGCTGACCATCCTCGGCTCCGCTCATCGTCGCGCCGGCAAGTTCTGCGACGGCATCTCGCGCCGCAACTTCCTCACGGTCGGTGGATTCGCGTTGGGCGGGCTCAGCCTGTCCTCCATGATGCGGGCGGGAGAAGCGGCGGCGGCTGAAGGCAAGCCGAGCCTCGCGACCGGCCATCAGCACAAGGCCATCATCAACATCTACCTGCCGGGCGGTCCGTCCCATCTCGATATGTGGGACCTGAAGCCCGATGCACCCCGCGAGATCCGTGGCGAGTTCGCCCCGATCAAGACGAACGTCCCCGGCATGGAAATCTGCGAGCTCTTCCCTGAGCTGGCGAAGGTGGCCGACAAGTTCGCCATCGTCCGCTCGCTCAGCGACTCGGACGGCGCTCACGACTGCTACCAGTGCATGACCGGCCGCCGCAAGAACGACCGCAGCCCCCCGGGCGGATGGCCGGCGGGCGGGGCGTGGGTCTCGAAGATCCAGGGCCCCGTGAATGATGCGGTGCCCGCCCACATGGCCGTCATGTATCAGACGGGCAACCGCACCTGGGGCGAGCCAGGGACCGGCGGGTTCCTGGGCGTGGGACATGCTCCATTCAACGTCCTCGGCCGCACCGCCCGCAGCACCAACGACAACATGGTGCTCCAGGGAATCACGCTCGACCGCCTCAACGACCGCTACGCGTTGCGGCAGTCGATGGACAGCCTCAAGCGGACGCTCGACGCCAGCGGGACGATGGAAAGCGTCGACGTCTCGCTGCAGAAGGCAATGGGCATTCTGACGTCGTCGAAGCTGGCCGACGCCCTTGACCTCTCGAAGGAAGACCCGCGGATCGTCGCCCGCTACGGCGAAAGCAACGAGGCCTTCCAGCGCGACGGCGCCCCGCAGATGGTCGAGAACTTCTGCGTCGCCCGCCGCCTGGTCGAAGCCGGGGCCCGCTACGTCTCGATGAACTACAGCCGCTGGGACTGGCACGGCTCGGACGGGATGAACTACCCCAAGAGCCGCGAGGAATTCCCGAAGCTCGACAAGGCCCTCGCCGCCCTGCTGCTCGACCTGCACGAGCGGGGACTGAGCCGCGACGTGGCGGTGGTGATGTGGGGCGAGTTCGGCCGCACGCCGAAGATCAACGGCAGCAACAGCCGCGACCACTGGCCGGCCGCGAACGCCGCGATTCTGGCGGGGGGCAACATGCGGACGGGGCAGGTGATCGGCGCGACGAACAAGAACGGCGAGCACCCGGTCGACCGCCCGGTGAAGTTCCAGGAAGTCTTCGCGACGCTCTACAAGTGCGCCCAGATCGACGCGGCCAACATCCGCGTCTTCGACCAGTCGGGCGTCCCGCAGTACCTCGTCGAGCAGGGAATGAACCCGATCCGCGAAGTGATCTGAGCGGTCTCTGGAAGGGGCGAGCGAGGGACTGGGTGGAGTCGACCGAGGTTGTCAACGACCTCGGTGCGAGGGTCTCGGTGCGCTATGAGGGACAAAGAACTCGTTGAAGCCTCGACTCCGCACTGGTTCGCCACGCTGGCCTAGCCCGCATTTCTCACCAGCGAGATTAAACGAACTGCCCGCCGGGGCGTAAGTGATAGTGCTACGGCACACTTACGAGCCACACGGAGGGCAGTCGCTTGGAAACAGAGTGTACTCAGCGGACGT
>JADZEF010000249.1 GCA_020850695.1 Planctomycetaceae bacterium | reverse complement strand
CCAGAGCTCGAGATGCTCGAGTGCGGGAGATGGGCCGAGCACACTTCGTTCACGATCGTGCTCCGCATTCCGCCCGTTTCAATCGCGAGCTTCTTCAGGCGATCGTGCTGCGGCCGCCCCAGGCTCAGTCCATTGCCGCCGCGAATCCACAGCATCTCCAGTTGGGGAAAGGCGCTGAAGAGGGGAGAGATGTCGCTCTGGGCGATCCAGGAAATCTCGGACTCATCGTAGGTGATCTCTCCCAGAAAAAGAGCCCGCAGCGCCGGGAGACGATCGCGCGACGAGACGAGCGCTTCGACTGTCTCCGAGGAATCGTTTCCCTCCCATGCCCCGTCCCAGCAACCAATGACCAGCGTCGTCACCTGCTCCACGCCCGGCGACTCAAGCAACGCGGAAAGCAGATCGCGAAAGGTCTCGCCTCGATCTTGCATCTCGTAGTTGCTATCGAGCCGGATGGCCGATTTTGCCGGGTTGGAAAGGCCTTGCTCGGGATCGAAGGCAACGATGGGCAGGCCGGCAAACTCGGTGAGATGGTCGGAGATCGTCATGGCATGACCTTCCCTTCTGAAGAGTCACACTGGTACAGTCGTTCGGTGCGATCAGCACTCTATCACACCGTCGAAAGGAAACAACGATGTGGCGTCACGGAGATGTCTATCTGGCAAGTGTCGCCGCCATTCCAGACTTCGCCCGCGAATTGCCGCACTGCACGCTCGCAGAAGGGGAGTTGACCGGCCACAGTCACCGCATCCGCGAGTCGGGCGCCGCGACGCTCTATGAGGTCAGCGGCGAGCGTTTCTTGCAGGTCTCGGCAGAAATCGCGACGCTCATTCATCAGGAGCACGGCCCGATCGAGTTGCCGCGCGGGACGTATCGCGTCTGGTTCCAGCGGGAGTACACGCCCGAAGAGATCCGCCGCGTCATCGATTGAGCGGGTTGTCGTCGACTGAAAGGGAGTCCGTGAGCATGGCCAGAAAGGTCGCTTCCTTCCGCCATTCCCGGCCGGGAGATCCTTACACCTCGGACGAGGCGCGGGTTCTCGTCGAATCGGGCGACGCGCCGACCGGCATGAGCGTCCGGGGAACGCTCCAGTTCGGCGAGGCTGACGAGGTTCGTCTTCCCGAGGGCCTTCGCTGCGACGGGCTCGACCTGACAGGGAACGCGATCGAGCAGTTACCCGAAGGGCTGTCGGTCCGCTTCCGGCTGACGCTGCGAAACTGCCGCCGCCTGAAGCGACTGCCGCTCGGGCTCAAGGCAGGCACACTCGATCTCGCGGGCTGCACGGCCCTTGAAGCCCTTCCCGAAGACTTGGAAGTTTCCTTTCTTGACATCAGTGATTGTCGGCAACTGAATTCGTGGCCGAAGTCCGCCCGCCTCGACATCGGGCGGCTCCGCGCCCGGAACTGCACCGGTCTGAATCAGCTGCCGCCGTGGCTCAAGCAGATTGCGCAGCTCGACCTCGTCGGTTGCCGCAATATCCGTTCGATCCCCGACGGCCTGCAGGTCAGGAGCTGGATTGACCTCGCCGGCACCGGCATTGAGCGGCTTCCCGAGTCGTGTCGGACCACCCCCCTCCGCTGGCGAAGCGCACCCATCGACGAGCGGATCGCCTTCCGTCCGAACGAGATCACCGCAGCAGAAGTCCTCAGCGAGCGGAACTCCGAAGTGCGGAGGGCGAAACTTGAGCGCATGGGTTTCGACCGTTTCCTTGAGCAGGCCGAAGCGAAAGTTCTCGACAGCGATCGGGATGTCGGGGGAGAGCGACGTCTGTTCCATGTCGAACTGCAGGGGGACGAGCCGCTCGTCTGTGTGTCGCTGATCTGTCCGTCGACCGCCCGTCAGTACGTCATTCGCGTCCCGCCAAAGACGAGCTCGTGTCGCGCGGCCGCTGCCTGGATCGCCGGTTTTGACAACGCCGATGACTACGCGCCGATCCTGGAGACGTGACGCCGTTTCCGAGATGAGTTTACCAGTCCGGCTCTTATGGCGCAGCAGACAACGAATGCCCTCACCGCGTGCCATTCTCTTTGACCTCGACAACACGCTGGCCGATCGCCGCACCGCCTTTGGCCGTTACGCGGTCGATTTCTTTCAACGTCAGGGGACGCGTCTTTCGCCGCGACACCAAGCTGCAGGGGCTGACTGGATGATCGCGATTGATGACGACGGTCGTCTCTCGCGCGATCGTTTTTGCGAGCAGCTGGCCGCGCGATATCCCGAGCTCGGTCTCGACGCGGCCGCCGTCTGGCGCGACCATTCACGACGTCTCTGGACATTTTATGAGCCACGCCCCGAGGTCACGTCGCTGGTCGATCGCCTCGCGCGAGATTTCCGGCTGACGGTGGTGACGAACGGTTCTGCCCAAAACCAGCGCCGCAAGCTGGAGCGAATCGGCCTGGCGGACAATTTCGATCACGTCGTCGTCTCGGGAGAGGCGGGGTTCGAGAAGCCCGACCGTCGAATCTTCGAGCTGGCACTGAAGATGATCCAGGTCTGTCCTGTTGACGCTCTTTTCGTCGGGGATGATCCGATGCGAGACATCCTTGGCGCATCGCAGGCAGGACTTCTCACCTGCTGGGTCCGCGGGAATCAAATCTTTCCCGAAGGAGCGCCGCGACCGGATCTCGTGGTCGATCACCTCACCGAACTGGAGAGCCGCCTCGGATGCTCGATGCCCGCGCGCTGATTGGCACACATGACGTGCTCTTCATCACACTCGACACGCTCCGTTACGACGTGGCGATGGAGGCATTGCGCCGCGGGGAAACGCCGAACCTCGCGCGGCTTCTGCCGGGGGGAAACTGGGAACGACGTCACTCGCCCGGCAACTTCACGTACGCCGCCCATCAAGCCTTCTTCGCCGGATTTCTCCCCACGCCCGATCGTCCCGGACGACATCAGCGACTGTTTGCGGCGAGTTTTCCCGGTAGCGAAACCACCGGCGAGCGCACCTGGGTCTTCGACGCCCCCGACATCGTGACGGGCCTCGGGGGAGCCGGGTATCACACGGTTTGCATCGGCGGCGTCGGATTCTTCAATCGTCTCAGTCCGCTGGGGAGCGTTCTTCCCTCGCTCTTCCACGAAAGCCACTGGTCCCCCGCAATGGGAGTGACCGATCCGCACTCCACCGAAAACCAGGTCGCTTGCGCGATCGGCGCGTTGGGGAAGGTTCTCCCTTCGCAACGCGTCTTTCTGTTCCTCAATATCTCAGCCCTGCACCAGCCGAACTGCATCTTCCAGAAAGGGGCGACCGAGGACTCGCCCGAGACCCAGCGGGCGGCGCTGGCCTATGTCGATTCCTCGATTCCCCCTCTCTTCGCCGCCCTTCAGCGCCGGGCACCCGTTCTGGCCATCGTCTGTTCAGACCATGGAACGGCCTATGGCGAAGAGGGATTCGTCGGCCACCGATTCAGTCATCCCGTCGTCTGGAACGTTCCGTACGCAGAGTTCACACTGCCGAAGATAGCCGAGACGCCTTCGGGGGAACCTGCACCGTGACAACGCTCGAAACACTGCTGCGCGAGTCCCCCTATCAGTCGTACGTCTATGCGTATCCCCACAAAACGGCCTACCGCAGACTCGACCCGCCGGTGCCTCTCCGCGACGTGTGGGCGGATGAAGACCGCGAGTCGCTCTTCCTCTACATGCACGTTCCGTTCTGCGAATACCGCTGCGGTTTCTGCAACCTGTTCACCCAGGCCAACCCCATCGAGGGACTCACGCGACGTTATCTTGAACAGACCCGCATCGAAGCCGAAAGTGCGCGCGAGGCGCTCGTCGAGCCCCGCTTCACCCGCCTCGCGATCGGCGGAGGAACGCCGACCTTTCTCACCGAGGGGGAGCTTCATCAGTTTCTATCGATCGCGACCGACGTCATGGGCGCCCGACCGCGAGAGATCCCGGTCTCGGTCGAGGCTTCGCCCGCCACAGTGACGCCCGCGAAGCTCGCGCTGTTGCGAGACTACGGAGCCGACCGACTGAGCCTCGGTGTGCAGACGTTCGACGATTCCGAGTCTTCACGACTGGGACGCCCGCAACGCCGCGCCGAAGTGGAGCGGGCGCTCGGAGCCATTCGCGACGTCGGATTCCCCTCTCTCAACCTGGACCTCATCTACGGTGGCGAAGGGCAGAGCGTCGAATCGTTTCTCGGATCTCTCCGACGAGCGGTCGAGTGGCAACCGGAAGAGCTCTATCTTTATCCGCTCTACATTCGACAGCTGACCGGTCTCGACCGACTCGGTCACGACTGGGACGACGTCCGGATGCTGGCTTATCGCGAAGGACGCGACTATCTCACGAGCGCGGGATACGAGCAGATTTCGATGCGGATGTTCCAGAAGCAGTCCGTCGTCGCCGACTCGCCACAAACGGACGATGCGTCCGAGAAAGCTGCGCCTCGCTACTGTTGCCAGGCCGATGGAATGGTCGGGGTGGGGTGCGGCGCCCGGTCTTACACTCGGACGCTGCACTATTCCCACGAGTTTGCAGTGAGCCGGAAGGGAGTCGGCGGCATCCTCTCCGAATATCTTCAGCGTGAGCCGGCCGGGTTCGAGGAGGCCCGCCACGGGTTCCGTCTGAATCCAGAGGAGGAGCGCAGGCGCTATGTCGTCCTGTCGCTCTTTCAGCGCGATGGTCTGTTGCGGACGGAGTACCGCCATCGCTTCCAGGCCGATGTTCTCGACGAGGTTCCGGCGATCGCCGAACTCGAGCCTGCGGGACTCGCCGAAGTCCGCGACGATCGCATCGTGCTGACGGATGCCGGTCTCGAACGTTCCGACGCGCTGGGGCCGTGGCTTTTCTCGCAGCACGTGCGACGGTTGATGGAGGACTGGGAATGCCATTAGACCTCTCCATCCTCTATCGCGGCCCGCTCTCCAGTTGCAACTACGATTGCCACTACTGCCCCTTCGCCAAGCGGCACGAGACGGCTGCCGAACTCCGCACCGATCGCGAAGCCCTCGCACGTTTCTCCGCCTGGGTTGCGGCACGCCCCGCGGCCGACCACCTGAGCCTCTTCTTCACGCCTTGGGGAGAGGCCCTCGTCCGGCGCTGGTATCAGGAAGCGGCCGTCACCCTCTCGCATCTTCCACAGGTTCGGAAAGTCGCGTTCCAGACGAACCTCTCCTGTTCTCTCGATTGGGTCGCACGCACTGACTCCGCAAAGCTCGGCCTCTGGTGCACGTTTCATCCGTCGCAGATCGATCGTCTCGCGTTTCTTGATCAGTGCCGTCGACTAGAACATGAAGGAGTCAGCTTCAGCGTCGGTTCCGTCGGCCTCAGGGAAGACTTCGACGAGATCGAGCGATTGCGGCAGGAACTCCCGAACAACGTCTATCTCTGGATCAACGCCTACAAGCGGGAGAAGGATTACTACAGCGCGCACGACATGGAGCGTCTGGAGGCGATCGATCCCCTCTTCCGCATCAACACGCACTTTCATGCGAGCCTCGGCCGAGACTGCCGGTGCGGCTCGACAGTCATTTCCGTCGACGGCGCCGGAACCATGACGCGCTGTCACTTCATCCGCGAACCGCTGGGCAACCTGTACGAGACTGGTTTTGAGGAACGTCTGACGAGCCGACCCTGCACGAATCGAACGTGCGGGTGCCACATTGGCTACGTTCACATGAATCATCTGGGGCTTTACGCGGCCTTTGGCGACGGAGTCCTGGAGCGAGTTCCCGCCCCCGGCACGGTCGCATTCCAGCCGCAAACGATGCTGTCGGTCGAAAAATGAAATCAATCAACCGAAGAGGTATCTGATAACCGCTCGATGCAAACGGGGGTTATGAGCGTCATTCGAAGCGTCGGTGAAATCGCCCGAGGCGGCGGCCGCGTTCTCGGTTTCCGTGCTGTGAGTGCATCATTTTGAAGGCGGAGTAGTTCGGCTCGGAACTTGATCACTTCGGCCAACCACCGATTTGCATAGGACAAGGGTCGGCCGAACGTTCTGCTCGAGCAGAATTTTCGGATCCTGTTCAGTTCCGATTGCATCTTGGATGTTGACCAGCCCGGCATCCTCACAAGGGTCGTACAGTCTGTGTCGGGGGGATCAGGGGATCGGCCGTGTTGCAGTGACCCCAGGAGAGCGGCTGCAAATCTCTGCTGGGAGCAGAATATTGCGAGAGTCCGCCCGGTCCCGCACAGCCGTGACGCCTTGAACTTCCCTCGCGGCAGGTTGTTCATCTACCGCAGGGACACGCTTTCCTGATGGAAAAGTCTGCTGACAGCAGAGATTCTTCCTCGCCGGCCAGCGTGAGTCAGAGAGGGCTCTCCAACAGCAGGTGTCCGGGTTGGTTGTCCGCAGCACTCGTCGTGCTGGCGACGTGACGGAACGCCTCACAGACGGGGAACGAGAAGCGGTACGACGATTGTGCCAATGAGAATCACGAGGGCGTTCCAATCAACGCCTACTGAAGACTCT
>JADZEF010000248.1 GCA_020850695.1 Planctomycetaceae bacterium | reverse complement strand
CCTCGGGGGCGGGGTTCTGCTACAACATCGGCCGCATCGTGGCGGCCTTCGGAACTGTCTTCTTCGGCGTGATCAACAAAGTGGGCGACTTCAGCTCCGCCATCATCTGGGCGGGAACGATGTTCCTGCCCGCTGCGGTCTTCGCCTGCATGCTCCCGGAACCTTCCGACGAGCGCAAGGCCGAGTGGAGCCCCGAGAGCGTCGAGCCTGAAGTGTGACCGACGTCGCACGGGCACCCCTGCCCGTGAGTCAGTCCATCATCCATTGATGCGCACGGGCATGAGTGCCCGTGCTACGTAACGATCCTTCAGATCCGCTCGACATCGCCAGCTTCCAGCAGCATGTCAAGACGGCGATTGCTGAGCTTCTCGGCCACGCTGTTCGTCTTGAGCCGATTCCGCAGATTCGCGAAGTCGACGCAGTCCATCGCCTGATCCTGGTTGAAGCAGCTGAAGACGGGACCGGTTTCGTGGCCGGTCGATGGATCGAGGTGCCCCTGCAGGCACTGTCCGCACACCTCTTTCATCATGCACTGCATCATCGAGTTGATCGACGCGATCGCCGCGTGATCGGGTTTGAGATACTCTTTCAGGACGTTGCGGCGGGCGTCGGCCACGGCCGCCATCATGCGGTCCGAGCCGATGGCAATGATGCGGTCGACGTCCTTGAGCGAAATCTTCGCTTCGCCCAGTTCACCGCGGGCGTAGCCGAGCATCGCCTGGACGATATTGCCGACGAACGAGAGGTCGTGCGGGCGGCGCGGGCGGATGGGCTCGCCCGCGTCGACGGCCCAGATCACCTGGTCGGTCGCCTCTTCAATCCGCTCCATCAGGAAGACGTCGCTCTTGCGGCGATAGCCGGCGAAGTAGAGCACGCGCGAACCATGGGCCTTCAGCGCCTTGCCGATCGAGAACACCACGGCGTTTCCGAGTCCGCCGCCCGCCAGCAACACCGTCTCGCCGGCAGGGGTTTCGCTTGGTTCGCCGGTCGGCCCCATCAGCACCACTGGCTCGCCCGGCTTCAGCGCCGCACACAACCGCGAGCTGACTCCCATCTCCAGCGCGATGAGGCCGATGAGATCGTTCTCCGGTTCGACCCACGCGCCGGTGAGAGCCAGCCCTTCCAGAGTCAACCGCACCCCATCGACGACGGGCGCCCGGGTCTCGTAGTTCTGGAAGCGATAGAACTGTCCCGGCTTGAACTTCCGCGCCGCCTGCCGCGCCCGCACGACGACTTCGACAATCGTCGGCGTCAGCCGACGCACCTCGACAATTGTGGCGAGCAGCGCTTCGTCGAGCTTCGCGACAAGTGATTGAAACTTCTCGGGCGGCGTGGGCGACTCTTCACAACGCATGATTTCGGCTTCGAACAGCCGCGCCACGTGAGGGGCTCCATGCTTGGAGGACGCCATCGCCTTGACGACGTTCCCCGCGAAGTCCGGATGGTTGTCTCCGTAGAAGCTCACGAAGCGGCCGTCTTTCTCGTATGAGAGGAAGAACGCCTCGTTGGAGGGGCCGTTGACGGGCTCGAGCGTCCAGGCGCCGGTTTGTTCGTCGCGGACGGTGCGGTGCTTCTGGAAGAACTGCCCCTTGGAGTCGAGGAGGAAGTGCCCCGGCTTCTCGCGCTCGCAGACCGTGTTTGGAACGGTTCCGGCCGCCATGCAGACGCTGCGGGCGGGGAGGTTGAGTTCGCGACCGTCGACGGTGAGGAAGTGCATCTTCGCAATGGCGCCGAATTCGTCGGGGACGGCGGCGGTCGGCGAGACGTTCTCGATGAACGTGATTCCTTCTTCGAGCGCCTTGATGATCTCCTCGTGGTTGAGGCGATACGCGGGGGAATCCTGAAGGCGTCGACGGTAGGCGATGGAGACGCCGCCCCAGGCCCGGCACAGCGAGACGAAATCAGGGTCGCGTGCCTCCGCCCGGGCCGCGGCCCGCTCCGCGCGCACTGCCCGGCCGTGCTCGAGAAACTCTTTGAGGATGGCCGTCTCTTCGGGGTCGCACATCCGCCAGACGGTTTCTTCCCCCAGCGAGGCGCTGAGCTTCTCGAACTGGTCGAGCACCTTCTCGACCTGCACCGGGTAGTACGCCAGCAACTCGGTGGCCGTGTCGATCGCCGTCAGGCCGCCGCCGATGACGATGGCCGGCAGCCGCACCTGGAGGTTGGCCAGCGACGAACGCTTGAACGCCCCCGTCAACTGCAGCGCCATCAGGAAGTCGCTCGCCGTCCGCACCCCGCGCACGAGGTTGTTCTTCATCGGAACGACGGTCGGCTTGCCGGCCCCCGCCGCAATGGCGACGTGCCGGAAGCCCATTTCCCATGCGTCTCCAATCTCCAGCGTGCCGCCGAACCGCACGCCTCCATACAGCCGCACGTTTTTCCGCCGCAGCAGCGTCAGATACATCACGGCCAGGAACGTCTTGTCCCACCGCACCGTGATCCCGTACTCCGACACGCCGCCGAAACCGAGCAGGATCCGCTCATCGAGCCGCGTCTTCAGTTCGTTGAAGTCGCGCAGGGCTCGCGGATGAGCGCGCCCGAATCCGGTCAGGTCGTTCGGCAGCGGTTCCAGCTTGAGGGCATCGATGCCGACGACGCCAAAGCCGTCGTTCGCCAGATAGTGCGACAGGGTATAGCCCGCGGGGCCGAGTCCCACCACCAGCACATCGGCCCCGTTGTAAGGGAGCGCGTAAGGCCGCTTCGCGTTGAGCGGGTTGAATCGCGTCAGCAGGCTGTAGATCTCGAAGCCGTAGGGGAGATTGAGAACGTCGGTCAGGACGCCGGTTTCGATCTGCGGGATGTTGACTGGGTCCTGCTTCTGGAAGATGCAACCCTTCATGCAGTCGTTGCAGACGCGGTGGCCGGTGCCGGGACACATCGGGTTGTCGAGCATCACCATCGCAAGGGCGGCGATCACTTCACCCCGCCGACGCAGTTCGTGCATTTCGGAGATGCGCTCGTCGAGCGGGCATCCGGCGAGTGGGATCCCGAGCGGGTTCTTCTGATAAACGCCGGTCGCCTCGCGGAAGCCATGCGAGCACGAATCCTTCTGACGCGGATGGCAGATGATGCAGTAATCGACTTCGCGCAGATACTCGTGAGGAGTCATGCGGGCGTCGGTCAGTCCAAAGCCGTCGCGGCGCCGCTGATGCTCGGCCGGCCCCTGGATGGCCTCGGGAAGCTCGGGATTGAGACGCACGAGCGGAACGAGGTGCTCGAATTCGAGCTTGCCGGGACGGACGAACGACAGCCAGCGCTTCACGCGGCGATGGCGCTCGGGCGTGGCGTTGACCTGCACGCACCAGTCGGCGAGGACGCGCTGCGCCGCCGCGATGCGCTCAGCGAGCGTTGGCTCGATGCGGTGAGCGCAGAGAGACTCGGCCTGGGCGATGAGGGCCGCGTTCGGAGTGGCAGACGCGAGTTCTTTCTCCGCGTCGAACAAGGCGAGCGCCGTTTCGGCGAAACGCAACTCGGGATCGCGACGTTCCGGCATCGCCGCTTGAAGGCGATCGACTTCCGCGTCGAGGGCCTCGAAGGCGGCGTCGCTGACAGCGGGCTTCCCGAAATCCTTGAAGACCCGCGTCTTGAGGATGTCTTTCTTGAATCGGAAGACGGGCCAGAAGGCGGCCGTGTCCTGCCGGACCGCGTCGGCCTCCGCGCGGATGTGGAACAACCCGGCCAGGAAGTCGCCCAGTATCGAAGCGGTCTCGATCAGGAGTTCGGACTGCTCGGGCTTTGGCATCGTCCCGGCGGCGTAACCGCTGTAACGCTCCGTCAGGCCGGGAGCGACCAACTCGGCTTGCATCCAGAATGTGCGGTGCAGGTCGCGCAGCCGCCGCGGCTCGTAAAGGTCGGAAAACTGGAAGCCCGGCACGCCGAGCGCGAAATCCTCTGTCGGGACGTCATCCTGCACCGGGCCACCTCGCCTCGTTGTTGCGGCCCGACGGGCATGTGCGCAGGGATGACGTCGATCGAACGATCAACCGTCCCTGCCCCCACGCGAGGATCGAGCCTGGCTCCTCACGACTTCGACGTGCATCATGCCCACGAACGCCTCGGACGTCATGCGGCACGAATGACAAATCGATAATACGCGGTTCGCTGCGAGTTTTTCCACCCGTGCTGCGGCGACGCCGTGGGGCGTCTTTCGAACGTTTCTCGTCAGGGGCCACGGAAACGACGGAGCGGACGGAGTTCACGGAATTCCGGTGGCGCTCATTGTGGAGTCGCGGCGTGATGCTCGGCCGATGGTTCCGTTTCCATCACGCCAGTCGACACACCAAAGCCCATCCGCGTGGCGAGACGGTCGAACCAGAGGTAGATGACGGGGGTCGTGTAGAGCGTCAACACCTGGCTGAAGACGAGGCCGCCGATGATCGTGATGCCGAGCGGGCGGCGGAGTTCGCTGCCGACGCCGGTTCCCATCGCAAGCGGAACCGCTCCGAGGAGCGCGGCCATCGTCGTCATCATGATAGGGCGGAAGCGGAGCAGGCACGCCTCGTAGATGGCGTTGTCGGGGGACTTCCCTTCGACGCGCTGCGCTTCGAGGGCGAAGTCGATCATCATGATGGCGTTTTTCTTCACGATGCCGATCAGCAGGATGATGCCGATGAGCGCGATGACGCCGAGATCGTTGTGCGTCAGCATGAGGGCCAGGAGCGCTCCGACGCCGGCCGAGGGGAGCGTCGAGAGAATCGTGATGGGGTGAATGTAGCTTTCGTAGAGGACCCCCAGCACGATGTAGACGGTGACGAGGGCCGCGAGAATCAGGATGGGTGTGTTCTTGAGCGATGCCTGGAACGCCTCGGCCGTGCCCTGGAAACCCGAGGCGATGCTTTTGGGCATGTCGAGTTCGTCCTTCGCCGCCTGGATCGCTTCGACGGCTTCGCCGAGGGCCACGCCGCGGGCGAGGTTGAACGAAACCGTGACGACCGGGAATTGCCCCTGATGGTTGAGGGCCAGCGGGGCGGTCGATTCTTCGATGCGGGCGATGGCGCTGAGAGGCGTGACGCCGCTGCCCGTCGGTCCGCTCGTTTTGATGTAGATCTGCGACAGGTCGGACGGGCTGTTCCGCAGCTCGGGTTTCACTTCCAGCACCAACCGGTACTGGTTGAGCTGCGTGAACATGATCGAGATCTGCCGCTGGCCGAAGGCGTTGTAGAGGGCGTCGTCGATCATCTGCGGGGTGACGCCCAGGCGCGATGCGGTGTCGCGATCGATGATGACGCGGGCCTGAAGGCCGTCGGTCAGCTGGTCGCTGGCGACGTCTCGAAGTTGCGGGAGCGTCTGCAGCTTCGCGACGAACTTCGGGGCCCATTCAGCGAGTTCCTTCGCGTCGGGGTCTTCGAGGCTGTACTGGTACTGGGTGCGGCTGACCCGGGTTTCGACCGTCAGGTCCTGGATCGGCTGCATGAAGAGGGTGATGCCTTCGACCTCGGCCAGCTTCGGCTGCAGGCGGCGGATGACATCGGACGCGCTCTCCTTTCGTTGGGCCAGCGGCTTGAGGTTGATCTGGATGCGGCCGCTGTTGATCGTCGTGTTCGTCCCATCGATGCCGATGAAGCTCGACAGGCTCTCGACGGCTTCGTCCTTCAGGATGACGCGGTTGAGTTCCAGCTGCCGGGCCGACATGGCATCGAACGAAATGCTCTGCGGGGCCTCGGAGATGCCGAGGATGACCCCCGTATCCTGCACCGGAAAGAAGCCCTTTGGGACGTGCCGATAGAGTTCGACCGTCGCGAACAGCGTCGCGATGGCGACGATCATGGTGATGCCCTGGTGCCGCAGCACGATGCGGAGCGTCGCCGCATACGCATTGATGGTCGACTCGAACGCCCATTCCGACCAGCGGTAGAGCCGGCCGTGCTCGGACGGCTTGGTGTGCTTCAGCAGTTTCGCGCACATCATGGGGGAGAGCGTGAGCGAGACGATCGCCGACATCAGGATCGTCACGCTGAGCGTCACCGCGAACTCGCGGAACAGCCGGCCGACGATGTCTCCCATGAACAGCAGTGGAATCAGCACGGCGATGAGCGAAACGCTGAGCGAGACGATCGTGAAGGCGATCTGCCCCGAACCCTTCAGCGAGGCTTCGAGGGGTGACTCTCCTTCTTCGACGTACCGCATGATGTTCTCGATCATCACGATCGCGTCGTCGACGACGAAGCCGGTCGAGATGGTGAGGGCCATCAGCGTCAGGTTGTTGAGGCTATAGCCGAGCAGGTACATGACTCCGAACGTGCCGACCAGCGACAGGGGGACCGCGACGCTGGGGATGATGGTCGCCCGCAGGTCGCGCAGGAAAAAGAAGATGACCAGCACGACAAGCGCGATGGTCATCATCAACTCGTGTTGGACGTCTTCGACCGAGGCGCGGATGGTGACGGTGCGGTCGGTGAGGACCTGGACGTCGACGGTGGCGGGGAGCGACTCGCGGAGCTGCGGGAGCAGGGTCTTGATGCGGTCGACGACTTCGATGATGTTGGCGCCGGGCTGCCGCTGGATGTTGAGAATGACGGCCGGCGTTTCGTTCATCCACGCTGCCTGGCGGATGTTCTCGACGTCGTCGAGGACCGTGGCGACCTCTTCGAGCTTGACCGGCGCGCCGTTGCGGTAGGCGACGATCACTTCGCGGTAGTGATCGCTGCTGAAGAGCTGGTCGTTCGCCCCGATCGTAAAAGCCTGGCGGACCCCGTCGAAGCTTCCCTTCGCCTGGTTGACGTTGGCCTGCGTGAGGGCGAGCCGGACGTCTTCCATGCTGATGCCCATGGCCGAGAGAGCCGTGGGGTTGAGCTGCACGCGGATCGCCGGCTTCTGCCCGCCGCTGATGCTCACCATGCCGACGCCCGAGAGCTGCGAGATCTTCTGAGCGAGTCGCGTGTCGGCGAGGTCTTCCACCTTGGAGAGCGGAAGCGAATCCGACGACAGGGCGAGCGTGAGGATCGGCGAGTCGGCCGGGTTCGTCTTCGTGTAGATCGGCGGATTGGGGAGATCGCGCGGGAGAAAGCTCGAGGCGACGTTGATCGACGCCTGCACCTGCTGGGCGGCGACGTCGATGTCGAGCTCCAGGGCGAACCGCAGCGTAATGACCGAGCAGCCTTCCGAGCTGATCGACGTCATCTGCGACAGGCCGGGGACCTGCCCGAACTGGCGTTCCAGCGGAGCGGTGACCGACGAAGCCATCACGTCGGGGCCGGCCCCGGGATAGAACGTGACGACCTGGATCGTCGGGTAGTCGACCTGCGGGAGGGCCGAGACTGGCAGCTCTTCATATGCCACCATCCCGGCCAGCATCAGCGCCACCATCAAAAGGACGGTGGCGACCGGCCGCAGGATGAAAAGGCGAGAGGGATTCATGGATGGGAAGCAGAGTGTGGGGCGAGACTGCGGGATACCGGCCAGCGACTTTCAGGACTTTTTCTCTCCGGCCGGTTTCGCCTCGACGTCCTTCTTCCCTTTGCCCTTTCCCCTTTTTTCGCCTCCCTCATCGTCCTTGCCCGGCAGCGACACCTTCGCCCCCGCACGGAGCTTGTCGATGCCGTCCGTGACGACCGTCTCTCCCACGGTCAGACCCGTCTCGAGGGCGGTCTCGGTTCCTTCGGTTGGGCCGATGATCACGTTCCGCAGCTCGACGGTGTCGTCGCTCTTGACGACATACACAAACGTCGAGTTCGGACCGCGTTGCACGGCGGCGGACGGCACAAGGATCGCGTCCTTCTTCGTCTCGACCAGCAACCGCACATTGACGAACTGGTTGGGGAACAGCAGGTGCTCCTTGTTGTCGAACACGGCTTTCAATCGCAGCGTGCCCGTCTGAGGATCGACCTGGTTGTCGATGGCGTCGAGATGTCCTTCAGCAATGCGCTTCTTGAAATCGCGATCGAAGGCGTCGACCTTGAGCGTCTTTTCTTCCTGGAGCGGCTTAAGGATGCGGGGGATGTCGTCCTGCGGGATGGTGAAGACGAGCGAAATGGGATCGAGCTGAGTGATGGTCGCCATTCCGTTCAGGTCGTTGGCACGGACGATGTTCCCCTGGTCGACCGCCCGCAATCCGATGCGCCCGCTGACCGGCGCGACGATGCGGCAATAGCTCAACTGGAGGCGTGCGGTGTCGACGGCCGCCTGGTCGATCTTGATCGTTCCTTCGGTCTGCTGGACGAGGGCCGCCTGGATGTCGACTTCCTGCTGCGAGATCGACTTGCGGCGAAGCAGATCCTGATTGCGGGTGAGCGTCAGTTTGGCGAGGGAGAGAGTGGCCTGGTCGCGGGCCAGTTGACCTTCGGCCTGCTCGACAGCCGCTTCGAAGGGGCGCGGGTCGATCTGGGCGAGGAAGTCTCCCTCCTTCACGACCTGGCCTTCTTCGAATGCGAACTTCATGAGTTCGCCATCGACGCGGCTGCGGAGGACGACCGTTTTGTAGGCGGTGACCGTTCCCAAGGCGTTGAGGTAGATCGGAAGGTCGCGCTGCTCGGCTTTCGCCACCTTCACCGGGATGGGGCGCGCGGCCGGCTTTGCCGGCCCTCCCGCCCCTCGATTAAAGAAGGGTTGGATGTGCGGCCACCAGTAGGGACGCGAGAACCAGGCCCCCGCCACGAGGACGGCGAACACGATCCAGCCCTTCCAGTTGGACCGGGCGGCCGGAGGGGGGAGCGTCGTGCCCCGGGTGCCATCGCGCGGAGTCGTCCGGTTTTCGCGAGGAGCGGCTCCCGCCTCGGTCGGGGCGGGCTCGCGCGGAGGGACATCGGAGGGCGCGGGGGCAGTCTTATTCGAAAGAGGCGTAGCCGCTTCGCGGGCGCGTTCGGCGGGCGTCGTGATCATCGACCTGGGCCTTCGAGGAGTGCGATCAGCGGCAGGAAGTCGACGGAGGGAGCGTCGGCGCCGCAACCGAAATCACGCCGCCAGCCACTTCCAAGTATAGTCCCCCGCGCCGATCGTGCAGCCCTCAACACTCGGGGGAACCATTAAGTTCCTGATTTCTGAATTCCTCCTGAAGTCTTTTACCACGCAGGTTTTTCGAAGCGACGGCGTGCCAGCCAGACGTTGCGAATCTGCTGTCGGACCCCTTCCGGAATCGACTTCGAGAACGTCAGACGCGGCGGATTGCCAGCGAGAGTGCTGCCGATCCATCCCGAGTCGATCCGTTCGCGTTCGACGATGGCGGCGAGTTCCTCGAGAAAACTCGGTGGCACGCGGCCGCGCGTGACGCGCGGGCGTCCCTGTTCGATCCGGATTTCCATTTCCGGGCGTCGGCGGATCACCCACAACGTGAACGCGATGATCGCCCCGAGAATGAGGTAGCTGCGGACGCTCTCCACGGGAGATCGGTTCCTGACGGGGGGAACACGTCTGAGACGTGCGGTTGTCTTCGGTGCAACGCCCGTGCGGGAAGATGTCGGCGAAAAAGAGTGGGATTCGGTCTGAAACCCGCCGCGCCAGGAGCGGGTACACGTCGGTAATCAATCACCTTAACTTTGACTCAGAATCCGCCCGTCGCGTATTCTGCCGACCTCTTCTGAGAACCCTTCCTGCCGCGCTCGTCGCCGGAAACGTGACCCATGTCTTTTCTACCACGACGCCTTGCTCCGCTCTATGCCTTGGTCGCTGTTGTCGCCGCTGCGCCGCTGCCCGCCCAAGAGACTGAGCAGAAGCCAGTCGCCGCACCGTTCCTCGTCGTGAACATCGCCGGCGTCGAGCGCTGGCAGGAAAACGTCCGCTACGTCTTCAAGGCGATCGAGCGGAATGACGTCTTCGACAAGGCGGACGGGATGCTCGGCCGCGTCAACAATCTGAACGGCGTCGACCGTTCAAAGCCGTTCGGGTTGATGGTCTACCTGAATGGACTCAACCCGACGCTTGTCGGCTACCTGCCCGTCTCGAACATCGCCGAGTTGCAGAAGACACTCTCGATCGGTCCTCTCACGGCGAAGCGGGTCGACGGGAAGGACGATCGGTACGAACTGACCGGCGGCCGCCGGACACTTTACGTCCGCTTCAAGAATGGCTTCGGCTTCGTGGCGGACAATTCCGATGTCGTCGAGCGCGAATTTCCCGATCCCGCGGTCGTGACCCGTGCCCTGAGCGCCCGGTACGACCTCGCCATCCAGATGGGGCTCGACGCGATCCCCGACGCCAGCCGCAGCATCCTTCTGAGCCTGCTCCGCGGCAATATCGAAGCCCAACTGCAGCAGCGCGACAACGAGCGCCCTGCCGAGTACCGCATCCGCAAGGCGAGCGGGATGAGCAACCTTCAGTTGCTCGAACAGGTGCTCAAGCACGGGCGGAATATCACGATCGGATGGGACGTCAATCCGGAGAAGAAGCTGTCGGTGCTGCAGTTCGAGCTCGAATGCAGGCCGGACAGCGAACTGTCGTCGTACCTCATCAACGTCGGCAGCAAGCCGACGCAGTTCCGCGGCGTCCTCAGCGATCGGTCGCCGTTCGCGATGTCCCTCTCGTGGGCACTCGACAAGATGCGGCAGAAGTCGCTGGTCGAGATCATCACCGAGGGGCGGGAAGCCATCGCGCCGTCGCGGCCCGAGGAGGCGGAAAAGTCGAAGATTGACTCCGGTGTGCGCGACGCGGCGGCGAAACTGCTCGACCAGGCGCTGGCCACGGCCGAGCAGGGGCATATCGACATCTTTGCGCAGATGTCGTCGGTCGGTGAAGGACGGATGGCATTCACGGCCGGCGTGCGGGTGGCCGACGCCGATGCGGTGGCCGGGCCTCTGTCGGACCTCCTGGGTTCGCTGGGCGACAAGTCGCCATTCAAGGAGATTCAGCGCGAGGTGGACGCGCACCGCGGAATGGCCATTCACCGCCTGATTCCGAAGACGGTTCGCGGTCCCGATATGGCGCTGTATGGCGAGGAGATGGCGATTCATGTCGGCGCGGGTCAGAGAGCGTTCTGGCTGGCGGTTGGCGGGCGCGAGGCGATTCCCGCGCTGCGGAAAGCGATGGATGCCATGAACGATGCGGCATCCTCCCCGCCGGCCGAAGGTTCGGCCGATCCCTTTCGCATGGTCTTCAACATGGAAGGCTGGAAGGATGTGGGAGCCCAGCCTGACCGCGCAGAACCGGGGCGCGAGCTGATGAAGAAGGCATTCCAGCCCGGAAGCGACTCGCTCCGGATCGACGTCCGCCCGACGGAGAACGGGGCGCGGCTCAAATTGGAGTTCGACGAGGGCTTCCTTCGGTGGCTGGCGCTGCAGATCGCCCAGCGGTACGATCGCAGCCAGTTGTGAGAGAAGTCGCCGAGGCAACACGATGGACTTGCAACTGGTTGACGGTGACCTTCTCGATCAGGATGTCGAGGTCATCGTCAACCCGTGGAATCGCAACCTGATTCCATGGTGGTTGCTGCTTCCGCAGGGCGTCTCGGGGGCCATCAAGCGTCGGGGCGGCAAGGATCCCTTCCGCGAAGTCCGACGCCACGGTTTGATTCCGCTCGGCGGAGCGATCGAAACGGGGGCCGGGACGTTACCGTTCCGGGCCATCATTCATGTTGCGGGCATCAATCTTCTGTGGCGATCGTCCGAGCGCTCCGTCCGTGATTCGGTCCGCAACGCGATGCGGATCGCGAGCGAGAAGGGCTACCGTTCGATCGGCTTTCCGCTGATCGGTGCGGGTTCGGGAGGTGGCAAGGCGGATCGAGTCCAGGGGTGGATGGTCGACACGCTCGAATCCATCCCGTTCGACGGAGCGGTTCTGATCGTCCGGTATCGTCCGGGTCCGGCCGTTGGCTGAGGTCAAGCGGCGCGGGAACGTGAGGTCCGCCGTTCGCGGCGAAAAGGAACTGTCGTCGATCGACCGTGTGACCGTTTAGCGGACTCTTCGCTGGACGCGTTCCGTCCCATGGTTCGGCAAACCGCGCCGATCGCCAGGAGCCACACGAACTGGCCGCCGATACGGATCCACCGCTTCTCCTGGGAAATCGTCATCAGCAGTCCCAGCGATCCAGCCATCCACAACACGGGGACAACGAAACCATCGATCTTTCCGACGCCGCCGATGCGCTGCGATGCGAGGGCGAATTTCATCCCGTAGACGATCACTTCCGCCGTGAGAAGTGCGGCGGCCGCCCCCATCGCCTGATATCGCGGGATCCACTGCGAGGCGAGCGCCATCTGCAATGCGAGGCCGAAAGCGGTCGCGGCCAGTTCGAGCTTCTGCGCCCGCAATGGAATCAGCAGGTAACGGTAAACGTGTCCCATGAAGCCGAAGGGGACCGACAGCATCAGGATCTGAAGCAATGGGGCGGCATCGCCGAAGGCTTTGCCGAACAGGATCGACATGATGGGGCGGGCGGCGACGATCAGCAGCGTCCCGGTTGCGACACTCGCGAGCATGACGCGTCGGAAGCAGCGGCGGTGAAGTTCCTGCGCTGCCCGCAGTCCGTCGGCCGATTGCGTTCCGAAAGTCGGAAGCTCGCTCAGTCCGAACGTGGTCGGAATGAAGTTGAGCAGACCGAGGAGGGTCACGGCGGCAGCGAAGAGCCCCTGCTGTGTTCCGTCACTGCTCAGTTTGTCCATCGCGAAGATCGCGGCCCGTCCGTAGATGGCGAAGGCGATCAGCGAGAGGGCGACCGGAGCCCCGCGACGCAGCAGATTGAGCGCCGTCTCCGTGGACCAGCCGGGGCGGATCGACGGCAACACAATCCGCCGTGCCAGCACGAGGCTTCCCATCGCACGCAACACGTTCGCCGCGAGCATTCCGAGGTAGGCAGCCGCCACGCTGCGCTCGATCTGCATCGCCACGCCGACACAGACGACCATCAGCAATCTGTCGGCGACCAGGACAGCGGCCGCAAGATCGGTCCGTTTCCGCGCGAGAAGCGACGCGGCCGCAAGATCGGCTCCATATTGTGTGACGGCCGCAAGACCCGCCGCAAAGATGGCCGTGCCGAGGTCGCTCCAGCCTCCCAGCACGATCACCGCGACGAGCATCGGAAGCGACGCCAGCGACACCAGCCACTGCAGCGATTGTGCGGTGCCGAACAGCGCCCGCGAGTCGTCGGGGCGGGACGCCAGGGCGCTGACGAAGACGAGACGGATCAGCGAGTCGGCGGCGTAGGCGAAGGCGAGCGTAACCGACCGGGCGAGCGTGAATTCGCCGACGGCCTCGACCGTTCCCAGTTGCCGCGAAATGTAGGAATACGTGATGAACGTCAGGACGACGTTCGCTCCCTGGGCGGCAAACAGGTAGAGCGAACGGTCCGAGCGCCGGCCGGGCTTCCCTGACGTCGATGCCGGCGAATCCCCGGACTCAGCGTGTTCCGCGTTCATGCGTGGCGAGGGTTTCCGGGATGCACCAGGACACTGTCGAACTCTGGATTTCGGTTGTTTCAAAGGACGTAGCACGGGCACTCATGCCCGTGCGCAAATGATGGGAGCAAATGACTCACGGGCATGAGTGCCCGTGCTACGAATTGCCGTCGCGTCAATTTCGGATATCGGGGATGCGTCTGAGAAGATATCGAGGTTTCAGCGCCGCACTCCGGTTTCGACAGGAGCGGCAATGACGGGAATCTCGCTGCGGGTCTTGAACAGCTTCAGTCCGTTGGTCTCGCTGTGGAGTTCATAGCCGTCGATTGGTTCCCCGGACCCCGAGACGATCCATTTCGGATGGCGGGCTTCCTCGGGAATTACGATCGGTTCTCCCGGGATGGACGCTTTCTCAGCGGAAGTGTCGGACTCGGGAGCGTAGTCGAGTACGACGCGATCGAAGGTGATGAGCAGCATGCTGCGGGCGGTCTTGAGATCGCTCGAGAACGCGACCGTCTCGTCACCCACCGTCTCGACGACCCGGTCGACCGCCGCCCAGTGCTGGTCGGCGGCGCGGGCTCGCGGAAGGTCGATTCCAATCCAGTAAGAAATCGCGACGCACAGGTGGGCGACGGTCAGTCCACCCAGCATGCGGATGTCGCACCGGGCGACCTGCTTGAGGCCCAGCCAGAAGCAGAGCAAGAGGACCGGCGACATCGGCACCGCCAGCCGCGCTCCCTGGCTGACGGCGTTGAGAGCATAGATTCCCGCATAGAACGGAAGCATCAGGGCCATCAGTTCGATCCGCCCTCGCACCAGCACGATCCACCCGGTGATCAGCACCGCCGTCGCGATGAGGAATAGAATCTCGATGAACTTGAACGGCCCGTTCGCATCGGCGTAGATCTTGAACGTCCCAGGGAGCACGATGCGGCCGACTTCGCCGATGCGGTCGCGAAGACCGGCGAGGAGCAGCGACGAGTTTGTTTCGGCGACGCGGGTTGTGAATGACTTCGCGTACGAATGCCGCCAGCCGTTGACCTTTTCCTGCTGCTTGTCGTAGATCACCTGTCCGAGGACGGCACTGCAACCGATGATCGACACCGTCGTCGCGAGGAGTGCCGCGCGGCTCCAGGCGAGGCGCTTTTGCCATGCCTGCCAGCCCATCGCCAGACAGAAGGCGGGCACCAACATGATGCCGGTCAACCGCACGAACAGGGCGAACACCAGCAGGGCCGATCCGCCGACGCACAGCCAGATTGTCCGCCGCAACGGCAGTCGTTCCGTCAGCGGATGGAGCAGGTTGATCGACCAGACCAGGGCGGTGAGGAAAGCGATCTCTTTCAGCGGCCGGCGGAAGTAGTACCAGACCGTGATGTTGAGAATGCAGAACCCGGTCAGCAGGGCCGCCCGTTCCGGGTCATGTCGTCGACACCATTGGTAGACGCCGGCAATCAGGCCGAGCGAGATGACCCACTGAATGATGCTGAGGGCCAGGAAGGGACGCTCGCCGAGAAAGAACGCGGGGGCGAGGAGTGCAGGGAAGCCGGGTCCGACGAAGATGCGGCCGTTGCCGAGGCAATGCATCTGCTCGCCGCGAACCATGCTGCGGGCGACTGAAATGTAGAGACAGTCGTCCTTCGAGGCGTACCACCACGGGCTGATCTGGATGGCCAACAGCAGCGCATAGACGCCGAGTGTGCGCCAGGGGTGGCGCTCGAGCATATCGAGCGTGCGTTGCGCCCGTCCGCGCGGGGCCGACGGTTCGACTGCATCCGTGGTCGTGGGCATGGGCATCCTGCCGTTCGTGAGGGATTCGCTCTCGCGGGTTCGCGATCACGCGCTGAGACGCGACCCTGGCCTCGCGCGAGAGGTTCTCACTTCAGAAGTTCGACGCATCGAAGGGGTGAACTTGGGGGAATTTTCCGATCAGTTCGAGTTGGAAAGACTGAATCTTCGCCTAAGCCGGTGTCCACAGAGCGGCTCGGGCGGCGGAACTCTAATGGCGATAGGAGGTTTTGGCAAGATCTCTGTCCTGTTGTGCAGACGGCGCGGATCGGTTGCCGGCCCCATGTCATGCAATAGCCAAGGTTTGATGCGTTGCATTCAGCGGTTCGGTATAGTCGGACTCCATATTGTCGCGCCGAAACGCCTCGGTGAGCCTTTCAGGACGCCGGCAGAGCGTGTGCTCTCGGACCCCATTCCCACTGTTCTCTCACGAAGCGAACTGCGATGCCTTCCATGGACCACCCTTCGTTTCGGGGAATTGTCGCACTGGTCGGATTGGCTCTGGGTGTTTCCGTGAGCGAGTCTGCTGAGCCGCCTCAGCTGATTGTGCACCACGCCAAGGTCGTGACAGTCGATCCGCGTTTCACGATTGCCGAGGCGATTGCCGTGCGGGACGACCGCATCGTCGCCGTCGGCACGAATGAGGAAGTCCGCAAGCTCGCCGGACCCGAGACCGAGCAGATCGACGTCCAGGGAAAAACCATCCTGCCGGGACTCATCGACTCACACGTCCATCCCAACAGCGCGGCGATGCACGAGTTCAGCCATCCCGTCCCCGAGCTGGAGACGATCGCGGATCTGCTGAAGTACATCGAAGCCCGCACCCGCACCGTCAACGAAGGGGATTGGATCTCCATCAGCCAGGTTTTCATCACGAGGCTGCGTGACCAGCGCTATCCGACCCGCAAGGAGCTCGACCTGGTCGCCCCGAAGAACCCCGTGGTGTTCTCGACGGGTCCGGACGCGTCGATCAACTCGCTGGCGATGAAACTGAGCGGGATCGATAAGGACACGAAGATCACCGACGGACAGCCCGGCTATATCGAGAAAGATCCGGAGACGGGCGAGCCGACGGGCATTCTGCGGAGCTGCACGCGACTGGTGAAATCCAAAGGATCGGGGAAGTCGGCGACGGAAGAGGATCGCCTGGCGCGGCTGAAGCAGCTCTTCGCCGATTACAACGCGGTGGGTCTGACCAGTGTCTCGGACCGGAATTCCGGCGACGGCGACGTCGTTCGCTATCGGAAACTCAAGGACGCGAACGAGCTGACGTGCCGTGTCTTTGCGTATCTTTCGGTCAATGCTCAAGACCCGATCGAGAAGATTGAGGCGCGGCTCGAAGCGGCGGCGAAGAACCCCGCACACGCGTACGACAACCGGCTCTGGCTCCGCGGGGTGAAGATCTTTCTCGACGGCGGCATGCTGACGGGGAGCGCCTACATGCGTCAGCCCTGGGGCGTGAGCAAGATCTATTCGATTACCGATCCGGAGTATCGAGGATTGCGGTATGTCGAGCCGGACAAACTCTTTCAGATCGCGCGACTGGCCTTGAAGAACGACCTTCAGATGACCGCGCATTCGGTGGGCGACGGAGCGGTGCACGCCCTGATTGAAGCCTACGCCAAGGTGAACGAGGAGTTTCCCGTTCGCGACCGCCGCCCCTGTATCACGCACTGCAACTTCATGAGTCTCGAAGCGGTGCAGCGCATGAAGGAACTGGGGATCGTCGCCGACCTGCAACCCGCGTGGCTGTGGCTCGACGGAGCGACGCTGGAAAAGCAGTTCGGCGTCGAGCGGCTCGCGTACTTCCAGCCTTACCGCACGCTCTTCGATCATGGCGTGGTCGTCGGGGGCGGCTCGGACCACATGCAGAAGATCGGCAGCCTGCGGTCAGTCAACCCGTACAATCCGTTCCTCGGAATGTGGATCGCCCTGACGCGACAGCCGCGGTGGACCGATCGCCCGTTCCACCCCGAGCAGCGCATCACGCGCGAGGAAGCCATCCGTCTCTACACGGCAAACAACGCCTGGCTGTCGTTCGAAGAAAAGGAGAAGGGCTCGCTCGAGCCGGGCAAGCTGGCGGACTTCATCGTCCTCAACCAGGACATCCTGACCTGTCCCGAAGAGGCTGTGAAAGACATCACCGTGAACCGGACATGGATGGGTGGAAAGCTGGTGTACCACGAGAAGTCCGCCGGCCAGTAATCGGGCTTCCCTGCGATCGCGAAGTTGGTTCGGCACGCGAGCGATCTCAACCTGGCGACTCACTTTTTGAAGATGCCAGGCGCTGCGAGAGGTCGTTGGCTTGGCCGACTGAAATTTCGGACGACCGCGGCAAGATCGTCGACGGCGGCGAGTCTGGCGGCGCTGATCAGCGCGTCGCGCACGCAGAGCAGGGCGAAGACAACAGTGGCCGGCAGGGCATCGAACGAATGGCGACGTCCTTTTAACCCGCGTCGCTGAGTTGCCGTGGGCTTTTCGTCGGGGCGTCCTTGACCACTTCCCCGGGACGGAGTAGTCTGACTGGGAACCGAATATCGGGGGCAACTCCCCTATGTCGGTGATGAATCGCGGGTGTAACTCAGTTGGTAGAGTGCTAGCTTCCCAAGCTGGATGTCGGCGGTTCGAGTCCGCTCACCCGCTCTGAATCAAGATCTTGCCGAGCCGTGAGTTACGGCTACCTGCTGATGAGAGATGAGGATTCCGCCCCACTACCACATTTTGGGGTGGTAGTGGGGCGGAATCACCCACTCCGACGGCATTGCGGCGCGAAACCGCAACAATGGTTTCGCTCACCCGTGAAGGGGGCCGCCCCCGTGCCGAAAGCTACTCGGAAGCCCGGTTACCAGTTGCACCAAGCCGGCCGGTCGAGTTCGAATTCGCATCGACGGGACGGATCGTGACCTTGGGACGTACGATTTGCCCGTATCGCACGACCGCTACGAGGCTCTCGTGTCGCAGCGGCTGGCCGATCGTGAGGTCGATGTCTGGCTTCATCGCGCTCGATGAGCTCGCCCTGCGTACCTTGCACATTGTCGTGTTGAGATGACATTCCGCTGATACGTCCCGCGGTCGACCACACTCAAGACGACGTTCTTCCGAACGGTGCCATGGGCTGTACGACACACGGAGAGCGTCGTCAGCCGAGAGATTATGCGCCAATGGCCGTTTCACCCATCGCGCGACTGGCTGCTCCGCTTGCGCGGCGGCGGACGTCCATCGACCGCCGTTACACTCCCTGCGACGTCGCGGAGACTTTGTACCGCAGGCGGGGAATCGACACTGACCAGCGGCTGAAGATGCCCGACGACGGCCCGATCGACTCCAGCGAAGGGGGTCGCGCCCTCTCCGAGCTGTTCTGAGGGCCTTTGCGGCTCGCAGCTTCGATGAGCCCCGAAGTGAAATCATCGCGCACAAGCCACGTGATCGACCCTGGAGACGTGCCGGTTGATGATCATCGTGACCCGATCAAACACTTCGGGAGTGCAGCCGACTTCGATCAAAGGCAGCGCGGCGTCATACAGAGTGAACGAACGGCGGCGGTGATTGATCCGCGCTCGCGCGACGTCAGCCCAGGGAATCAGCCCCGAGCTTCGCGAAACTGCCAGTAGCCCTGCTCCGGCTGCAGCCGGAGATCCAGCCGCGGTCCCGGCCGCGACGGTCATGCGCGAAAGGCCTCTGGTGCGCGATCCCATTTCGAATCGGAGTCCGACGTCGTTGACCGTGACGGTCGTATTCACGGAGTTCCCCAGAATGAGAATCGCAATGAGCATCAGGACGATCAGCGATCCGCCGCCAATGGCGAACACCTGCCATTGCAGGATGAGGAATCTGTCGTTGACGAGCCAACCCATCGTTCCCACGGCCAGTTGCATGACCACCAAAGACAGAACGACGATCAGCACGAGTTGTTTCGTGGCGATGTTGCGGCCCAGAATCGGGGACCGGTCGATCCAGGTGATCTCGGAGTCTGCGCCGGGCGCGAGTTCGCTCGGACCAGGCTCCCGCGGCGTCAACTTCCCGTCAGGGTGCTCCGCGGCAGGAACAGGGTTCGATGCCGTGTGCACTGCAGCACCGCATTGTTCACAGTAGCGCTGCTCTACGCGGATTCGGGCGCCGCATTGTTCACAGACGGTGAGGGACGCGGGCATGGCAGACCTTCGAGGCACTCGAGCCGTTCACTTGTCAATAACCCAGGTCTTCTCTACCGCAGGCGTCCCAGGCTACGTCTGCGATCCAATCTCATCAGGTCTTTCCGCGGCGACTTTGATCGCTAACGTAATCTTGTAGACTTCGACCGTTCCGCTAAACGACGGAGGGCGTTCGCCGTCGGCTCGACGTGTGCGGTCTCTCCGGAGAAGGCAGCACCGCAGTGTCCACGGAACCGGGCGCCCTCAGAGAGTGGATTCCGGCAATGACCACACAGTTTCGCACGGATTGGGTCTTGGTGTGGGATCACACTCTCCTCCCAGAAGCGATCTTCAATTCGGTTTCTCTGTCAACTGAGCATGTTTCGCCGAGACTCACAGCGCAGAGGCGTACTGCAAATCAGGTTCCCTACGACCACCAACACAGTCGACAGCTCTCCGTTCAGCGTGTGCGGGTGCGGAAACGGGCCTCGTCAGCCTCAGCGATACCGTTCGAGAGGCCACCGCGAGGTGAGCAGCGTCCCGCACAATTGGAACCATGTGCGGTGCCGCACGCTCAGATGTGCGAGACCGCTCTGCTTACCGACTACGCTATTCCTCCTGAGGGGCACGCACGTTCTCGTCGGCGGCAGCCCTCTTGACGTTGTTCTCGATGTACCCCGCCCCTCCGTCGACCTGGACCGGCGTGTCGGATTCCTGGGTTGAAATGGCGACATTATTGGCTACCACCGGGGGCGCCGAGGGCTTCTTGACAATGATGGCCGTCTTCTGAAAGTCCTGGACGGTGTTGCCGGTGACGCGGACGCGCGATGCAGTGGCGTTGACGGCATTCGATTAGCCCTCGAAGCGGTTGTCCGCCACGTCCACGTGCGACCCTTCCCAGATCCAGACTGCGGCCCCCTGTCCGGGTCCCCGTCCGAAGAATCGATTGCCGTCGAGCTTCGCTCGTCCCTGAACGAGAATCCCCGCAACGCCCCCGCCGCGAATCTCGTTGTCGGTCATCAGGGCGTTCGACTGGCCGCGGATCGCGACGAGCGGCGGCATGCCGCCGGCGCGCTCGAAATGGTTGCCGTGTACGAACGCGTTGGCGCCATCGGCAAGCCCCAAGGCCACGCGCGAGTTGTCGACACAACGGTTTTCAACGACGACGGCCACGGTGGCGCCGTCCTGGATTCCGATTCCGGCCGCGGCGTTCCGGGAACTCGGGAAGCACTTCTGGCATCCGTGCGCAAAGCCCGGAAACCGTGTCCCCAAAAGAATTCCGTGCGGGAGTTTTTGCAGCAGTGGGGCGACCACGTTTGCTGCTTTTGGCGATTCGAGCAAATCTCGAAGTCGATGGAGCACCGACTGATGCCGGCCGCGGCCAAATCAGAACCCGCGTTGGTCGAAGATCGGAACTCCAGACACTTTGCTCGACACGGCACTGAATGATCAGGCAAACGCAGGGTCTTTCGCAGGCTCCGATTCTTTCGAAACCTGATTCCTTGTAACACTTTGCAATAATGAAGGCGTCGGGACTCGAACCCGAGACCTACGGATTAAAAGTCCGTTGCTCTACCAACTGAGCTACGCCTTCAGATGCTCGAATTGCTCCAAACATCTCGTCCGGGCTTTGGCCGCCTACATGGCTGCCGACCGGCGGTTGCCGATCAGAACATGCAATCGAGCGGTCATTCGGCCGGCATTCGTTGAAACGGCTAAGGTTAGGGAAGGTCATCTCGTATTTCAAGCAGGCCGGGTGCTTTCGGCATCGTCGCGCCGTCGCATCCCACGGCTTACTCCACCTGTCGGCTGGCGTTGTCCAGTATGACAGCGAGCGACGACGCCACGTTCGCGACCGAACTTGAATCGATTTCCGACACAACACTGACGAATCGCTGCAAGACGTTACCGGCCGCAGGTTTGTATTCTTTACAAGGGTTCTGAAAAATCGTCAAACCGCGCTTGACCGTTTTCCGGGAATCAAGAGAATCCCGCCCGCTCGAACGCGACGCCAATCGACCTCGCCGACGAGCCCAACTCTTCGAACCAGTCCGGTTCGCTCCACCACAAAACAACCCGTCGAGTCTGCGCCCGATGGCCAGGATGGCCGTCTGCGGTCTCGATCTGCGCCGTCCAGAGCATGGATGTTCTGGACGGAGCTTTTTCAACGCAGCTCTCTCAAGGTCTCCTCGTTCATGGCGTCCCGTTCCTCCACTCAACCGGTTTCGGTCAGCCTTCGCCGGCTGTTCCCGCGAGCCAGTTTCGTGGGGTGCGGCGATATCCAGGTGACCGATGCGACCGAGCGCAGCTCCGACGTCCAGGGGTACTCGCTCTTCGCCGCCATCCCGGGCACCCGGGTCGACGGCACGCAGTTCATCGCCGAAGCCATTCAGCGCGGCGCCGGCTCGTTGCTCGTTCAGCAGCCGCTTGGCACTGTCGACATCCCGCAATGCGTCGTTCCGAATGTCCGCCGTGCGTTCGCCGAGTTGTGTGCGGCGATGCAGGGGCATCCGGCGCGCTGCCTCAGCGTGGCCGGCGTCACGGGAACCAACGGCAAGACGACCACCGCCTGGCTCATCCGGTCGATCCTCGAAACCGCCGGCAAGCGGACGGGGCTGCTCGGAACCATTGAATGCAGCGACGGTCTCCAGCGGACCGCGTCGAACCTCACCACGCCCGATGCGAAGTCGCTCGCGAACTGGCTGGGGCGGATGCGGGCCAACGGTTGCAAGCACGCCACGCTCGAAATCTCCTCGCACGCTCTCGATCAGGATCGGGCTGCGGGAGTGGCGCTCGACGTCGCGATCGTCACGAACATCACGCAGGATCACTTCGACTATCACCCGGACTTCGATCACTACCGCAACAGCAAGGCCCGCATCGCGTCCCTCTGCAAGAAGGGGGGACTCGTGGTCCTCAACGCGGATGACGCCGGAAGCAGTTCGCTCCGCGGCCGGATCGATGCAGGTCTGAAGATGTGGACGATCGGCATCGACAACCCGGCCGATGTCTTCGCCCGCATTCAGAACGAATCAATCGACGGAACGGACTTCGTTCTGACGATCGGCGCCGAGTCGGCGGAAGCGTCGACGTCGCTCGTCGGTCGGCACAACGTCTCGAACTGCCTCGCCGCCGCCGCCGCCGCACACCATCTCGGTGTCCCGCTCCCGAAGATCGTCGCGGGAATCGAAGCCATGAATTCGGTTCCGGGACGGCTCGAACGAATCACCGTCGGACAGGACTTTGACGTCTTCGTCGACTATGCCCATACCGATGACGCTCTGCGGCGATGCATCCGGTTCCTCAAGCCACTCACTCGCGGACGCCTGATTGTGGTGTTCGGTGCGGGGGGCGATCGGGACCGGACCAAGCGACCGCTGCTGGGTAAGGCGGCGACCGAGGCGGACCTCGTCGTCGTCACCAGCGACAACCCGCGGACCGAAAGTCCCGAGCAGATCATCAACGAGATTCTCGCCGGCTTCGCGGGATCATCGCGTCAGCCGTTCGTCCAGGTCGATCGGGCGGCAGCGATCCGCTGGGCTCTGCAGCATGCGGGGCCTCAGGATTGCGTCCTGATCGCCGGAAAGGGACACGAAACCGAACAGATCATCGGCACCGAGCGACATCCTTTCGACGACCGTTTGGTTGCCCGCACGATCCTTCAGGAAATCCAGCAGGCCCCGGAACTCCGCGTTCCGTGCGTCATCCCCGGATAGCGGCAAACGTAGCACGGGCACTCATGCCCGTGCGAAACCATCGCTCGAACAATGGACTCACGGGCAGGAGTGCCCGTGCTACGAAAACCAAACGGCCCATCACTCTCGCTCCACACGTCATGAACCCCGTCGCCCTCGCACAACTTGTTTCCGCTGTGGACGGCCAGGCCGTCGGCGTGGATTCGTTGCGGACGGTGCGGCGGGTCGAGATCGATTCGCGTCGCATCGAATCGGGAGACGTCTTCTGGGCAGTACGCGGCGAACGTCTCGATGGTCACGACTACGTTGCCGATGCCATGAAGAATGGGGCGGCGGTGTGCGTCGTGTCGAGCGAGCGGGCCGAGCGAATTTCGGGACCGAAGATCGTCGTGCGTGACACTCTCACCGCACTGGCCGACTTCGCCCACTGGTATCGAAATCAACAATCGGCGACGGTCATCGGCGTCACGGGAAGCGTCGGCAAGACGACAACCCGCCGCATGATCCACACCGTCCTTGGTGCGTCGCTGCCGGGTGTCGAAAGCCCCGAGAACTTCAACAATCACTTTGGTCTGCCTCTCAGCCTGCTCGGCATCGAGAAGGGAGATCGCTATGCGGTCATGGAACTCGGAGCCTCGCATGTCGGCGAAATCCGCGACCTGGCCGCCATCGCCAGGCCGCACATCGGCGTCGTGACGGCTGTCGAACTGGCTCACGTCTCCACCTTCGGAAGCCTCGATCACATCACCATCGCCAAGGGAGAGCTGCCTGAAGCTCTTCCCGCCGATGGGCTGGCCGTGCTGGCCGGCGATGATGCTCGCGTCCGCGGGATGTCGGCCCGCACCCGGGCCCGCGTCGTCTGCGTCGGCGAAGGTCCCGAGAATCAGATTCGTCCCACCTGGGTGAAGAGCATCCCCGGTCGCCTCAGCTTCCGGCTCGATGGTCGCGACTACAGCCTGGCGGGAACCGGACGGCACGTCCTGGTTTCGGCTCTGGCGGCGGTGGCGGTCGCTCGCGAGTTCGGAGTGCCGGCGGCCGATGTCGCTCGCGGGTTTGAGGCTTATCGTCCGATGCCGGGGCGCGGTGTCATCCGCCGCTTCGGTGCGGTCACCGTCATCGACGACACGTACAACGCGAATCCCGGCTCGATGCGGGCTGCGATTCACATCCTTCGCGACTGGGCGGGCCCGGGCCGCTGCATCTTCGTCGCGGGGGACATGCTGGAACTTGGAACGTACTCGGCCGGCTGCCATCGCCAGTTGGGCGAGGAAGCGGTTGCGTGCGGGATTCATGGAATCATCGCCCTCGGGCACTTCGCCGGGGACGTCGTCGAAGGAGCCCGGTTGTCGGGGCATCGCGATGGGCAACTGCGGGCGTGCACCACGCTCGCGGATGTCACCGCAACGCTCGAAGACTGGCTGCAGCCGGGCGACGTCGTTTTGGTGAAGGGATCGCGGGGCATGCGGATGGAGCGCGTCGTCGAGTGGCTCGAGGACGCGTGGGGCATCAAGCCGAAAGAAAAGGAAACACCTCGATTGAGGGCGAGTGCGTGACGGAGGGTCGAGGGACGCGGGTCTAGGGTCTAGTGACAGAAGGTTGTCCGGAACGGTTCGGACAGCTAACCAATCGACGATTGCATCGTCTGTCCCTAGACACTCGACCCTCATCCCTCCACCAATCTTGCCTCTTGTGGTTGACTGCCGGAGCTCGTCAGGGTTTGCGGGGATCCGGCGTGCCGACCGGTTTTACGATCGGACGGGAGCATACAGGCCAGAGGATACAGCGGTTACTGGGTCAATCGCTCCGAAGGTCGCTTCCCGGCAGACAACCACTCACCGGGCGTCGAGAGGGCCACTTCTCGACGCCCGGTTTTTTGTGAGCCACGGTTCTTGGGGTAGGTCGAGGATGGGGGGATGGGGCGAGGGGGAGATGGGGGGATAAAGCCAAGGCCTCTCATCCCACATCGCTCGCAAGTCTGCGAATCGTGCTTCACTCGTTCTCGCATTCGCTCCGTCGCTCAATCTCT
>JADZEF010000247.1 GCA_020850695.1 Planctomycetaceae bacterium | reverse complement strand
TGCTTCAGGATCTCGGGAACGGTCTCGGGGACGCCGGTGAAGTAGGTGCTCTCGTTGAAGAGGCCGTTCAACGTTCCTTCGGCACTCGCGCCGTTGTCTCCGACCTGATAGAAGATGAGGGTATTGTCGAGCTGGCCGAGGTCTTCGATCGCCTGGACAAGCCGGCCGATTTCGAAGTCAGCGTATTCTCCATAGCCGGCGAAGACTTCCATCTGGCGGGCGAACAGCTTCTTCTCGTCGGCGTTCAGGGTCTCCCAGTCCTTGATCGCCTCGGGTTTGGGGGCGAGCTTCGTCCCCTTCGGAACCACGCCCCGTTCGATCTGTCGGGCCAGGGTCTCTTCCCGCACCTTGTCCCATCCCTGGTCGAACTTCCCCCGGTACTTCGCGATCCACTCCTTGGGGGCGTGATGCGGGGCGTGCGTGGCGCCGGGAGCGAAATAGAGGAAGAACGGCTTGTCGGGCGTCAGCGACTTCTGGGCGCTGGCCCATTTGATCGCCTGGTTGGTCATGTCGGTCATCAGGTGGTAGTCGGGGTCTTTCGGCAATTCGATGCGTGACATGTCCTCATAAATTGCCGGCGCCCACTGGTTCGTCTCCCCGCCGATGAATCCATAGAACTTGTCGAAGCCCGAGCGCGTCGGCCAGCGGTCGGTGGGACCGGACGGGCTGACTTCCCAGGCAGCGGTTTCGTGGGATTTACCGAAAGCGGCCGTGCTGTACCCGTTGAGTCGCAGCATCTCGGCCAGCGGGGCGACCGAGTTCGGTCGCCGCCCGGTCTGCCCGGGAAACCCGGTGGCCGTCTCCGTGACCGAGCCCATGTTGCAGACGTGATGATTGCGGCCGGTCAGCAGAGCCGCACGAGTCGGCGAGCAGAGAGCCGTCGTATGAAACTGGTTGTACCGCAGCCCGCCCCGGGCGAGTTTCTCGACGGTTGGCATGTGGATCGGACCGCCGAACGCGCTCGACTGGCCGAACCCCATATCATCAAGCAGCACGATGAGGACGTTCGGCGCTCCTTCTGGCGCTTTCACCTCGAACGGCGGGGGGGCCTTGGCGTTGCGAGCGTCCAGAACGTCCGAGACTGGCGGCGTGGGGTCCGCGACCGGCAGCACGCGCCGATCGATCGAACCGGCGCCTGGCTTATCCTGGGCGAAGGCGATCCTCGTGCCGACCTTCGCGACACCACTCCAGACGACGCCAGCCACCGCAACCGCCAGCATGGCGCGAACAGACATCCGACAAATCATAGGGAGTCCCACCTCTCAGAATGAACGACGCACGGCGAAGGGGATGCGTTGCCCCCACTTCAACCGTGCCACGTCGGCAGAGTATCCTTCGATATGTCGATACGGAAACAAATTCGCGGGAAAACCGTGTCTCGGTCGGGATGGGGGCTCGGCCTTCAGCAATACAGAACAGGACCACGGTTGACTCGCTGCACGTTGCCTCCTTGACATCCCTCTTCGATCAGGCGATGCTGATTCGTGGAAGTTTTCCGGAGTTGGCGACGTTGCGGGGTGGATCGACGCAATGTTCCATGGCACTCCGCTTCACTTCGGGTGAGTCCTTTGACGCACCCCGTCCCCCTGCCCTGCTCTTCCCGCCTTCCGTGGGCATCGCCTCGCCGGTGCCCCCCGTCGTTTACTCTGCCTCTCAAGTCCAGTTCCTGCCTGACGAGGATGTCTCATGCGAACGTCTGCGATTCTTCGCGCAGCCCTGTTGTCATCGTTCGTCCTGCCCCTGTTCGCCGCTCAGGCCATGGCCCAGGGGGATCCTGCGGGCGAGGCCAAGGCGGTCGAACTTCAGAAAGTGGCCGATGAGGCTCTGGCCCGGAAGAACGCTTCGGCAGCGGCGCTGAAGGCCGAGCAGGACAAGTTGAAGGCTCTGCAGACGCAGCTCCTCAAGACGAAGTCGGAAGCCGACCAGGCGGACCGCGCCGGAAAACAGGCCGAAGCCGGCTTGAAGGCTCAGCAGGATGCGGTGACCAAGGCGACGACCGACAAGGCCGCCGCCGACAAGGAAAACGAAGCTCCCGCGAAGGCGGTGGTCGATACCGCGGCGGCTCTTGAAGCGGCGAAGAAGGCCGATGCTGACGCGAAGAAGGCGGCCGAAGGGGCCAAGGGAACCGACAAGGAAAAGGAAACCGCGGACGCCGCGGCGAAGGCAGCCGAGGCATTGAAGGCGGCGACCGATGCGGCGGCGAAGGCGACCGAAGCGGCGAAGGCTCCGGCGGCGAAGGTGGCGGCCGCGACGAAGACGCTGACCGACGCCCAGGCGGCGGTGAAGAAGTCGGAAGAAGCGATCGCGAAGATGAAGGACTCGGCGGCCAAGTCGCCCGAGGCCATCAAGGGAATCGAAGCCCAGATCGCGGCCGCCCTGCCGGTCGTTGAAGCGGCGAAGACGGCGTTCGAGACGGTGACCGCCGAATGGCTGGGCAAGCAGCGGGCGGCCGAAAATCAGTTGATCGCCCTCGGCAAGCTCGTCTCGTTCTCGCACAAGATCGCGCCGGTCTTCGTCAAGCGGTGCCTCGCCTGCCACAACGCCCGCACTGCCAAGGGGCGGTACAACATGGAGAACTTCGCCGGTGTCCTGAAGGGAGGCGAGTCGGGCGCGCCGTTCGAAGTGGGCAAGGCCGCCGATTCGACCCTCGTCTCGATGCTGGTGAGCGGCGATATGCCGAAGGACGCCGATCCGCTGACCAAGGAAGAAATCGAACTCGTCAAGAAGTGGATTAACACCGGGGCGAAGCTCGATGCGGGCTTCGAGACGAACGAGCCGCTGTTCGCCATCATGCCGAAGGTCCCGCAGCCGCCGGCTCCGGAAACCTATCGCGTCCCGGTGCCGATCACGGCGATCGCCTTCAGCCCGGACGGCCAGCAGGTCGCCACGTCGGGCTACCATGAAGTCGTGCTGTGGAATGCCGCCGATGGCAAGCTGGCCCGCCGCGTCACCAACGTCGCCGAGCGCGTATATGACATCGCCTACAGCCCGGACGGCAAGACGATGGCCGTGGCGGCAGGCACGCCCGCGCAGATGGGCGAGTTGAAGCTGTTCGACGCCGCCAGCGGGGCCCTGCTGGCCGACCTGGTGACGTCGCAGGACTCGGTCTTCGCCTGCTCGTGGAGCCCGGACGGAACGAAGATCGCGTGTGCGGGCGCCGACCGCGCGATCCGCATCTACAACGTCGCGACGAAGAAGCTGGTCAAGGCGATCGAAGACCATGCCGACTGGGTGATGGACGTGGCGTGGGCTCCGGACGGGAAGAAGATCGCCTCGGCCAGCCGCGACAAGACGAGCAAGGTGTTCGACGTCGAGAAGGGGGAATCGCTGGTCACGTACAACGGACATGGCCAGCCGGTTTTCGGCGTGCAGTTCCTGCCGAGCGGCAACGAGGTGGCGACGAGCGGGGCCGACCGGCAGATCCGCTGCTGGAACGTCACGAACGCCCAGCAGACGCGGGCGATCGGCGGCTTCGGCAACGAAGTCTTCCGCATCCGCATGATGAAGGATGGGAACATCTACAGCGCCAGCGCCGACCAGCAGGCCCGCGTTCACAACGCGACCACTGGGGCCGTCGTGAAGGCGTTCCCGGGCCATAAGGACTGGGTCTACTGCGTGGCCTACCACGAGGGGACGAAGAAGGTGGCCGCGGGCGGTTACGACGGCACGGTCATCCTGTGGAACAACGACGACGCGAAGGAACTCGTGAAGTTCATCGCCGCTCCAGGCGTCACGCCGCCGGCGCAGGCGGCAAAGTGACGACCGACGGGGTTTTGTGAGCCCATCGTCTCACGATCGCTTTCGACAAGTCGAATTTCGCTGAGCCCTGGCCCTTCTTTCGGCCAGGGCTCATTTCATTAGCGCCACCGCGAGGTACCCATCTTGTCGAGCCAATCGTTTTCCGCCTACGCTGAAGGTTCGTGCCGGAGAATATTTTGCCCGGGGCCGTCGGGGCAACTCGCGGCCCCGGGTGGTGGCGAGATGGTCGCCGGGTTCTGAGGGAATGCAGCGCCGCTTTGTCGATGTCCTGTTTGGCCTGCGCGCGATCAGCGGGGGAGAAGCACGCGATGGGTGACCTGAAGAGCCCTTCGGCCATCATCGCGAAGGGATTTCTGTTCCTTGTTCTTGGCGGAGCGGCTGTCGCCGTCCTGCTCTGCGAGAACTGGTCGTGGCGGAATGCCGCCCTGTTGGGGGTAGCGATCTGGGCCTTCTCGCGGTTCTACTACTTCGTGTTCTATGTCATCGAGCATTACGTCGATGGCCAGTATCGCTTCGACGGTCTGGCGTCGTTTGCGGTGGGGTGTCTGCGGCGACGGGGAGCGCGCCTCAGCGATGATCGGTCGAAGGTCGACGAGGCAGCCGCATCGTCGGAATCATGAGCGGCTACGAATCGTCCGACAGATCCTGCAGCGTCGCGACGTCTCTCGCGATTTCGGACCGCGAACGAATCGGGTCGACCGGTTCCTCATAGACAATCGCCCAGCCGCATTGCGGTTCGAGAGCCAGGGTTTCCTCCTCCTGTGAGACCCCCATGAGACCTCCGACGAAACGCATCATGGTCTCGCGACTGCCCCAGTGGACCTTGATGGGAACCGACGCCAGAGCGCTGGGGACGACGCCCATCCCGGCCCCTTGCGGATCGTGCCAACTCTCTCGCCAATCCTGGCGGGAATCGACTTCCAGGCGTCGTTCCCAGTCCTCCAGATATGGATTCGGCTTGAGACGGTTCTCCGAATCCTTGTGGTAGGGGAACAGTGTATTGATCCAGCCCGTCATGACGCTCGGGCCCGATCCGCCGTGGTAGCGGAAGAAGGACTCCCAGAAATCCGTGTCAGGGCAGCCCGAAGCCGCTGCCACAAACTGGGCCAGAATCGGGTCGAGAGCCCGACACCAGGTCTCGAGCCCGAACTCCCCGAACACCGCGGCGCGATTCCGGATCGACTTCCAGTCCTCCACGGTTCCCTTCAGATGGATCCTGGGGATGCCGCATCCGCACAGCATCTCGTACTCGAAGTAAGGCTGAAATGTGTCCATCACCATGAGGTCGCCGACGGCCCGCTCGATCGGTCCGGTCGTTGTGAAGTCACAGCGAACGAAATCACGGAGCTTTCCGACGTGCGTGCCGATCTCGGTCGAGAACGCTTCGAAGGCTTCCGGCCAGGGATTGTCGCCGCCCGGAAGGAAGTCCGGGCGATTCACGATCAGCTTGAGCTTGCCCGAATGTGAGACGAACCGATGGCGAAGTTCCTCCGCATGCAGTCCGACATGCAGGGAGAATCCGCGGGCCAGCGTCAGCCAGATCACATCCGGCGAAAGGACGAGCGGATGATGATCGAAGAAGGCGTCGTGAACCGCCTGCACCAGAGCGTGATCGTCACCACATTGAACAAGGGGGTGCCGCGGTTTCCAGAGCGACTCGATCGGACGCCGCAGCGCCTTTCGAAAGGTGGCCGCATGATCGAGGGGTGGCTTCCGGCGTGGTCGCGGGAGATCGCGCGACAGGGTGATGGTGACGCCGGACTCGCGATCTCGATCTTCCGATGCAGCGTGGCTCATGATGTCCGCTCCCGAATGAGGGTTTCATCCTGCCAGAACTGGCGACCACTTTACAGAGACGCCGCGAACCAACGATCCTTTCAAACAAGAGCGTGAAGAAAACTTCGAGCTTGCACCGAATCAGTCGAGGCGCTTCCTCGTCGTAAGATCGAATTCGTCGCCCGCCTTGAGCAGGTAATACTTCGGCCCGCTTTCGGGTTTGTACCCGGCGTCGTGCACGACGACCTTGCTGTCGCCGACGACCTTGAAACGATTGCCCGTCACCACGACCGCGGTGGCTTCATCGATCCCGAGGCCGAGCAACTCGGGATGAGCTTCGATCACCGGCGCCAGGTCGTTCTCGCGCTTTCGGGCGATCACGTGCTGGTCGATGGCGCAGCACTTCAAAAAACCGAATCCGACCTCGTGCCCCTTCGCCATCATGATCGTGTTCCCTTCCGGCGCGCCCCGGACCAGGTACGAGCCCTGGATCGTCGCTCCGGCCGACGACCCGCCGATCACGCCCCCGCGGTCGAGCACTGCCTCCAGTTCCTTCAGCGTCCGCGTTCCCAGGTACGAGTCGGCCAGCCGCCACTGACGGCCCCCGTCGATCCACACGGCTTTTGCGCGCCGAAGCGGCGCGACGAATTCTTCCGTGTCGGCGACCTTCGGATCGCGGGTATGCAGCACGACGACGTCTTTCGCACCCCGCTTCGTCAGGAAGTTCGCCGCGACGTACTTCTCGCCCCAATCTTCGCCGACGTTCGCCGTCGGGATGACCACGAACGCCGCGTCGCTCCCCCCTGCCCTGCTGATGAACTCATCGACGATCGGCTTCACCATCCGCCCACCGCCGACGATCACGAGGCTCCCTTTTTCGGGGCCGATCGTTGTCTTCTGCGCTTCGTCGCCGTGAACGTTGGCGACGACCGCGGTAACGATCAGCAGGACGACTGCGAACCGGACGAGTGCGTGCGGCATGCCTGGCCTTTCATCCGGACTGTGTGGAGGGATTGGGCAGTCATTGGACAGGTCGCCGATGTCACGGCGAGTGTCGTTGATCGAGACACTGGAGGCTATCACGAGACTTCCACGCAGATCGACAGCTCGACGGCTGCATTCAGTGGAAGTTCGGCCGCCCCGACGGCAATCCGCGTGTGCTTTCCCGCTTCTCCGAAGACGTCAACGAGGAATTGTGAAGCGGGGTTGATGACGCGGGGCTGGGCCGTGAATCCGGGAGCCGATTGCACAAAGCCCTCGACGCGGACGACGCGGGTGATGCGATCAAGGTCGCCGATGAGGGCGTGGATGGCGGCGAGGGCGTTGAGGGCGCAGATGCGGGCCGCGTTGCCCCCTTCTTCCTCGTGAATGTCGCTTCCGACTTTACCCACGAACGGGATTTCCTTGCCGACGAACGGCAATTGCCCGCTGGTCATGACGAGGTTGCCGGTTTGAACGGCGGGGACGTAGAAGCCGACCGCCGCGGGGGCGTGCGGAAGGTCGAGGCCGAGTTCCTTCAGGCGGTCGAGAACACGGGACATGGTCAGCTCCGGAACAATGAGGGCGCGGATCGTCGGCGCGCGAAGGACTCGGGGATGGCACAATCGAACGAAATTGCTTCGCGTCCCAATCGTCCGCGCGCGGCGGAATGAATTCAAGCGCCGTCCCCGTCGAGGAACCGCCTGGATCGGGAAATTGATCCCGCCGGCGCTCGGACGACGGTCAAGGAGGCGTCGAGCTCAGTTTGAACTCAGCCGGTCATCGAGAGGGGCAGCGTCCGGCAAAGAAGTTGAGATAATCCATTGCGCGCGGAAACTTCGCGCGCAAAAATTTGCGGGGCGATCATCCAAGGGCCGGGACAACATTCCGACGCGCGCCGAAAGTCAGCGCGCAACGCGTCTCGCGAACGGGCTGCTCGGATTCCGCGAAGCCATCCACGGCGCGCGGAAGGTTCGCGCGCAATGCGATTTCCGGGGGCGAGATTCACCACATCTCATCGGCCCCAGGGGCGAGTGCGAGGCAACCGCGAAGGACGGGCCCAATGGCCCGTCCTGCATCGCGTCGATAACACGATCGAACGGTCAAGTCTCGAAGGGGTGAGACGGACGACTCGCGGAAGTTCACCCCGCGCCGGAGGCGGCCGCCGGGGCAGGCGACGAAGTGGCCGGAATCACGGCCCGCGGAGCGACGACGGCCGTCATCTGCCGCCCGCCATCCATTCCGGGGAACTTCTCCACCTTCGCCACGTCTTCGAGCAGCTTGATGACCTCGTCCAGGACTTCACGCCCCTTTTCGTGGTGGGCGTTTTCGCGTCCCTTGAACATCACGGTCAGCTTGACCTTGTGACGCTCTTCCAGGAATCCGCGAGCCTGCTTGATCTTGAATTCGATGTCGTGGTCGCCGGTCTTCGGACGCAGGCGGATCTCTTTGAGTTCCGCGGCCTTTCCGCCGGTGTTGCTCTTCTTTTTTTTGTGCTGCTCGTACTTGAACTTCCCGTAGTCCATGATCCGGCAGACGGGAGGCCGCACGTTGGGGGCGACCTCAACCAGGTCCAGACCGGCTTCCATGGCCATCTGCATGGCCTGCGGGGTAGGAATGACCCCCAGCATCTCGCCGTCGTTTCCGACGACGCGGACGGGTGAAATGCGAATCTGATCGTTGACGCGATGGGAGGTGTTGTCGGCCATTCAACCTTTCTGTCGGGTTTAGACAGGGACCAAAAAAAATTGGCGGCCGGCTCCTGCGCCGTCCGCCCAACGAATGCCTGAAGCACGGGTTGAAGGGGTTCCTGTGATTGTCGAACCCCTCGCACAGGTCGGCAGGTGCGGCCTTTCCCGGCCAGAAAACCTCCGCCTGTCGGCGCACTTGTACTTCTATCCCGGAAATTCCATCGCGTCAAGAACTTTCGCGCGCGAATCCGCCTGAATCGCCCAAAACTCGCTTGACTGCGGAGGCCGGAGAACGGACAGAACTTCGACGCAAAGTCGCGAAGACCGCCAAGGGGAACGCAAAGCGGAAGTCCAGAGAGGAGCCGGTCGGGCACGGACCGAAGGTATTCTTCACCTTTGCGTTGGGGATTACATACTTGACTCATCCTGGAGGATGGCCGCAAAAAATGCACAAAAAGCACACAAGTAAATGAAAGTGACCGGAGGTTGCCGGGGGGACGGATTCGCCCTGTACCTTCTTTTTTTGCGTCTTTTGTGCCTCCTTGCGGCCACCTTTCGAGGCGTTGGAACAGGGCGGGGCGACCGCCCGATGAGTCACGTATATAAACGCCTTTGCGTTTCTTCCTTTGCGCCTTCGCGTCAAATGCTTTCGCATTTCCTGCAACTCACGGCCGCTTCGCCGGAGCCGCAGGACGCGGGGCCGGCTTCGCCTCGGCGGCTTTCACTTCCATCGCTTTCAGCTTCTGTTCCACGATGTCCTCGGCCCGCGCAATCTGCGGGCCAACTCGGACGGCCTTGTGTCCGCGGTACACCCCCGCATGTCCCGTGAACATCGGGCGCCCCTCCAGCATCACCTGCAGCCCGTCGCTCTTGCCCTTCTCCGTGACGATGACGTCCCCCACGGCCAGGTCGAGCAGTTCGCCCGTCGTAATATGCGTCTCGGCCAGTCGCACCACCATCTTCAGACTCGCCTGCTGAAGGCTGGTCTCGAGATTCAATTTCTGACGCGGATCGATCGCCCGCTTCGTATAGGCGGACCAGGAATCCGACGACAACTTGTTCGAAAGCGGCTCGATGGTGTTGAAGGGGATGCATAGATTCATGATCCCGCGCAGCTCACCCATCGTGATCTCGAAGCTGATTAGCACGACGACTTCGTTGGGCGGGACGATCTGGACCAGCTGCGGGTTGCTTTCGACCTGCGTCACCCGCAGCGCAAGGCGGGCGATATTCGCCCACGCCCGCTCGAGTCCGCGCATCGCCAGGTTGGTAATCCGCGATACCAGCTTCAGCTCGATCTCGGTCAGCGGACGGCTCGGAAAGGCCTGCCGCGACTCCTTACCGCCTCCCAGCAATCGGTCGACCACCGGAAACAGGATCGACGGATTGAGGTCCAGAATCAGGCTGCCGTCCAACCCTTCCGACTGCAGCAGGTTGAAACACGTCGGGTTCTCGAGGCTGAACACGAACTCACTGTAGGTCAGCTGGTCGACGCTGATCAACTTCACTTCGACGATCGTCCGCAACATCCCGCTCAGGGCGGCGCCGAACTCGCGGCTGAACCCTTCGTGCAGGGCCTGAAACGCCCGCATCTGGTCCTTGCTGACGCGCTCCGGACGCTTGAAGTCGTAGACGCTGATCTGCGATCGCGCCGCATCGTTCCGACGGACCGGCGCCGCCCCGGTCGGCTTCCCCGGATCGAGCGCCGCCAGCAGCGATTCGACTTCCGATTGACTCAGTACGTCGGCCATCCGTGGCTCCCGGTGAAGAGGATGGGGGGATCGGGCGAGGGGGAGATGGGGGGAGAAAACACTTGGAACTCGTCACGGTCACTTGTTCGACAAAAGCTCGTGGGGATTGGCTCCAAAGCACACTTGCAGGTTCGCAATG
>JADZEF010000246.1 GCA_020850695.1 Planctomycetaceae bacterium | reverse complement strand
GATGGCCGTCACCGCGATCTTCGGGACGAGCCGCAGACGCCGCAGGCGGACCGCAGCGATCTGATCGGCAGGATCCGTCGTGAAGGCAAACCCGGGATCGAGCAGGTGGTCGAGCTGGTAGATTGCCCGGATTGGTTCATCATCATCAACGTCGATGTCCAGGACCGCTTTGCAGAAGGCCTGCCGTAACGGCAACTGCACCTTCTTGCCGCCCTTGGCGATCAGTTCGATGGCCCCTTCTTGTGGCTGGTAGATGAAGACGTTCTGGACCGCGTAGGTTTCTTCGCGCGGGGTGAGGTGCTGTTGGTCGTCGAAGATCAACTGCTTATCCGGCCAATCGGGAAGGTAGGCAAAGAAGAACTCCGCCCCGCCGACCCGGGAATAGTGATGGACTTCGCACACCTCGCCACGGAGCTCCTTGCTCCAATAGAACGACCGGACCGCTTCCGCCAGCCGGGTCTTGATCTCCGGCGTGCAAGTGAATGGCTGCTTGGGCAGACTGTTCCACCGGTTGGCGAGCTGGCCGCTCCGCAGCGCCTCAGCGCGGGCGAAGATCGCCGCCTGGTCGAACGCGTTGCGGACTTCCAGATACGCCCAGAGTGCCTTGTCGGCGGGACTCTTCAGCGCCTGAAACTCCTGCAGCCGGTCCGGGGACCGCCATTCGAGTTCCTCGAGCAGCACCTTCAGACCGCGTGGATCGGCGAGCTCGTTCACGTCATGCAGGATCACCTGGTAATGCCGGCGGCGGTCTTCACCCATCGCCTCCCAGGCAGTCACAATGGGCTCGACGTTATGAGCGCCGAGCGAGTCCCACGCGACATCCTCCATCGCGGGTTCATTCGCGAACAGTTGGTGCAGGAGTCCGTTGTCATGCAGCTTGAGCTGCTTCCGCAGATCGAACGTTTTGGCCATGTCATCGTCCTGAGACTGAGCAGTGTCTCTGTTGGCTAAACAGCAAACACTGCGGACAAAAAAAGAGCTGTTCCGTCGTTAGAACAGCGATTTCACTTTGGTGGTCACCAACAATTCGAGTTGCTCCAAGCGAATGCGCATCGCCTCGGGCGATACCTGAAACGTCTGAGCCAGGGGCCGACAGAATTCTTCCTTCATCGCCAGATCCTGAGATTCCTGATCCGTTGCCAACTGACCGTGTCGATACCACGGTTCGACGGCAGACGATTCCGCATAGAGTTTCCGAAGATCGGTGATGGCGACGGGGCTGTCGTCCGCCCCCCGAAACTCTGTCCACGCGGAATGGACCAGTTTGCGGGGCATGAGCAGGCAACTGGCGAAAGCGTTGGCCTGCCATTCGACAGGTTGACTCACTTCGCTCGACCGACAGACAACGTCGGGATGCGGGGTCCCGTCGCCAAACAGGGTGCGTTGTGCGGGATTGGATACGAAGTGCTGGCGGTGCAAACGCCAGTGGCCGACCTCGTGGGCCAGCGTGAAATGGTAACGGCCGCGGCGCGAGGGATTGGCGTCCGGGTCCAGGCTCTGGTCGATTCCGATCCGTGCCTGTTGGAACCAGATCGCACCATGCACATCGGCCATCGGGAACAGGGACTTCATGTCCAGGTATTCCAGCGACAGCTGCAGGTGGAGTTCGGCAATTCCGTCTACGGGCATCGGGGGCGCGGTCATCGTAGGGAACTTCAGCGCATACTCTTCGAGCAGCAGGTCCGCCTCACGCTCAATCTGCTTCGCGTGCAGGAATGGTACGTCCGATTTGGGCGCAGAATTGCGTCGGCCCATCACTTGTCCCCTTTCTCCTTCAGCCTCCGAATCTGCTCCGTCAGGGTGCGAAGCTGTTCGGCGGTCAGTCCACTGGCCTCCCGCAAAAGCTCTGGCATTTCAGTCGGTTGTCGTTGAATGATCTCCGGCAAATCTTCGGGCATGCGGCCAGCCAATCCGATCATCTCGTCCGCGTTCTCGCCCAGCAGTTCCGCCATCTTCTTCACGCGATCTGCCGTCGGCGGATCGGCATTGCCCTGTTCCACATGCGACAGATACGTCGGGCTGACTCCGACCAACTCCGCAAATTTGCGGAGACTGAAGCCCTTCGCGACCCGCTTTTCACGGAGCCACTGTCCAAATGGTTTTTGCTTTCCTGCCATTATCTATACTCCGGGCATCCCAGCCTTGGAGACATCGCGTCTTCTTGGTTCCAATCCATGAGCCGCGATTCTCGACAGCCACTTCGTCGTCCCGGTCTCTTGTGTTTGCCTAACAGTTTACGCTAGGATGTTAACCCACCTGTTCGTGCAATGCAATGACTGAACTGTGACGGCATACCAATCCGTTTCTGCTTTACCGCGCCGGTGGCGGCCTCAATTCAGTCGGCCGCTTCGGAGACACATCATGACCGAGTCGAACTCTCCGCATGTTGAGCCCTTTCCTGCAGGGCTACTCCGGTGGTCGGGGCATAGAGACGGTGGGGTCAAGAAACCATTTCGCAAGGGATCTGGGCGTCCTGCGGGGAGGCAGTTCACGACTCCACTCATCGCTCGCATTCACGGTTGGGTCGAGGAGCTTGTCGAGCGGAGCGAAACCGCACCTCGCGTGATCCTTTTGGTTGGTGGGCCTGGCAATGGAAAGACTGACGCCGTCGAAAGCTGTATCGAGCAACTTGATGAGATCCTGAAAACGGGAACAGCGATCTTTGATGCATTTGAAAGTCAATTCGCAGTCCACGGCGACGAGGTGCTGCCAAGAAAGGTTTCGGTCGACCTTGGAAAGATCTCATCTGTCATT